>NZ_JNWJ01000071.1:0-34175 GCF_000716805.1 Streptomyces yerevanensis | reverse complement strand
TCACGCTGACCTTGTCATGGTCGCCGCGCCGCCGCCAGCCGCCGTCACCCGCCCGGACAGGGACGTGAGACGCTGTCAGCGCTCCACCGCACTGCCGGACAACGCCCCCACGTGGGCCTCGTCAAGGACCATGAAGTAGCTGACCAGGTGGACCGCCGGAACGTCGGGTTTCTGCACCAGATACAGCGTTACTCTCACCCCCCGTGCTCGCGGGCGATCACCGTCCCGGACACCTGGAATCGGGTGTCGATGACGGAGGCGGTCGGTTCGGGTTTGCGTCCTTCCTTGACGTGGGCCAGGCCGGTCAGGTCGTAGTTGAGCTGGGCGAGGATTCCCTCGTCGCGCCAGGCGGCGTAGTGGGCGTAGACGGTGCCGTGGTTGGGGAAGTCGTGCGGGAGGTGTTTCCAGGGGATTTCCGTGCGGTCGACGTAGAGGAGCGCGTTGAACACGTCGCGGAGTTCGACCTGGGCCGGCTGGCCGGTGGGTCTGCGGTCGAGTCGGGCTTTCCTCCAGGCGGATAAGGCCGGTTCGATCAACGCCCATCGGGCGTCGGACAGGTCGCTGGGGTACGGCTTCCGCCGGCTCACGAAAGGGCTCCTACGCGAACAGCGCCACCGACAGCGTTACTTGACCAGCTGGGCGTTTCTGTGACGTCCATAGACCAGACGGAATCTGGGTGCGAGACACGGAGCAAATGGGCGCTGAGGCCGGAGCCTGGAGGGCCGTGAAGCCGCACGCAGGGCGCAGATCACTCCAAAGGGACCAGGCCGCGAGGGCGACGTAACACCGCAAGCCGTACCTGAATGCTCACTGGGACCGCCCTGGATCAACCGGGACAAATCTGTCCGACAATCCGTGGGACTTCACAACATGGGGGACTCGAGATGGCCGTTGACAGCTCCAGTGGTCGCGGGCTCAACCAGGGGGCGGGATCGCCACCACGCAGACTGTGTCGCGCATCACATCGGCCTCATGTCACGGACGGGCGGGCAGCTTGCATCCAGTGGTCGTCAGCAAGCGGAGAAGGGCGGAACGATGAACGCACAGCACGAAGCCGGCAGGGCGACCACACACCGCGTTCTGATCCTGGGGGCGGGTTACGCGGGCATGTCCGCGGCCATCCAGCTCGCGGCTCGGGTCGAGCGGCGCGAGGACGTGCAGGTGACCCTGGTGAATGCCCAGGACCGGTTCACCGAGCGGCTGCGGCTGCACATGACGGCGACTGGGCAGCAGCTCGCCGAGTTGAACATCCCGGAGCTGCTTCAGGGTACGGGTGCGCAGTTCGTGCGCGGCTGGGTGACAGCGGTGGACGCGGACGCGAAGACGGTGCGGATCGACGACGACCGGGTCCTGCACTACGACACGCTCGTGTACGGATTGGGCAGCGTGGCCGACACGGCGGCGGTGCCGGGCGTCGAGGACCACGCGTACACCCTCAACAGTGCCCAGGACGCCGAGGTGCTGGCGGACCGGCTGGCGCGGCTCGGCAGCGGGACGGTGGTGATCGCCGGCAGCGGACTGACCGGCGTCGAGGCGGCCGCGGAGATCGCCGAGCGGCACCCGGAGCTGAACGTCGTCCTGCTGGGCCGGGCCGAGCCCGGTGCGGCCCTGACCCCGAAGGCGAAGGCCTACCTGCAGTCCGCCCTCGACCGGCTGGGCGTGGCGGTGCGCAGCGAGGTCGAGGTGGTGAAGGTGCTGCCCGGTTCGGTCGAGCTGGCGGGCGGGGAGAGCGTCGCCGCCGATGCCGTCCTGTGGACGAGTGGCACGAGGGTGTCACCGCTGGCGGCCGCCGCCGGTCTGGCCGTCGACGAGCGCGGCCGCATCGTCACCGACACCGCGCTGCGGTCGGTGTCGCACCCTGATGTGTACGCCGTCGGTGACGCGGCCGCGATCCGCCAGGGCTACGGCGTCATGCACGGCACCTGCCAGGGCGGGATGCCGGCCGGGGTGCACGCCGCGGTGTCGATCGTCCGCACGCTGAAGGGCAAGCAGCCCAAGCCGTTCCGCTTCGGCTATTACCACACGCCGGTGAGCCTGGGCCGGCATGACGCGGTCGTGCAGTTCACCCGCCCCGACGACAGTCCCCGGAAAATTCATCTGACGGGCCGTAGGGCTGCCTGGTACAAGGAGACGGTGAGTGCCGCGCCCTGGCCGACCTTCGGCCGTATGAAGAAGATGCCCGCCTCGGGTGCGTTCTGGCCGCGTGGCGGCCGCTTCACCCGGATCCGGGGTGCCCGGTGACCCGTCCCTACCCCGACTCCGACCCCGACCAGCAGGTGTTCCACGAGCACCGCAATCTGCTGTTCTCGGTGGCCTACCGCGTCCTCGGCACCGCGGTCGATGCCGAGGACGCGGTCCAGGACGCCTGGATCAAGTGGTCGGCCGCCGAGCGCTCGCAGGTGGCCGACCCCAAGGCATACCTGACACGGATCGTGTCGAACCTGGCCCTGGCACGGCTGCGCTCCACTCGGCACAAGCGCGAGACCTACGTGGGCCCCTGGCTTCCGGAGCCCATCCTCACCAGCGGCGACACCGCCGACACCGTCATGGACGCCGAGTCGGTGTCGATGGCGATGCTGGTGGTGCTGGAGACGCTGAGCCCGCTCGAGCGCGCGGTGTTCGTGCTGAAGGAGGTCTTCGGCTTCAGCCATGCCGAAATCGCCGAGGTGGTGGAGCGTTCCGAGCCCGCGGTGCGGCAGGCGGCACACCGCGCTCGTGAGCACGTACGGGCCCGACGGCCGCGTTTCACCGCGGACCGCTCACGGCAGCGCGAGGTCACCGAACGGTTCTTCGCCGCCGCGACCGGCGGTGACGTCAACGCCCTGATGGAGTTGCTGTCCCCGGACGTCACCCTGTGGACCGACGGCGGCGGCAAGGTCCGACAGGCCCTGCGTCCGGTTGTGGGCGCCCAGACGGTGGCTGCCTGGTTCGCGGCCATCGGCACCGTCACCTACCAGGGCATCGAGCCCGCCGACATGAACGCCGAACTGGTCGAGATCAACGGCGGCCCGGGCATGGTGTTCAGCGGGCCGGGCCGACCGGGCCGCGTGATCGCCACAGTCACCTTCGACTTCGACGCCGACGGCCGTATCACCACCATCCACAACGTCGCCAACCCCGACAAACTCCAGGCCATCGCCGACGGCACCACTCACGGCGTCGGCACGCACTGAGCCCCGGAAGCGGGATCCGCCCTCGGCCTGGCAGCCGAAGGCCGGCCCGTAACGGTGGGCGCAGGCCATCGCGAAGCGACGCTCGAAGAGGGCTCTTTGACCGGTCGTGGTGCTCCCACACCCTGGGCGGTCGGCCGGACCCGCTTCACCGACATCGGCCACCTCGCGGGGTGGGAAACAAGAGCAGGTCTGGCGAACGAAGTCAGCAGGGGTGGCCACTTACTTTCAAGAAGCGGCATCACCAGACGATGTGGCGACTGCGACCAGCGACCGTACGACCCGGGACCCCGGCCAGCCCGGCGTACGGCTGCGCCGTTACCTGGACCTGTGCCAAGCGGTTCGGCCCGGCCGCGGCGCCGGTCGCGGCTCTGTCGCTGGGTGGTTCTGGATGAGGGGCGCGTTTGTCGGCCGTGAACGTGCCTCGAACCCTCCGCTGCATGACCGCGCCTCTACGACCAGCACGGGACGTGGCTAACCGGTCGTTAGACGAGTGATCCTCGGGTACTCGCCTCAGCGTACCGAGGCCGTGGGCTGGTCGTTGGCCCTGGCTGCGACCGATCCAGTAGAGAGGGAGGTTCTCAGATGAGCACGGTCAAGGAAGCGGTGGAGGTCGAGGTTCCTGTGCACACCGCCTACAACCAGTGGACCCAGTTCGAGGAGTTCCCGCGGTTCATGGAAGGGGTCGAGGAAGTCAGGCAGCTCGATGAGCGCCACAACCACTGGACCACCAAGGTCAGCGGGGTGAAGCGCGAGTTCGACACCGAGATCGTCGACCAGCTCCCCGACGAGCGCATCACGTGGCGCACCACCACGGGTGACACCAGGCAGAAGGGCACGGTCCGTTTCCAGCGCCTGGACGACACGCACACCCGGGTCGAGCTCGTCATGGACGTCGAGCCCACCGGCGCCGCGGAGAAGACCGGCGACATGCTGGGAGTGATCGACCGGCGAGTGAAGGGCGACATGCAGCGTTTCAAGGAGTACATCGAGGGCCGCGGCGGCGAGTCCGGAGCCTGGCGTGGGCGCATCAAGCCCGGCGAGTGACCCCCTGTCCCGCCCCCGAAGCGCATCGCTGTCGGCGTCGGTGACCCCCTGGTGGCCGCCGACGCCGACGCTGTGACCGTGTCGTGTCACGACCACAGCGCCGGCCCGATCCCGTACCCGTGCCTCGAATCCGTCCCGTACTGCCACGTAGCCCGGCTGTTCCCCGCCCAGGTCAGCGCTCGGAGACGCCCGGCGCGCAACGGACGCGCTCAGCACGCTGCCGGATCTCCTCGCCGCGGAGGTGAAGCGTGGCCGCGGACGGCGCGCCCCCGGCCTGCAGGTGGCCTTCACCGACATCGACTACGTCGAACTCGACTTCTGACAGGAGGACGAGGCGAGTCCGCTGCGTGGAAGTTGTTGAGCCGAAGCGCGGTAGTTGTCACAGAGGCATGCTTGTTGTCACCAAGATCGCAGGACGGGCCCGCTCAGGGCGACTGACGGGATGAGACTGAACACTTCGGCTGGCGCCTCCCGCGGTAATTCGCTTGAACCACAGTCGGGCCGACGTGGCAGGCTTGCGCGGTGATTGTCGAGCTGGCCCCCCGTTTTCTGACCTGGGACGATGTGGATCCCGGCCGTCATTTTTTCGACAGCGCGTCGGCGCCGCAGGTGGTGCGATCGCTCGGGCCCGCCCGGAGGGTACCCAGCCGCCCGGACATCCACTTCGGTGACCCGGCGATGCATGCCTGGAGCTGGGGCGAGGGACAGCCCTGGGCCGACGCCATGTCGCACGCACTCGCCGAGCACTACGACCGCTGGACCGTGGGCTGGCGCTGGTCGCACGACGAAGGCGACTTCGACGGAGGACCCGTCGGGAACTGGTGCTGCCCCCGGGACTCGATCACCACACCGCAGGAGACGCTCGCCCGTGTCGTCGCGGCGCTGCGCGAATGGCGCGAGTGGCTGGAGAGTCTCGCCGGGTGGTTCGACGCGTACCCGCTGGACCTGGCTGGCATCCAGGACCAGCGGATCCTCTGGGAGCGTGCCGCCCGGAACCTGATCCTGCAGGTGACCGACCGCACAGGCTGCGGCAGCGGTTGGCACGGACACTGCCGTCAAGTGCTCACCTGGTTCCTCAGCCGCTGGGGCGTCGCGCCCGACCTCGCGCAAGAGCTGGTCGACGAGGCGATCGGCGGGCGGTTCGCGAGCTGGACCGGCCCCGACATCGTGCTGGTCGAGGACGTCGCGGAGCGGCTCGCGCTGTCGCTGCGGCCGGACGACGGCGCACAATCCGCCGGACCCGCGCCGGACCACCTCGAGCGCTGGCTCGCGGTGCGCGAGACAGTGCCATGGCAGGACGTTCCGGACGGCGGCGGGGACGAACCGGTGGTTCCGTCGCGCGACGGCGTGGCGGAGGACATACACACCTTCGACGGCGCCTTGGATCCCGCCCGCGCACAGGGCCTGCTCGCCGCCCTGGACCTGTTGCGGACCGACGCGGCGCGCGGCGCCGCCCTCGACTTCGAGCTGCTTCAGCGCTGGCAGCAGCACGTGCTGGGCACACCGCAGCCGCCGCCGTTCCGCAACCTGCCGGCCTTCGCCAAGGGGGGCAGGGAACGCTATGGCATCGGCCCGGACACCCGAGCCCGCCTCGACGCCTGCCTGGCCGAGAGCGCGCGCCACGCCGATCGGCCCGTTCCCCTCATCGCCCGCGCCGCACGTGCCTATCTCGACGTGTGCTTCTTCCATCCCTTCGACGACGGCAACGCCCGGTCCGCTCTCCTCGCCCTCGTCTTCGTGCTCGCCCGCGAGGGCGTCACGCTCGACGGAGTCAGCCTGCTGCGTCGCGTCACCTTCCAGGCTGACGAGCCGCAGGACGCGCTGATCCTCACCCGGTACATCGACATCCACCTCGCGGAGACCCGACGCAACACCGCATCCCTCGACTCCTAGCGGTGGGCATGAAGGCGCTGATGAGTCCATGCCGAGCAGCTCAGTCACACGGAACCGTCGTGCAGGTCGCATGGCGGCGGAGCATTGGAGCCGGCGACAACTGCCATGCTTTCCGCGCTGCTGGTGACAAATAGCATGCCGACCTGGTGACAACTGCAGTGCCTCGCCGTGCTGATGCCCCAGGTCAGTGGCCGCCAATGGTGACACCTATCGTGCTTCGGCACACGACCTGAGCCGAGGCACGGAAGACGGTAACGGGGGGAACGGAGCCCGGGCTACCCGTCGTTGGGTCTCGCCCCCTACGCTCGTGATCATGACAAAGGGATTCAGCGACCAGTTCCTGCTCGAGGCGGAACGGCACTCCGTCTGGGGCGCCGCTCAGCTCGAGGCGCTCATGGAGTTCCTGCCCGAGGCGCCGTGGAGCGCGGACCTGCCGACGTGTTCGTACCGGCAGGGGGAGGTGCAGCTACGGGTCGGTGTCCTTGGGACGTACGACATGGAGGGGGGCTCCTGGCTGTGGGGCTGGGCAAATCCGGGGCTCGGCGGGAGTGAGGTCGTGGCGTTGTCCGCTGCCGTGGCACGGTACGGGCAGGCGCACGGGATTCCTGAGTTCACCGCTGAGGAACTCGATCTGTCCGGGTTCGACGATCCTCGGCGGGCCGCCGAGATGCTGGCCTTCGCGGGGATGGGGGTAGCCAACACTCCCGGGTACATCGGGCAGCCCGCCGGGCCCGGCACCCAGGTGTACTTCCTGCCAGACGACCCGAAGGTGCCGAGCGCCCAGCTCGATCCGGTCGCCCTGCCGCGCGTGCTCATGGCCGGGGTCTCACTCATCGGGCGTTCGCCGCGACAGGCCGTCACGGGGTACTTCGAGCACCACGGGGTGCCGCAGCGCGTGGAAGGCGACCGGCTGATCGCCGATCTGCCGACCGGGAACGCCGCCGTTGTCTCCTTCGACCGGATGGGGCGGATCGGCAACATCCGGCTCACGGTCACCGGCTGACCCGAACCGTCCGTCAGGCCGGGGTGAGTTTCTGGGTGAGGACGTGTTCGACCAGGGAGATGAGGACGTCCTTGCCGGGTTCGCGGTCGCGGACATCGGGCGCGGAAATTCAGTTTCCGAGCGCCGCCTTGCGCAGGGATCGCTCCGCGATCCGGGCAGCCGCTGACGCGGGCAGCAGGTGGCCGAAGACGAAGGTCTGGAAAGTGTTGAGACGGCCGTCGACGATCGCCGGGCGCCGGAGCCGATGACACCGTCATGCTTCGCGCGCTCCTGGTGACAGGTAGCGCGCCGATCTGGTGACAACCATCGTGCTGCGCTCCGCCAAGGCCGCAGTTCACCACGCGCTGCTGGTGACAACCACCGTGCTTCGGCTCATCTGAGCGCGATGTTCGCGCAGCTCATGAGACGGGTGGCTGATCACGATCCGCGTGTTTGGCCTGGAGGTTAATGACGGCGGCGAGAGCCTGGAGAGTGTCAGTAGGTCAGCCAGCCTGTCCGGCCCCGCCACAACGCCCCCGCTCCTGGCGGCAGCAGGCGTCGGCAGTGTGCACAGAGTCCTCGTACTTGTTCGTGGCCATCGCGGTCATTGTGCCGGGTCGCAGGCTGCCATCGACGGCCAGTACCGGGCCCCCGGCCGTTATCCTTAACGATCTTCCGCCCCGATTAAAGGCTAGGGTCCGCCGCTGTCTGGCCTGCGGCCCTGCGCCGTTGGGGCGCGATCGCTGCCGACTTGTCAGAAAACGTGCACCTTCTGCCCCTGTGGGTGGCAGGAGACTCGTAGCAGCAAGCAGCCACGGGCCCGTGATCAGGCATTTCGGCATGCGGGCCCGTGGCAGCGCTGAGGGACTCAGGGACGTCCCAGGGCCCGGAAGGCCCATCCGGCTTCGCGCCAGGTGTCGGCGTTGAGGGTGCCGCGGCCGTCGATGACCCTCGGGGTCGTCGTGCGGGCGGCGAGGCGGTGGGGGTCGATGTGGGAGTACTGGGGCCACTCGGTGAGGTGCAGTAGCAGGTCGGAGTCCTGGACGGCGGCGATCGGGTCGTCGATGTAGTCGAGCTCGGGGCGCGTCTTGCGGGCGTTGTCGAGGGCCTGCGGGTCGGTGACGGTGGCCGTGGCGCCGAGTTCGTGGAGCTTCTGCGCGACGGCCAGGGCGGGCGAGTCGCGGATGTCGTCGGTGTTCGGCTTGAAGGCGGCGCCCCAGATGGTGATGCGCTTGCCGGCGAGGCTGCCTTCCAGCTGTTCGCGCGCCAGGTCGACCATGCGCTCGCGGCGCCGGTTGTTGATCGCGTCGACCTCGCGCAGGATCGTCAGGGCCTGGTCGACGCCGAGTTCACCGGCGCGGGCCATGAAGCCGCGGATGTCCTTGGGGAGGCAGCCGCCGCCGAAGCCGAGGCCGGGCCGCATGCCACGGCGGCCGATGCGGACGTCGTGGCCGAGGACGTCGGCGAGTTGGGTGACGTCGGCGCCGGAGGCTTCGCAGACCTCGGCGATCGCGTTGATGAAGGAGATCTTCGTGGCCAGGAAGGCGTTCGCGGACGCTTTGGCGAGTTCGGCAGTGGCCCAGTCGGTGACGATCGTCGGCGTCCCGGACTCGATGATCTTGTCGAAGCACTGCCGCAGCATGGCTTCGGCCCAGGAGCGCTCGGTCTCGAAGCCAAGGACGAGCCGGTCGGGGCGGAGGGTGTCCTCGATGGCGAACGACTCGCGCAGGAACTCCGGGTTCCAGGCGACCTCGATCGCGTCCCCGGCGGGCGCGAACTCGTGCAGCAGGTCGCGGACGCGGGGTGCAGTGCCGACTGGGACGGTCGACTTCACCGCGACCACCGCCGGGCGCTTCAGACGGGGTGCGAGCTGGCGGACGGCGGAGAACAGGTGACTGAGGTCGTAGGCGTGTTCGCCGGACTGCTGCGGGGTGCCGACCCCGATGAAGTGCAGGTCGGCGAAGGCAGCGGCCTCGGCGTAGGAGGCGGTGAACTTCAGGCGCCCCGAGGCGGTGTGGCGGGCCAGTATCTCGTCGAGGTCGCGTTCGTGGAACGGTGCCTTGCCGGAGTTGAGGATCGCGACCTTGTCCGTGTCGGAGTCCATGCCGAGGACCTCGTGGCCGAGTTCGGCCATGCAGGCGGCGTGGGTGGCGCCGAGGTAGCCGCAGCCGACGACGGTGAGCTTCATGACGGGGTTCCTTTGCGAGGTGAGGGCCGCCGACGGCCCCCACCTCTGCCCCGCCCGCAAGGGCGGGGTGCTCAGGCGGGCCGGGTGGCCAGGTAGCGGTTGATCCCGTCCCGGATGAATGGCGGGATCGTGCGGAATTCGAGGTCTTCGGGGGCGAGGAACTGGAACTTGACGCCCTCGGCGAGGGGCAGGGCACTCTCGTCGCCGTCCCAGGAGGCGGCGAAGAATGTGATCAGCTGCCCGGAGCCGTGCTCGTCGCGGATTTCGAAGAGCTCGGTGAGGCCATCGACGGCGAGGCCCGCTTCCTCGTCGAGCTCGCGGACGATCGCCTGGCGGGGGTCCTCGCCGGGGTCGCAGCCGCCGCCCAGGACGCTCCAGTGGTCCGGCCAGGCGATGCCGGGCAGGTCGTCACGGAGGTGTAGGAGGAGTTCGCCACGGCGGTTGGCGATGATCGCGACCGCTCCGCGGGCGGTGGCCGGGCTTTCAGCAGTGGTGTCCTGGTGCATCCGGACACGGTAGTGAGGTGAGGGATCGTCATGCGGCAGCCCTCACTGTCTGGTCGCAGAACCAGGCGGCCGCCATGAGGGCCTGCATCCGGGTGCGGTCGAACCGCCCGCCCGGCTTCAGGCCGCCCTCCAGCAGCGGCCGCATCGCGGCCGGGGGCTTGGCGAGCGACGGTGACCTTCAAGCCGAGGTCGGCGATCTTCCGGTAGGCCATGTACTCGGAGAACGTGGACGCGTTGCCCATCGGGTAGTCCAGCGCGGACATCATGTGCGGCAGCACCTTGGTGAAGTCGATCGGGTCCGGCTCGACGACCACCAGCTCGGCGCCGATGTCGGCCGCGATCCTCGTGGCGATCTTCGATTCGTCGAGGCGGTCCTGGCCGGGGTAGCGGACGGTGACGCAGACCGGCGGTCGAAGCAGGTAGGCCAGCACCGACGAGTCGAGTCCGCCGGAGAGTAAGAGCGCGAAGTCGCAGGCCGGGGCCCTGAGCGGGACCTGCCCGGCCAGGACGACGGAGAACTTCGCCAGGGCCTCGGCGTAGGTGCCCTCGAAGGGCTGCCGATCGGCCAGGTTCCAGTAGACGTGCTGGTCGAGCGAGCCGGTGGCGATGTCGAAGGTCAGCAGGGTGGCGTGGGCCAGCAGCTGGATGTCCTGGAAGGGGGTGTCGACGCCGACCGGCGTCTCGATCGCGAGGACCTCGGGCCGCAGCACCAAGGGTGCGGTGCCGTAGCCGGTGAGGGTGGTGACCTCGGAGGCGAACGCGAGCCGGCCGCCGTCGAGGCGCCAGTAGAGAGGCTTCTCGCCGAGCCGGTCCCGCGCGAGGAACAGCTTGCCGATGCGCGGGTCATAGACGGCGAGGGCGAACATGCCGTCCAGCCCGTCGAGGCAGGAGGGGCCGATCTTGGCCCAGGCCCGCAGCACGAAGTGTGCGTCCGTGTCCCGAGGACCGAGCGGGACGCCCCAAGCCTTCGCCTGCTGGCGGTAGTTGTAGATCTCGCCGTTGAAGGCCAACAGCACCCCGGACTCGCGCTCCAGGTAGGGGCCGGGCATGGCCTGCGGGTCGACGATCAACAGCGTGTTCATGGCCAGCACCGCCCGGCCATCGGCCGCGGCGGCGTGCATGGTGCCGTCCGGGCCGCGATGCGATTGCGAGGCACCCATGGCGCCGACCATGCTCTCGTGCCGGACGGCGTCGGCTCCGGCCAGTCCTGCGATTCCGCACATATCTGGTTCACCCCCCGAGTGCGGTGGTGCCTTGGCGGCGGCCGCCGCCGGAAGGAGATCCGTTCCGGTCCCGGAGGCGGCCTGGGCTCTCATCACAGCCGCCCGACAAGATCGCTGGGAGGGCTCGCAGGGGGGCTCACAACTCGCAAACGCGGTTCGCGGCCGGGCCAGGAGGAATATCGTCAGAGACCCAACACGCGGAACATGTACGACTCTTCGTCCCCAGTCGAGTACGAACCTCGTGCGCCACCAAGTACAGACATACGTACTCAACTGTTTGTTCGAGTTGTGCGTGCTCCGGCCTGTCACCGGCAAGGGAGAAGGCCGTGGCGTCGACCACTCGCCGGACCCGTCCGCCCAACGCGGACCTGGCCCGGCTCATCGAAGCCAGCGGCGCGAGCCACAAGTCCCTGGCTCTGCGCGTCAACGAGCTCGCCCATGCCGCCGGGATAGAGACCGACTATTCACATACGTCGGTAGCGAACTGGTGCAGGCGGGGGATGACGCCGAAATGGCCGGTCCCGAAGCTGTTGTCGCAGGCCATCGGCGAGAGGCTCGGACGACCCGTCAACCTCGGCGAGATCGGTATGGGCGAGGCGGAGACAATCGACGCGGATGTGGGGTTGGATTTCCCGCGAGACCCCGCCGACGCCGTCCGCGTCGCCACCTCGTTCTGGAGCTCCGTGAACCGCCGCGACTTTCTGGCCGGATCCGGCTTCGCCGCCTCCGCCTTCACCACCCCCGTCACCCGATGGCTCGTCACCCCCGCCGACGAGACCGCCGACCATAGCGGCGGCGGACAGGTCGGCCGGGCCGACCTCGACGAACTGCGCGAGGCCGCCGACGACGCAAGGCGGTGGGACTCCAAATACGGCGGCGGGAACTGGAAGGCCAGCTCCGTCACCGACTGCCTCGACCACCGTGCGGGCCCGCTGCTGCAGGGCAGCTTCTCCGACGAGATCGGCCGCGAACTCTTCTCCGTCACCGCCGAGTTGTCGAGGCTTGCCGGGTGGACCGCGTTCGATGTCGGTCAGCATGATGCCGCCCAGCGGCACTTCATCCAGGCCCTCCGCCTGGCCCGAGCCGGCGGCGACGTGCAGCTGGGCTGCTATGTGCTGACCACCATGGCCATGCAGACCCTGATGCGGGGCTTTGTGTCCGAGGCTGTGGACATGGCCCAAGGTGCCTTCGAGCGGGCTAAAGGCCAGGCCGTCCCTCGGGTGCTGGCGTTCACCAAGCTCATCGAGGCCCGAGCCCACGCCCGCGAGAACGACGCCCGGGCCGCCTCCCGGGCCCTGAAAGCCTCCGAGGACCTGCTGGGGCAGGCGAAGGACGACAGCGGCGACGAGCCCGCCTGGATCGACTTTTATGCGCACTCCCGGCTCTCCGCGGACGCCGCCGAGATCTTCCGCGACCTGAAGAACCCCAAGGCCGCCCTCGGCTGGAATCAGCAGGCCACCGCGATGCCGACCGGGGTGTTCACCCGCTCCGTCGGCATGCGCCTCGCCATCGTCGGGACCGCCCACCTCCAGGCCCGCGACCTCGACCACGGCCTCGAACTCGGCAACCGGTCCGTCGACATCCTCGCCCGCGTCCAATCCTCCCGGGCCAAGGACTACGTCCGCGAGTTCAACGCCGCCCTCGCCCCCTGGCGCCGGGAGCTGGCTGTGCGGGAGTTCGTCCAGCGGACCCGCAAAGAGCTCGGCGTCGCTGCCTGAAGCAGCGCCGTGACCTGCGGCGTAAGCTGGAGGCAGTGCCGATCGCCGTAGGCGGCCGGAAGTAGAGCCAGGTGGCCTGGGGTAGACCGGGAGCCTGGCTCCGCGCATGCCAGGCCGCGGTGACGCCCTCTCCGGCTGTCTCTCCCTCCTGTTTCCGCCTGTGCAGAGAGGCAGAGAGAAGGGGGAAAGTGCGTCGCCCCGTCACCGGACAGGCCGAGGAGGAGTCACGTCCCTTCCAACCGTCCTGCCTGCGCTCCGGTTACGTCCGGCTGCACGGTTCGGCGCTGTCTTTGCCGCAGGACTGACGGACGGCGACTGGGATGGCCGGGCCGGCACGGGCGGCCACGGTTGGGGCGGCGTCCACTCGGCGGCGGTGGTGTCGCACGCACGTCGGCGGGGGTGTGCAGTGGACGCCGTCCCGGTCAGGCGGTGGCCGGGTCGTTTTGCTCCGCGGGGGTGTCGGCGGGTTTGGTCGGAGCCGCGGTGTAGAAGACGGAGGCGCCTTGCTTGGTGCGGTGGACGTGTCCCTTGGCGACGAGTCCTTCCACCGTGGTGCGCACGACCTTGGGCTTGATGTCGCGGTCGGGACGGGCCTGGGCCAGCGCGGTGCTGATTTCCGCGGCGGAGCGCGGTTCGGACTGCTGGCCGAGATAGGTGCGGATGAGCTCGACGAGGGTGGGCTTCGCCGCGGGTGCGGACGCCTTCGTCTCGGGGCTCTTGGCCGCAGTCTTCCGGGATTTGGGGGCGGCGGACTTCTTCTGCCTGGCCGGCTTGGTCTCGGCGGAAGCCTGCCGCGGTACGGAGGGTTCGGCCGCGGCGCTCCCTGTGGTGTCCGGGCCGACTGGCGTGGGGCTCTCGCCGCCCAGCGTCCGCTGCAGGTTCACCAGCAGGGCCTGGTCGTGCTGCAGGGCGCGCAACTGCTCCTGGAGTTCGGTTACTTCGGCGCCGATACGTTCCTGTTCCTTGGCGTTGCGCTCAAGGTCCGCGGCCACCTGAGCGGCGTACTGCGTTTTGAGTTCCGTGGTCGCTGACTCGACTTCGGACATGGCAGCTACCTCTCCTCGCGCGTCGTGTGGGCCGGATCGTACTCGCATCATCCAGGCCATGATCCTCAACGCGTTCCGGGCCGCCCTGCGGATCTGCGGCCCGGAACGCAACTGATGTGGGCTGCATACGCAGAGGAACGGCGGCATGAGGGTGGCGTCTGCCGCCTGCGTCGAGCGATGTCTCCATTTCAACCTTCAAGGTGAGTTCGAAGGAAGCCCGACCGCCTGTGTCGAGGCGGGCAACGAACTGGTTGCAGGCCCGCTCTTCTGATGCGGCGCTGCTCGGCTGGCCGCGTTGGGCAGGTGCCAGGAAATCTCGTCGTTGTCCCGGTGGTGCCAGGCGGCCAGGAGGTGTGAGCGGACCAGCCGGTCGAGAAGGTCCTCCGTCTGTTGGGGTGACTGTCCGCACAGGCGGGCGAGGACGTCCAGGTCGGTGCAGCCCGTACCGGACCGGGTGTGAGCGGCCAGCGCCAGCGTGGTCAGCTGCGCGGCCGGCGGCAGGGCGGGTGGGACGGCCAACGGGGCGGGGTGCAGCGCCCATTGGGCGGCGCGGAGCCGTGCGGTGCGCCCGGGGGCCTGGGCGAGCACGGCGGCATCGAGCAGCTGCACTTCCAGGCGAGAGGGCTTGCTGGCCGGGCAGTGCAGCCAGCCGGCGTGTTCCAGCTCCTGCCACAGTTCCGTACGGCCGCGCAGCCGCATGCCGCGCAGGAAGCCCCCCGGCAGCCGGACGCGCCCCTGGCGGTCGGCGCGCAGCGCGCACTGCAGGGCCAGCAGCCGGGCGGTGGGGGAGGAGAACCGGGGCAGCGCGGCGGCGAGATAGGTGAGCATCTCCCGCACCCGCTGCTGCTCGCCTGGCCCGTACGGCGGCGCACTGCGCGCGGGCCGTGCCCTGCCGGAGACGGACTGGGTGCGGCCGGCGTTCAGCAGTGTGGGGGGCACGATGGCGGTGTGGCTCATGGCGGCCGCGCACGCGGCGCAGGCACCCGCTCGCGGGTGTGGGGCGACCACTTGACCTGGGTGAGCAGGGTGCGTAGCTGACCGTCGACCCGCTGGACGAGCACGACGTCCGCGCCGTGGTCGGCCTGCTGCGGCGTGGCGCGTACAAGGGAGACCGTCCGGACCTTCTCGGCGATCGCAGGCTCTGGGGAGGGAACTGCCGGAGCCGGCGGAGTGGAAGGGGGGGGCGAAGTACGAGGTCGCCACGCAGTTCCTGGAGCAGCCGCTCCACGGAGACTCCGGAGGAGTGGACAAGCGCGGCGAGGAACTCCGGGGGCATCGGCACATGGACGAGTTCGGCGGACGACCGGGTGCTGCAAAAATCCGCCGAGTTCGTGTGACCGTCACCGGTGGTGGTCATGGGGTGATGCTCTTTGCTGATCGGTATGAGCGTTCCCCCTTCGGCCCCGGCAGGGCGCTGAGCCGGCAAAGAATCGTCGAACACGTCTGTGACCTGCGTCACGCACGACGTGACCGGACCGCAAGCCGCCGGGCGCGGGCGGGCGTGGCGATCGGCGGCTGTGCATCCTGCAGGACCCGGGTGGTCCGTGGCCGACGGCCCCGGTGCCGCACCGACTTCGGAGGGCTCCGTCAGGAGCCCGGCCCACACCCCACCCGGCATCTCTCGAACATGCTTCGCACGCTATCCGTACGCGAATGACGAGGCCGTGATCGGTGCGGTGGCGTCCATGACGTACTCCTCGTGGGATGTCGAACTGCGGGGGCGGGGTGTTACGCCTCAGGATGGGCGCACGCTGGTGGGCGGTGAGAAAGCCGGCTCCAGACGGACGCAGCAGTGACCGGGGCTGGGCGCCAGGCGCGCCTGGAGGTCGCTTTCGGCGAGCCCTTCCAGCACGCCGCGAAGCAGGTGGAGGTTCATGCCGCACACCGTCTGGGTGTGTTCGCGGGCGAGCGCGTGGAAGGGGCAGTTGCCCAGGACGATGGCGTCACCGTCACAGCGGGGTTCGAAGCCGTTCTCTTCCAGCACGGCGAACACGTCTGCCTGGCCCGGTCCGGCGAGCTGAGTGCCTAGCTCGTGGGCCTTTCGGTGCAGGACCGAACGGACCGGTTCATCGGTGGCTTCGGATTCCTCCAGCGCCTGGGCGAGGAGCCGTCCGGCCAGCTCGTAGTGCCGCTCGGGCAGGCTGACGGTGACCTGCTTGCTGGAGCGCTTGTAGAGCTTGGCGGGCCGGCCCGCTCCCGGGCCGGTGCGTCCGCTGCGCCGTTCGTAGACGACGTCGAGCAGTGATTCGTCAGCCAGCCGGTCCAGGTGGAAGGCCGCGGTCTGTCGGGCAAGGCCGAGGGCCTCGGCGGCTTCGTCGCGGCTGACCGGTCCCGGCTGGCGCACGACATGGTCGTAGAGCCTCCTGCGGGTCGGCTCGTCGAGCGCGGCGACAGCGGAGACGCCGGGGCGGGGTGCTTCCTTCGCGTGGTCCACGAACACCAGTGTAAAACCAATAGCGATTGACTAAAGAAGGTTTCCGCGCTTCTATCGTTAGTGAGAGTTGTCGATAGAAGGAAGGGCGTCATGTCGTCCGTAACCACAACCACTACATCCGCCGCCCGGCGGGCCGTGCTCACCGATCCCGGCTACCAGGCGTTCGTCATCCTGCGCACCGGGTTCACCGTGGCGCCGATCCTGTTCGGGCTGGACAAGTTCGCCAACCTGCTCGTGGACTGGCCCACCTACCTCGCGCCGTGGATCAACGACGTCGTTCCTGGCAGCGCCCAGGCAGCCATGTACGCCGTCGGAGTGATCGAGATCGTCGCGGGCCTTGCCGTCGCGCTCGCCCCACGCTTCGGGGGCTGGCTGGTGGCTGGATGGCTCGCCGGAATCATCGTCAACCTGCTGACCATCCCCGGGCACTACGACATCGCGCTGCGCGACTTCGGCCTTCTGCTCGGCGCGGTCGCCCTCGCCCGGCTCGCACAGCGCTACCACGGCAAGTGGCAGTCTCACTGACGGCAGGCAGCAGTCACGGAAGGTGACGGGCAGGTGGGCCACCCATCGGCTCACCCGCACACGTTGCCGGGGCGGGCTCGGCAATCCGGAACACGGGTTCAACACCCGCCCGCCATCGAGTCACCACGCCGTCGCCAGTCTCCTTGCGTGAAGCGAGGGAGGAAGATCATGAGTGAGAAATTGGACCGGCTGGCCGCTGAAGGCGTAGCGGTCTGGCTGGACGATCTGAGCCGAGAACGGCTCGTGGGTGGCCAGCTGACCGACCTGGTGCGAGAACAGCGGGTGGTCGGCATCACCAGCAACCCGACGATCTTCGCCAAGGCGATCCGCTCGGGTGCCCGATACGACGAGCAGATACAGGATCTCGCCCGGCGCGGGGTTCGGGTCGAGGAAGCCGTCAGGCTGCTGACCGCGTTCGACGTGCGCTGGGCCTGCGACGTACTGCGCCCGGTGTACGAGGCCAGTGACGGTGTCGACGGGCGGGTGTCGCTCGAGGTGGATCCGCGCGTTGCCCACGACACTACGGCGACGGTCGCCGAGGCACGGGCCCTGTGGTGGCTGGTGGACCGCCCGAACATGTTTGTGAAGATCCCCGCCACGCAGAAGGGCCTGGAGGCGATCAGCACAGCGCTTGCCGAGGGCATCAGTATCAACGTGACCCTGATCTTCTCTCTGGACCGCTACGATCAGGTGCTCCGCGCCTTCCTGGACGGCATGGGCAGGGCGCATGCGGCGGGCCACGACCTGACGTCCATCGCGTCGGTGGCCTCATTCTTCGTCAGCCGGGTGGACACCGAGGTCGACAGCCGACTGGACAAGATCGGCACGCCGGAGGCACGGGACCTGCGCGGCCGGGCAGCAATCGCCAACGCACGCCTGGCCTACCAGCACTTTGAACAGGCGTGCGCATCGGACCGATGGAGGGCCCTGGCAGCGGCCGGGATGCGCCCGCAACGCCCGCTGTGGGCATCCACCGGGGTGAAGGACCCCGCCTACCACGACACCCGCTACGTCGACGAACTGGTGGCTCCCGGGGTGGTCAACACCATGCCGGAACAGACCCTGCGCGCGGTCGCGGACCACGGCCGCATCCAGGGCGACACCATCCATGGCACGTACGCGGAAGCCCAGCAGGTACTCGATGACCTGGAGGCTGTCGGAGTGTCCTATGACGACGTGGTGCGTGTGCTGGAGCACGAGGGCATCAGCACGTTCACGGCCTCCGGTAATGAGCTCTTCGAGCAACTGGATGCCGAACTTCACACCAAGCGCGCCGCCGCCTGATGCAGCCGGTCGCCGACCGGACCATCCCGGAGCAGCCTCCTGCGGCCACCGATCGGCAGACACACCGGGCAAACACCGCAACCACCCGCAGCGCAGCGCCATCGACGACGATGGGCGCCTCATGCACGCCATCGCCGACAACGCACTGATGGGAACGTGGCCCTGCCCCGTTCCGGCCGACCGTCTGGGGCAGATCCACAGGGCACGGATGGCGACGTTCCCGCTGCCGCCTCCGCCCCTGCCGACCGGGGCCATCCGGGCGCAGCGCAAGGTGCACGCGAGTGGACGCTTCACGATCAACGGTCAGTTCATCAAACTCGGCCCGCGGCATGCCGGAAAGATCGTCACCGTGGTCATCGAGGACACCCATTTCCGGATCCTGCATGGGGAAGACGAACTCGCCGTCCGACCCCGCAAGAACCCTGGACCGATCACCAGGCTCTACGTCAAAGGAATGGGCACCCAGGAGGACCGTCAAGGATCTCCTGACGACAAACCGTCAAGGAAGTCCTGAGACCTCACACCGACAGGTGTACCCCGATGGCTGCTTCCCGCGCCCGCGAGGATGGTCCCGGCAATCATCTGCATGCCTCCGGTCCATGCCGCTGCTCCCCGCACCCGCAGGGATGGTCCCCGGGCCTAATACCAGCAGATCGAGGCCGGCCAGCTGCTCCCCGCACCCGCGAGGATGATCCCTCGTCCTCGTCGGGCACAAGGCCTCGCCGAGTTCGGTGGCGGAGTGGGAACCCGAGCGCGGCGAGCGGTGTACCAGAGATGACGGTGCATCGCGGGCCGGGCATGCCGGCCGGATCGGGGGCTTCCCATGAGGGGGCGCGGGGGTAAGCGCAGGGGCAGTTGGGGCATCTTGGTCGCCGCCGTGCTGGCAGTGCTGGCCCTGGTGTCGGCATGCGTCGAGGCGGACACGGACCGGGGCAAGGGCAGGGACCGGGGCGCGCAGGCGGGTGAGCGCGCCCCCTCCTCGAAGGCGGCGACATCCCCCCGGATCCCGTCGGGGACGGACCTGCCCGGCAGCTCGGTCGCCGTCGACTTCGCGAGGGACGGCAGTGGGTTCGCGCTGCTCGCGGAGTGCGGGAAGACACGCTGTCGGCAGCGAGTCGCCGTGCTCGACAAGGGCTCTGATGCCTGGCGGCTCGGGCGTTCCCCGCTGGCGGACGTTACCGTGGAGCACGGCATCACGGCGACGCTCAGGGTGCTGGAACCCGGTCGCGCGCTGATCACGGAGGGCGTGTGGCCGCCGCCGGACCGGACCTGGTTCACGAGTGACGGGGGACGCCACTGGCGGCAGGGTTTCGCCAGGCCTTCGGGCACGACGCCGGTGCTGCCCGAGGGCGTCCCCCTGTTCGAGGACTGCACACGGATGGACCAGGAGGGCAACAACTGCGCGCATGCCCGCGTCCTTACGGTCCTGCCCGCCACGGGCGAGTTCCGGGTTCTGGCCACTCAGCCCCCATTGAAGCCCCCCATCATCCCGGCCGGGCAGATTAAGGACCTGGTCTTCGCTTCCGGCCGTGACCCACGCTCAGGCCGTGTGGCACTCGCCGTCAGCGAGGACGGGGGACGCAGCTGGCGGTTGTCCCGGCCGAAGGGAACCGGAGAGTCGGTCTGGGCGCTGCGCGTGACCGGCACCGGAAAGGTGCTCTACGCGGCAGAGCCGGGCGAGCTGCCCGACGAGGAGAACGTGAAGAACGGCCTGCTCGCCCTCCACCGCAGCACGGATGGCGGCGGCACCTGGGAGCGGGTCTGGGAGCACCGCAAGGGCGTGGATCCGCGCTCCCTGCTCGGCCCGCCGATCGCCGCCGCCGACGGCAGCCTGACGATCCACGGTGAGGACGGCGTCTGGCGCAGTACGGACGGCGGCCGTTCCTTCGCACGCCACGGAAACTCCGGAGGGATGTCGGGCTGGGTGACCACGACCGGGCTCGGCTATCTGTGGGGCGACAGCTTCGGCGCCGGGAGCTGGCGCCTGTCCACCGACGGTGTCCACTGGACACGGTTCGAACTGGGCAAAGGGACCTGAGAGGCCGTGTTCGTGGGTCGTCACGCTCAAGCCGGTCAGCCGGCCCAAGGACGTCTCCGGCTTCGTCGTCCTGCCCCGCCGCTGGGTCGTCGAGAGATCGCTCGCGTGGACTCCAGCCCGGACATTGGTTCGCGGCCTCGCGCCGCCGGCCCCCGGTCCCGTTGGTGCCGGCCTTCCTCTCAGAAAGGTGGCTGCTGAGTAGATCCTTGGCGGACTCGCTATTGACCGGTCAATTAGCTGATTGTACGGTCTATACGACGGCGCTGGCCGCCGTGCAGATCAGGCGGGAGACCGACATGACGAATCAGGCAAGGGCCCAGCCCCCTGGTGCTCGACCAGCGGCTGAAAAAGATCTCCACCGTGGGAACGGTGCCAGCCGTTACGGGGCCCAGCGTGTCCTCAGTGAATCGGTAGCAATGAGTCCGATCGCCCGTCATCGGCGTTCTGGAACACTCCAGGCGCAACCGCGCCCGCACCGTCGCCGATTCGGCTCCGTGGTCACTTTCGCACCGGCCCGGCAACCGCGCGGGGCAGGTCGGGAACAGCGCCCGGCCCGCAGGGCGCGGACGCCGAAGAACTAGCTGGTCAGCCTGCTCTTACCAGTCAATTGACTGAATGTACGGTCTAACCATGACCGTGCCACTCTATGTACAGATCAGGCGAGAGTTCGAAGCGAAGATCCGGGCCGGGGCCCTGCCCCCTGGCTCGCGTCTGCCAAGCGAGATGGATATCTCCGCCGAGTACGGCGTCAGTCGTGCTACGGCCCAACGGGTCCTCAACGACCTGGCCGAGGCGGGACTGGCGATCCGCCGGCGGCGCCATGGAACGTTCGTCGCGGACGTGACGCGGCAGATCAATCTGCTCAACTTCGTCACCCCCACGGCAGCCGCAAAGGGCGCACCGGGCAGACACGAAGTCGTTTCCGCGCGGATCGTCAGGGCAGCCGACGCCATCCTGACGCTCCCCGGCGCCTCCGCCGACACGGCCGTAGTGGAACTGGTCCGCCGCAAGCTGAACGTACGCGAGGAGCCCCAGTCGGTCGAGCGGCACGTCGTGCTTTTCGCAGCCGCCCCCGACCTGCTGAACGAGAACCTCGAAGACCTCGTCACCCTCCCGTATCTGCAGCGCAGAGGAGTACCGATCGACGCGATCCGGCTCTACCTCGACCCGGTGGTCCTCGACGAGCACGACGCCGCATTGCTGGACAGCGAGACCGGAACGCCCGCGCTGATGAGACGCAGGGAGTTGCGTGCCGACGACGGAAGCACCGTCGAGGTGGTGACGACCCTCGTCCGTCCGGGAACCGCCGAGTTCTTCCTGGAGCTTCCCGTCCCCGCCATATGAGCAGCGTGCCGCTGCCAGAAAGGAAATGAGCACACAATGAAGGTCATCATCGTCGGTGCCGGAGTGCTGGGTGTGAGCGTCGCGAGGCAGCTTGCCGTCGCCGGCGAGGACGTTCTCCTGCTCGATCAGCGGGGAGCCGGCACCGGTACGACCGCGACCACGTTCGCCTGGACCAACTCCAGCCGGAAGCCCGACCCCAACTACCACCGGCTGAACCTCGCGGGGATGGAGGAGCACGCCAGGCTCGCCGCGCAACTGGACGGCGCACCTTCGTACTTCCCCAGCGGGGCGCTGCAGTGGGCGGACGCCGCAAACGAGCAGCGGCTCGCCGGCAACGTGGAACGACTGCAGTCCCTCGGCTACCCCGCACACTGGGTCACCCCCGACGAAGCAACGCGGATCGCGGGCGGCCTCCGCATCCCGGCGGCCATCACGTCCATCGCACACTTCCCCAGCGAGGGATACGTTCTGCCGGACCGTTTCGTGAACAACCTGCTGGCGGACGCCGAGCAGCACGGAGCCAAGTACGCGATCGGCGAGGTCGTGGCCATCGACGACAGGCCTGACGGAGTATCCGTCACCCTGGCCGGAGGCGAGGTCTGCACGGGCGATCGAGTCGTCCTGGCGGCAGGCCGCTGGACAGAACGGCTCGCCGCACGGGCCGGGATCGACGTTCCCATGGTGACGGATACCGGTCGCGGAGCGCAGACCGTCGGCCTGCTCGGGTACGCCAGGTCACCACAACTCGACCTGCGCTGCGTGATCCACAGCCCCGGCCTCAACCTCCGTCCCGAGGCCGGCGGGCATACCGTCCTGCAGGCTCTCGATCTGAACGCCCACGTCGATCCGGCAGACCCTCCGTCCGCGGACGGGGACATCGCGAGCACCCTCGCACAGCGGTTCTCCGCACTGCTGCCCGACCCGGGCCGGGTACCGGAGATCGACCTGCGCATCGGCTTCCGGTCACTGCCCGCGGACGGCCACACCGTCGCCGGCTATGCCTCCACGCGGTCCCGCATCTACTGCCTCGTCTCGCACAGCGGGGTCACCCTGGCGCCGATTCTGGGACGGCTGGTCGCGACCGAGATCTCAACCGATCAGGAGCAGGACCTCCTTGGGGCCTTCCGGCCCACACGATTCACCGGCGTACGGCGCTCGGACATCGAGGTGGATCAACACGCCACCAGTCTGGGCGAGCAGTAGCCGACAGCCCTACACCGCGATTCCCTTCACGGAAGGCCTGATGGCTTGACTTCCTCCCCCTCGTTCACGAGAGGGAGGAAGTCAACGTGCATACCCGTACTGCGTGCGGGAGGCTGTGACAGCGGCTCGCCCGGCGCGCCTCCCCCCGTCGTTCCGGGCGGGCCGTGTGCCGCAGGTGATCGTTCCGCGCCCCTGGAATGAGCCGGGGGTGGGGTCTCTGGTGCCGTGGCCTGGACCGCTCCGATGGACTTAGGGTCTCTGTGTGAAGGCCTTCGCTCGGGAGGAGCAGCGGCGCGATCTGGCCGGTGTCGTGTACGTACCTGCCGTACAAGACCCTGACCGGCGCGGAGCGGCGCTGCGCGCCGAGAAGGCGCTCGTCGCGCTGAAGGTGCGCTACGGCGGATCCGACCCGGAGCGGGCTCCCTGGCTCGTTGCCGCGCGCCCTTTCCCACTCGGGCCCGACCTGACACGGCAGCTCGAACAGCTCGGTACCGCCGTCTTCGCGCTGTGCGACACGGCTCAGGACCTGTACGCGGAGGGGGAGCCGCACGTCCGGGCCGCACTGGACATCGGTGTGCCCGAGGACCTGCGGGGTCGCGACCTGGGCCGTCGCATCGAGCTGTTCCGGCTCGACGTCGTCGTGAGCCAGGGCATGCCGCAGGTGACCGAGATCGAGGAGGCCTTCGGCAACGTCGGAAAGATGCACGCCTTCGAGCGGGCGTACGACGTGGGTGCCGGCGACCTGTTCCGGGCCTTTCACCGGCGCGGAATCGAGCGGATCTGGATGGACGACCAGTACCCCACGTACCGGCCGGAGAACGAACTCGCCGCCCGCCGCATGCGGGAGCAGTTCGGCCGCCCGGTGGATGTGGAGTTCTTCTCCTGCTTCCGCGACGACGGGCGCAGGGGCTGGCGCTTCTGCTATGTCAAGGAGCTGCGGCAGTACGAGGAGCGGCTCCGCCGGGAGATCTTCGCGGCGGCGGAGCGGCTGATCAACCCGCTCTTCCACGGCTACGGCACCAAGGCGCTGCTCTCGCTCGTCTGGGACCCGGTCCTGGAGTCCCGGATCGCCGGGCGGCTCGGTGCCCGGACCATGACCGTGCTCCGCAGGGGCGTCCCGCGGTCGCAGGTACTGCCAGCCCGTCCCGACCCGGCACTTGTCGAGCAGCTCAGGGCGTGTGGCCGCGAGAAGGTGCTGAAGGTGATCGACTCCGACACCTCGGAGTTCACCTGGGGAAGCCGGGGAGTCTTCTTCGGCGACCACTCGGCCAGTAGCTGGCGCCGCGCGCTGGACGCGGCCGCCGTCGGCCACGTCCCGGGTCGCCCGGAGGCTACCGGCTCCCGTTTCGTGATCAGTGACCTGGTCGACAGCGACCGGTTCGACGTCGAGTTCCTCCACCCGCAGAGCAGGCAGCTGTGCCTGCTGCCGAGGGCGCGTATCCGCCTGACCCCGATCTACGCCCGCGAGGGGCCCGGCAGCGAACTCCTGGGCGGCCACGCCACGTTCGTCAACACCAGCCGAAAGGTCCACCTGGGCCACCACGCCGTCTGCACGCCTTTCGTCCCGTCCTTCACCCAGGCCTGAGTGCCTGTTTCTGAGAAGCCGTTATCTGGGCCGACTCCGCCTACGCCGGAAAACTCGTGACCTGGGCCAAGACCTACCTCGGCATCATGATCAAAACGGTGCGACGCCCGCCGGACGCGAAGGGCTTCGTCGTCCTTCCCCGCCGCTGGGTGGTTGAACGATCATGGTCGTGGATCATGAGGGCCCGCCGTCACTGCCGCGACCACGAACGCCTTCCCGAGATGAGCGAATCGTTGATCACGTGGGCGGCCGTCACCTTGATGACGAGGCGTCTGACCCGCCGCACGACCCGGCCTGCCGAACGGCGCGACGTCAGCCCGTACTACCTCGCGCAAGCCGCCTGACGCAGGCGCTCACCCCGGCAGCTCCGCATCAGCGCGCCTCTGGGCGCGGCACTGCCCTGTCCGGGGCTCCCCACCACGCGTTGAGTCATGGATGGAACCGCCACCGGCCTTCAGAAATGACATCCACCTTGCCGTCCCTGACGCGAACGGCCGTCTCGTCGTCGATGAAGTAGATCGGGAAGTCCGCTCGCGCAGCGATGCGATCAGCCCAGGCGTCGTCCCGCTCGGGGAAATCCGGCGAGTACAGGTGAGGCTTGAGATACCAGTCGAAGAAGCCGAACGGCGGCTCCACGGTCGTCGCGCCAAGCACGTGGAGGTCCGTGGTGTCCCCGATGACGTCAGCGGAGTGTCCGGTGAGATTACGGCTGAAGATCATTGATCCGGCGCTGACACCCACATAGACCCGGCTCTCCAGCGCCTTCAGGAAGCCGTCGGCCACGCCGTTGCCGGTGATGCTGCGCGCGAGGTGGTAGTGGCTGCCGCCCTCAACATAGATGACGTCGGCGTGGAGCAGCCGGTCAAGCAGCATCTGCCGGGGCAGGCCGTTCAGCTCCAGGACGTCGAACTCCCGCCAGCCGAGGCCGTACAGCCGGTTCATGCCCTCGACGAACCATCCGTGGTCCCCGGGCTCGGCGACTGATGCCGTGGGAACGTACACGATGTTTGCCGATCCGAACGGCTTTCCCAGCATGTCCCGCAGCGCATCCCGCAGTGTCTCGTTGCGCAGACCACTCGCCGTCAACAGAAAGTTCATCGGGCGAGCCAAGCACGGCTGGCGGGCGCGCGCAACGAACCCAGGATCCACCAATACCGTCATCAGAGCAACCTATCCAGCGCACCGCTCGGGACACCACGAATCCGGCTGGATGCGCTCCCCGGGTCAGCAGCGAAGCAGGCCGACCATCAGCACGACGGCTCATTGTCAGTACTGAACTTGAATGCGTGATGTCGGTCGGCAAGTGGCGCGGTCGTCGTCTCTTTGATCACTGACGAGCCAGGCGTCATCAGTAGACGATGGACACGATCTTGCACGCAGCTTCGGCAAGTCGGCGCTCTCCCTGGACGCGGGCTCGGCCAAGGGCAGTGGAGGGATCGATGCCACGTGTGCACAGGCGCCAGGCGGTTTCTGTGTCCAGGAGTACCGATGCGGTCGGCCTGCCGCTGGGCGGTTCGGCCAGTGACCAGCGGTCCACAGTGGCGGTGGCGGTCCACCTGCCGCTGGCCGGCCCCTCGACGATCACTTCGATTTGGGCCCCGGCAGGTGCTGTCGTATGCCGCAGGGTGTGGGGCAGGGCCCGCATGAAGGCGTCCAGGACCGTGGACAAGGCGTGCGGTTCCGGGTCGGTGTCGCGGCCGACGGCATGGCGGATCTGCTGCCGGTGTGTCCAGTACTCGGTGAACTCCCGGGCGACGTCCAGCCATCCTGGCGCCGGCTCGGCTCCTGCCCACGACACGCCCAGGGCGGGCGCTTTGAGGTCGGCGGTGGCGAATCGCTGGGCGAGCTGGGTCCCGGCCACTTCCAGGGCATCGATGAGCGAGGCGGGGCTGTCATCGGCGCGGAGGTCGACCCATTCCTGATTGGTGCGGTGGATGAACGCCTCCAGCGTCTCTCCAGGCGTGAAGGCACGCCGGTGTCCGCCTGGGGTGCGACCGAGGCGTCCGTAGTAGTCGCCGAGGATGTGGGCGGCAAGGTCATGCACGGTCCAGTGCGGGAGTGCTGTCCTGCTCCAGTCAGCGGGCCGCAGGCCACGCAAGGTGTCGAGGAGCGCTCCCAGCTCCGAACCGAACAACGGGCGAGCGTCGATCGGGTCGCCCAGCCAGGAAGTGCCGGACACGCCATTGGACTCGGGAGTCATGGTCAAAGCCTGTCAGTCGGGAGCTCCGGTCTGCCATCGAATACTCCCCGCGCCGCAAGGGGGCTTGTGCCAGTCAGCCGTCCGAGACCAGACCGGTGCCGGCCAGGCAGCCGTCGACCAGGTGGGGGCGGTATTGGATCTGTTTGAGCCTGCGCTTCACGGCCCGGGTGATCTGCCCAAGGTCGGCGGCGGCAAGGTTCCCAATGTCACGCTTGATCAGGGACCAGATGCCTTCCTGCGGGTTCAGGTCCGGAGCGTAGGAGGGCAACTGGAAGACGGTGAGCCAACGCGCGTTTTCGGCGATGAACTCCCGCATCCCGGCGGTCAGATGCAGGCGCACGTTGTCCCACACCAGCACGATCGGACCGCCGAGCTGGGTGCGGGCACGGACGAGCAGGTCGCGCAGATCACGCCAGCCGAAGCCCTTCGGCTCATCCTTGCGGCCGTGATACTCGCGGACGGCATAGATCAGCCGGGATCGCTCGCCCGGCCGGTAACAGACCATCCCGGCCATCGACACCCGTCCGGAGCCCCGGCCACGCACCCTCACCACCGGCGTGCAGCCGACCCGCCCCCAGGACTTGGCGCGCGGCGGCGTCAGCGACTGCCCGGCCTCGTCGGCGAAGACGATCCAGGCTCCGAGCACCGCCGCGGTGCTTTTACCCGCGGCCAGACCTCCTTCTTCCACAGCTCCACCGCATCCTCGTCACGCTCGATCGCGCGCCTCGCCGGCTGCTGCCACGACCAGCCATGCCGCTTCAGCAGCCGCCACGTCCCCTCCACCGTGTACGAGACGTGAAACAGCCGACCGATCAGCGTCTTCACCCGCGCCAGCGTCTACCGCTGATCCGCCCACCCATGCACCAGCGGCCCACGCTCCAACTCCCGCTCCAGCCGAACGACCTGGGCATCGCTGAGCTTCGACCGACCCGGCGAGCCCTTCGACATCACACCTGTCTCGCCCCGTTCACGCCAGGCCCGCCGCCACCGCTCCACCGACCGCTCGCTCACCCGCAGCGCGACCGCAATCTGTCGGTTCTTCTCCCCACGCTTGAAGCGATCCACGGCCTGCAGCCTGATCCGCTCCCGTGCGGCCCTCGCAGCATCGGTCAACCCACCACCCTGCGCGTACCTCACGGCCAGAGTGCTACCGGTACGCACCGGTCCCCGTCAGGCGAACCGACCCGACATCACCCAATCAAGTTCAGTAGCCAGTTGGAATTCTCCGCAGGCGGCCAGTTGGTGGGGAGCTATCTGGCCGCCGGTAATCACTCAGCGTGGTGTTGTCGATGGTGGACGGCCTGTGGGTTGTGCGCCAGGTCCACCGAGGCAGGTTCGCCGTCCCAGTCTGCCTATTCGCCGGGGCCGACCGGCTCACGGCCAGGTCGGGGATGGCTGCTGTGTGACTTCGCCGAAGATCATGCGGTGCCCGCGGGCTGTGTCCACGTATTCGCGGACCCTGTGGATCAGGTTGTCCCGGAGCTCGAAGACGAAGCAGTAGTCGTTGGTGTAGTGGTTGCCGTTGGCGAGCGTCGCCGTCATGGTTGCCTCCACGGTCACCCGCTCGCCATCGGTGTGGGACCCGTGGAAGGAGACCGTGACGTCACGCACGAACAGACGGGGGAAGTCCTCGGCGAAGAAGCGCACGATTGCGTTCCTGCCCACCATGTGGTTGGTCGCGTCGAATGCGACGGCAGTGGCGTTTCCAGGGGGCGACAGCCATTCGGCGTCCTCGGTGAGGACTGCGCGGATCCGATCGGGGTCGTTGCTGGCGAGCGCCTGGAAGGCGTTTTGGATGATGTTGTGGCTCATGAACCCACTGTCACCGTTACTGTGCACCGACGTATTGGACAAATGTTCCGGTCGATTTCCTCTTAGCATGGGGCCATGCGATCCACTGCGCATGAGCGTGGGGCTGTGGCCGGGTGGGGCGTCGTGAGGTCGTCGAGGCCCAGCCTGGTCGCCGGTGTCAGCATGGCCGGGTTCCGCGGCGGTAGCGCGGGTCCGGTCGACGTGCGGGTGGTTCCGCACCCGGCGGTCACGCTGGTTCTGGAGTTCGGTAACGGCCCGCTCGTTGTGGATGCCGCCACCGGCCGGCAGCAGCGGGGAAATCTTGTCGCCGGGTTCTTGCACGATGCTGTTCGCGTGCGAGGCGAGAACATCGAGTGCGTGCAGGTGCGCCTGTCCCCGGTGGTCGCACGCGCCGTGCTGGGCGCCTCCCCATCGGAGCTGGACCGTACCGTGGTCGCCCTCGACGACGTGTGGGGTCAGGACGCGGCACGGATCCGACAGCAACTCGGGGATGCCACGTCGTGGCAGGACCGTTTCGTGTTGGCGGAGGCGTTGCTCGCCCGCCGAGCAGAGACGGGACCGTCGGTGGACCCCCAGATAGCCTGGGTCTGGGACAGGATCCTCGTCAGCCGCGGCCGGGCCCGGGTCGAGGACCTGGCGGCCGAGGTCGGGTGGAGCCGCAGGCGCCTGTGGTCCCGGTTCCAGTCGCAGATCGGACTTCCCCCCAAGCGCGCCGCAAGGCTGGTCCGCTTCGACCATGCCGCCCATCGCCTGGCCACGGGTGAAGGCGCGGCCCGGGTCGCGGCGGACAGCGGCTACGTCGACCAGTCTCACCTGCATCGGGACGTTCGGGCGTTCACCGCAATGACTCCGGCGACCGTGGTCGACCAGCCATGGCTGGCGGTGGACGGCATCGCGTGGACGGGGCCCGGCGTCGGCGAGTCGGACTGACACCTCGCCCCGCGCAGTACGCACCGCTCGGCCGGGCACAGAGATCGCCTCCACCCAGTGGAGCACAACTGCGTTCGTTCCCTGACTACCGTCCGTGAAACCGGAACTGGCCGTACGTGGGGAACTCGAACTGGCCGCTGTCAGCTCATCGCCGTCACCGCTGGCCATGACGCCCGATCACCCGCCGAAATCTGAAACAGACATCTCACAGAGCTAGGCGTCAAGCTGCCTCCGCAAGAAGGGAACGGAAGATGCCCAGGCCGCTGCCGTGTTCCTCACCGCGCTCGGCGATGACCGGACGGATCCCACGGGCCCGGAGCAGGCGCCGGTACTTGTCGTGGTCGTAGCCGCGGTCCGCGAGGAGCGCGTCGGGTCGGCGTCGGGGCCGGTCGACGACGCCGGCCACGGCCGGAACCTTGTCCAGCAGCGGCAGCAACTGCGTGACATCGTTGCGGTTCCCGCCGGTCAGCGACACCGCGAGCGGGATGCCCTGCCCGTCGGTGAGGACATGGTGCTTGCTGCCCGGCCGTGCGCGGTCGACCGGGCTGGGCCCGCTTTTGGGCCGCGCCGAGCCGCCCGCACATGGGAGGAGTCGATCACCGCCCCCGACCAGTCCAGCTTCTTCGCCGCCCGCAGCTTCTTCAACAGCATCAGGTGCAACTCGCCCCACACGCCGACCTCGTTCCACGCGGCCAGCCGCCGCCAGCACGTCATCCCCGAACCGAAGCCCAACTCCTGGGGCAGGTAATCCCACTGGATGCCGGTATGCAGCACAAGCAGGATCCCGCGCAACGCCTGCCGGTCCGGTATCCGTGGCCGCCCCTCCACCAGCTTCGGACCCGACTCCGGCAGCAACGGCTCGATCAGCGACCACAGTTCATCCGACACGATCCATGGCCGAGACTGTCGTGTTCCCACGACCAGACCAACGACCATCCAAGCCGAAAGTCACATGATCAACCACTTCTGTTAGGACCTCTAAGGCGGACGCCCCCTGCAAGCCGCAGCCTGACCAGCTCCGCCCACCCCTTCGCGGCCATCACCGCTGCGAGGATGCCGCCCCTTGGTCGCGCCGCCCCGGCGGGGCGACGAGCCGTGTTCAGGAGGCGGACGGCCCCAATGCGGCATCCGTACGCGGGGCGCCGGGCCGGGGTTCCTTGAGCTCGATGAACACGGAATGGGTGGCCGTCTGGCCGACATTGCGGCCCTGGTGCTCCTGCGCGTCCAGCCAGCGGGCCTGTCCGGCCTCCAGGCTGACCGGGACTTCCCGGCCTCCGGCCGAGATCACCCGCTGGAACGAGGACAGGGTCACCATGACGGTGTCCGGATGGGCATGCCGGTGCGTCGCATCGCCCGGCGTATCGCGGTACTCCAGCACCCGCACACGTTCGTTCTCCCACAGGACCCGGTACAGCTGCGGGTCGGTGACCACAGGGTCATTCATGGGACTAACGTACCATGACGGCATGGCAGTACCATATGAGTCGACGGGGCGAATCCGGCAGAAGCAGCGCACTCGCGACGCACTCGTCGAGGCCGCCCGGTCCCTGCTGGAGAGCGGACATACCCCGACCGTGGAACAGGCGGCTGAGGCCGCCGGCATCTCCCGTACCACGGCCTACCGTTACTTCCCGAACCAGAGACACCTGCTCCTGGCCGCGATACCGACCATCGACCGGCCCAGCCTGCTCGACCAGGACGCACCCGAGGATGTCCACGCCCGCCTCGACCTGGTCATCGCCGAGCAGACGGAGATCTTGCGCAGGTGGGAGCCGCAACTGCGAGCCGCGCTGCGGCTGTCCCTGGATCAGGAACCACAGACGCCGCGCGACGCCCGCCCAGTGCTGCGGCAAGGCAGGGCCATCGCATGGATCGAGGACGCCCTGGCACCGCTGGCCGAGTCGCACCCGCACATCGACCGCAGACGACTCGCCGTCGCTATTCGCGCCGGCTGCGGAATCGAGGCCTGGGTCTGGATGGTCGACATCGCCGCTGTGTCACGGACGGAGGCCGCAACCCTCATGCGCGAGTCAGCACACGCGCTGCTGGCCGCAGCCCTGGCACAACCCGGTGAACCTTCCCGGTCACAGCACTGACACCGGCTCGCCGAGAAAGGATCACCGTTCAGCGGGATGTCAGCGTGATCGGCGGCGCCGCGTGGAGGCCGCCTCTTGGCAGATACGGCAGATCGGGAAACTGCTGCGGCAGGCGGAGGTCCTCATCATCTCCCGGCCGCGCACGCCGCGGTCATGGCCCGGCCGCCACCCTCGAGCCGGCCGACGTCAGCACCCTGGACCGCGACCGGGACATCCTTGTGCCCACCGGTCTGGTGGTGCTGCCCGAGCCCATCGTGGTCGTCAACCGCACCGGCTCCCTGTCGGACACCAGGGCTTTCGGCTGGCAGTTCATCACCCAGCACCAGATCCTGCCGACCGCCCAGTACCCCGGGGTGCGGGTGACCACGTTCATGGACCGCGACGGGCCGGTGCAGCCGGCTGGGTGGCGGCAGACGGTCGCCCAGGCGCGCGCGTCCGGAAGCCCGCTGCCCCCGCTGATGCCGGACGGCATGTACGGGATGCGGGGAGACGCGTGTCTGGCTGAGGGGAGCACCGAGATGATGGCGGATCTGTCCGAGCGCCACCGGGATCTGCAAAGGGCCCTCACCCAGGCCTCCGAGTGGCGTTCGGAGCCGGTTCCCGAGACCGGGGAGTGGGGCGGCGGCCGGGTGGACGACCCGTATACGACGACTTCACGGGCCGCTACATGTTCGCCTTCTGGCGGCTGATCGCCCAGGGCGTCACGGCCGCCGGCCCACCCCAGACCACTGCCGGGACGCACACGGCAGCGAGCGGCCAGGACGGCTCGGTGCCGCGCGACCCCGACGTACGCGTGATCAGGCTCGCTGCGCCCTCACCCGTCCGTCGGATCCGACGGCGGAGACGAAGAGGGCGTACCACCACCGGTGGCCGGTGTGGATGCACAAGGTCAGGCAGTGGTACCCCAGCCTCCAGGAGCACCGGGTGATCTGGCGAGGCCCCTACATCAAGGGGCCCACCGACGCGCCGCTGATTACCTGACAAGACCCGCCTGATTCCTCCGACTTGACGTATGCCGATATGGGAATACGATGGCTGCCATGGCACGAGCAGCGACGACGTCGGACGTCTTCAACGCGATCGCCGAGCCGCAGCGCCGGGAGATCCTGGTGCTGCTGCGGGCGGGTGAGCGGCCGGTGACCGACCTGGCCCAGGAGCTGGGGATGAGCCAGCCGGGGGCGTCCAAACACCTGCGGGTGCTCCGGGAGGTGGGGCTGGTGCGGGTCCGCGGGGCGGGCAAGCAGCGCCTGTACGGCCTGGACGCCCACGGGCTGCGACCGGTCCACGAGTGGACCGGCGGGTTCGAGCGGTTCTGGAACGAGAGCTTCGACCGGCTGGACACGTACGTGCAGGACCTCAAGCAGGCAAGCCAGGAGGAGTAGCTGATGAGCGCGACGGGACGAGGAGTGCCGACGCAGTCAGCGACGGCCGACCGCGAGATCGTGATCTCCCGGGTCATCGACGCCCCGCGGGAGCTGGTGTTCGAGGCATTCACCGAGGTCCGGCACCTGTCGCGGTGGTGGGGGCCGGAGGGGTTCACCACCACCACGCGGTCCTTCGAGTTCCGCGAGGGCGGGGAGTGGGACTTCGTGCTGCATGGACCGGACGGGACGGACTACCAGGAGTGGATCTCCTGGACCGAGATCGCCCCGCCGGAGCGGATCGCGCTGCTGCACGGTGAGTCCCGCGGCGACCCGAACGCCTTCGAGTCGGTCCTCACGTTCGCGCCCGACGGCGCGGCGACCCGGATCGAGATGCGCACGGTGTTCCCCACCAAGGAACTGCGCGACGAGGCGGTCGAGAAGTACCACGCGATCGAGGGCGGCCGGCAGACCCTGAGCAACCTGGCTGCCTACGTCACCGAGATCGTTCGGAAGGGAGTTGAGGGCTGATGGCCGGGAAGGTGTTCTTCAGCGTGTCGATGTCGCTGGACGGTTTCATCGCACCCGAGTCCCCCGAGGAATTGATGGGGCAGCAGTGGATGGAACTGCAGCAGTGGATCTTCCCGCAGCGGTTCTTCCGGGAGAACCTGAAGCTGGGCGAGGGCGGCGAGGAGGGACGCGACAACGACATCGTGCGGGAGACGTTCGAGCGCACCGGCGCGAGCGTCATGGGCAAGCGCATGTTCGACGCCGGCGAGAAGATGTGGCCGGAGGAGGCGCCGTTCCACACGCCGGTCTTCGTCGTGACGCACGAGAAGCGTGACCTCTGGAAGCGGCCGGGCGGGACCACCTTCCACTTCGTCAACGACGGCATCGAGACCGCGCTCGTCCAGGCCCGCGAGGCCGCCGGCGACCGCGACGTCCGCATCGCGGGCGGCGGCGCGACGATCCTGCAGTACGTGAACGCCGGCCTGATCGACGAGTTCTCGATCGCGCTGTCGCCCGTGCTGTTCGGCTCCGGGATCCGCCTGTTTGAGGGTGTGGACGCGGGCCGCGTGGCGCTGGAGCCGGTCCGCGCGGAGCCCTCCCCGAGGGTGACGCACCTGACTTACACCGTTCGGGAGCGGTAACTGTCCCGAACTCAGCGCTCTCCCGCCGAGGTCATCCCTGAAAGGGCGGGGCCGGTCCAGTGTCGTGCTTGTCCGGGTTCTATTTGATGGATACGGGATGAGGGCGTGCTCGGGCTAGGGGGCGGGGTGGTCCCCGTTCCCGGGTGGTGTGCTGTCGTCCCGCCGGGCGGGTGTTGTGGGGTGTGCTCTTCACCAGGTGTGATGCTGAGTGGCGGCACTCCGGCTGCCGTTCATCCCTCCGCCGCGCCCGCGGTGGTGCTGCGGTGCGGCATGGTGCGGTTCGGCACACGACCGACGGGATCAATCAGAGAAACGGCCTTGCCGCGGTGCGGAGGCCAGAGCTAGGGCGCTTCTGATGTCTCTTGTTGGGGTGGGTGGATCAGTGCTGGGGCCGGGCAGGCGCGTCTTATGGTGCGGCGACACGAACTGACCGACGCGC
>NZ_JNWJ01000070.1:0-35607 GCF_000716805.1 Streptomyces yerevanensis | reverse complement strand
ACGGACGCTTCCTTCGTACTCACCCTCGCGGGCTTTCCTCCGGGCTTCCCTTCGGTCTTGCGTCTCCGACTCTACCAGACCCTTTCGGGCCCGATTCCCAGTCGAAAGTGGGCTGTCTTCACGGCTGTTCGGGCCGTTCCGACGAGTGAGACTTTAGCGGAATCTCCGACCCCGAGCTAATCGGGGTCACGCTCTTTCGAACGCGGATTCCTCATTTCGCAAACGCGCATGAAAACGAGCCGACGACGGATCGTCGATCGTTAGGTGCTTACTGCGGAATGGCCGTCCGGGGACTGACCGAAGTCAGCGCTCACGTCGGACAACTCGGAGAACAGTACGGAGCGGGTTCGGGCGTGTCAACTTGGCGGCGGAGAGCACTCGGGAGAGGTAGCCTCGGGCGTATGACAACGCATGCGTGCACCCAGCTGTGGTGGGCCGCCTGAGGGCGGCCGTGCTCACGTATGTACTCAACGGCCGCCGCCTCGGCGGCCGTTCTCGTTTCTCCCTCCTGGAGAGCTCAGCCGACGGGCCGCGGCGGTCCTGATCAGGAGGTGGAGAGATGACGCGGATCTTCAGTGGGGTCAAGCCGACGGGGCATCTGACGCTGGGGAACTACTTGGGAGCCGTACGGCGTTGGGCCGACGTCGATCAGCACCGCGCCGATGCGCTGTTCTGTGTCGTCGACTTGCACGCGCTGACCGTGGAGCACGATCCCGGGCGGGTGCGCAGGCTCAGTCGACAAGCGGCCACGCTGTTGCTGGCCTCGGGGCTCGATCCCAAGCTGTGCACCGTCTTCGTACAGAGTCATGTGGATGAGCACGCGCGGCTGTCGTATCTGCTGGAGTGCGTCGCTTCGGACGGGGAGATGCGGCGGATGATCCAGTACAAGGAGAAGGCCGCGCGCGAGCGGACGCGGGGTGGGAGCGTACGGCTGTCGCTGCTGACGTATCCCGTGCTGATGGCGGCGGACATCCTGGCGTACGGGACGGATGAGGTGCCGGTCGGGGACGACCAGACGCAGCATGTGGAACTGGCGCGGGATCTGGCGGTGCGGTTCAACCAGCGGTACGGGCATACGTTCGTGGTGCCGCGGGCCACGCGTCCGGTGGTGGCGGCGCGGGTGATGAACCTGCAGGAGCCGACGTCGAAGATGGGGAAGTCCGAGGATGTCGGGCCGGGGATCGTCTATCTGCTCGACGAGCCGGAGGTGATCCGGAAGAAGATCATGCGGGCGGTGACCGACAGCGGGCAGGACGTCGTGTACGACCGGGAGGGGCGGCCCGGGGTCTCGAATCTGCTGGAGATCCTCGCGGCCTGTGAAGGTGGGAACCCCGAAGGCCTGGCCGGTGTATATGAGTCGTACGGATCTTTGAAGAAGGACACCGCCGAGGCCGTGGTCGAGATCCTCAGGCCCGTACAGGAGAGGCACAGGGAGTTGTGCGCGGATCCTGCGTACGTGGAGGGGGTGTTGCGAGATGGTGCGGAGAAGGCCAGGGAGATGGCGAGGCCGTGGGTGGACGCGGCGTACCGGGCGATCGGGTTGCTGCCACCTGCTTGAAGAACGCCGGGGCCGGGATCGGGCCCGGCCCCGGGTCTTCTAGCCGTTGCCGGATGCCAGCTCGCGGCCGCGGTCGCGGGCTGCCTCGATTGCGGCGATGAGGGCGGCTCGTACGCCGTGGTTCTCCAGTTCGCGGATCGCGTTGATCGTGGTGCCTGCGGGGGAGGTGACGTTCTCGCGGAGTTTCACGGGGTGTTCGCCGCTGTCGCGGAGCATCACGGCGGCGCCGATCGCGGACTGGACGATGAGGTCGTGTGCCTTTTCGCGGGGCAGGCCGAGGAGGATGCCCGCGTCGGTCATGGCCTCGACCAGGTAGAAGAAGTACGCCGGTCCCGAGCCGGAGAGGGCGGTGCAGGCGTCCTGCTGGGACTCGGGGACGCGGAGTGTCTTGCCGACGGCGCCGAAGATCTCCTCGGCGTGGGCGAGGTGCTCGGCGGTGGCGTGGCTGCCGGCGGAGATGACGGACATGGCCTCGTCGACGAGGGCGGGGGTGTTCGTCATGACGCGGACGACAGGGGTGTCCTGGGCGAGGCGCTCCTCGAAGAAGGAGGTGGGGATTCCTGCCGCGCCGCTGATGACCAGGCGGTCGGCGGGGACGTGTGGGGCGAGTTCGACGAGGAGGGTGCCCATGTCCTGGGGTTTGACCGTGAGGATCAGGGTGTCGGCGGTCTTGGCTGCCTCGGGGTTGGTGACCGGGGTGACGCCGTAGCGGGTACGGAGCTCTTCGGCTCGCTCCGGGCGGCGTGCGGTGACCAGGAGGTCGGCGGGGGACCAGCCGGCTCGGATCATTCCGCTGAGCAGGGCTTCGCCGATCTTGCCGGTGCCGAGCACTGCGACTTTCTGGGTCATGTTCGGTTGCCCTCCGGGCGGGGGTGCGTCGTCCAGGGCCCATCCTCGCACTGGGGTCGCGGGGGTGGGCCGCCGTGTCCGCTGGGCGGGATGCGCGGCGGCCCTGGGCGGGGGCTCTGGTCGGACGACCCGAACTTCGGTGCGGTGTCGCGCCCCGAAGGGGCGCGGGGCCGTGTCGATTTGCGGCTCCGCCGCGATGGGGGTCCCCCCGCTCATGGGGGTCCCTCCCGCTCGAGCGAAGTCGAGAGTCGGGGAGCAGCCGAGAGTGGGGGAGCGACCAGCCCTCACCGGCCCGCAGCTTCGAACCGCATTCCCAGCGGAGCGTTCACGCCGTGCGGCGGCGGAGGGTTGCGGCGCCGAGGGTGAGGACCAGGAAGGCGCAGGCGGCGACGATCAGGACGTCGCGGATGAAGTCGGCGGTGACGTCGGTGTGCTTGAGGACTTCGTTCATGCCGTCGACGGCGTAGGACATGGGGAGGACGTTGGAGATGCCTTCGAGGACGGGGTGCATGTTGGGACGGGGAGTGAAGAGGCCGCAGAGGAGGAGCTGGGGGAAGATCACCGCCGGCATGAACTGCACGGCCTGGAATTCCGAGGAGGCGAAGGCCGAGACGAAGAGGCCGAGGGCCGTGCCCAGTAGCGCGTCGAGGAGAGCCACGAGCAGGAGGAGCCAGGCCGAGCCTGTGACGTCGAGACCCAGGGCCCAGACGGCGAGACCGGTGGCAAGGACGGACTGGACGATGGCGAGGGCGCCGAAGGCGAGGGCGTAGCCCGCGATGAGGTCGGCCTTGCCCAGGGGCATGGCGAGGAGGCGTTCCAGGGTGCCGGAAGTGCGTTCGCGGAGGGTGGCGATGGAGGTCACCAGGAACATCGTGATCAGCGGGAAGATGCCGAGCAGGGAGGCGCCGATGTTGTCGAAGGTGCGCTGGCTGCCGTCGAAGACGTAGCGCAGCAGGAACAGCATCACGCACGGGATGAGGATCATCAGCGCGATGGTGCGCGGGTCGTGGCGGAGTTGGCGCAGGACCCGGGCCGCGGTGGCGGTGGTGCGGGAGGCGTTCAGCGCGCTCGTCGGGGCGGGCGCCATCGTCGTGGACGTACTCGTCGTCGTGCTCATCGCGTCGTCTCCTTCTTGCGGCCCGCCGCGACCGCCTCGTCCACCAGGCGCAGGAAGGCCGCCTCGACCGTCTCGGAGCCGGTGCGGTGGCGCAGGGCGTCCGGGGTGTCGTCGGCGAGGATCTCGCCCTCGCGCATGAGGAGGAGGCGGTGGCAGCGCTCGGCTTCGTCCATGACGTGGGAGGAGATCAGGAGGGTGGCGCCGCGCTCTGCGGCGATGGAGTGGAAGAGGTTCCACAGGTCACGGCGGAGTACGGGGTCCAGGCCGACCGTGGGCTCGTCGAGGACCAGGAGTTCGGGGGTGCCGAGGAGGGCCACGGCCAGGGAGACGCGGCTGCGCTGGCCGCCGGAGAGGTTGCCTGCCAGGGCGTCGGCGTGGCTGGTGAGGTCGACGTCGGCGATGGCCTGGGTGACGTTCTCGTGCCGTCGCTCGGCGGAGCCGCGGCCGGGGTCCAGGATCGCGGCGAAGTAGTCGAGGTTCTGGCGGATCGTCAGGTCGTCGTAGACGGAGGGGGCTTGGGTGACGTAGCCGATGCGGGTGCGGAGGGTGGGGTGGCCGGCGGGGCGTTCGAGGACGTCGAGGGTGCCGCTGACCTTGGCCTGGGTGCCGACGATCGCGCGCATCAGGGTCGACTTGCCGCAGCCGGAGGGGCCGAGGAGGCCGGTGACCTGGCCGCGCGGGACGGTGAAGTCGAGGTCGCGGAGTACTTGGCGGGTGCCGCGTACGACGTTCAGGGCCTCGGCTCGGACGGCGGGATTGTCGGGAGGTTCGGATCGAACCGAAGAATAATTCATCATGTGATGAATAATGCTCCGGTGAGGGTACGGCGTCAAGCGCCGAGGAGGCGTGAGGGGGCCGATGACGGTCGGTGGTCGTGGTGGGGCGAGGGGGTGTTCAGGAGGTGGTGGCGACCAGCAGCTCTACGTCGTAGACCTCCTGCACAATCCCGTCCGGGAAGACGGCCAGCAGGCGGACCCGCTCCTCGGTGAGGAAGGCGCGGCTGTACTCCTCGCCCCGGACCAGGAAGGCCGAGTGGCTGCCGATGTTGGCCAGGTGCGTGTCGACCGGGACGCGGCGGCTCCAGCGGACCCGGCGGTGCGCGAAGTCGAGGCGCCCGGACGGGTCGGCCACGCCGGAGTTGCTCGCGTCTTTCTTCCAACGGGCGGCGTCTGCGTCGAAGTGCTGCTGGATCCGCAGCTGCTGCTCGCCGATCCACGGCACGTCGAGGGCGCTGGTGTTCCACCACAGGGCCAACGCGCCGTCGGGGCGCAGGACGCGCATGGCCTCCGGGACGGACTGGGCGGGGTCGGTCCAGTGCCAGGACTGGGCGTAGGTGAGGAAGTCGAGGGAGGCGTCGGTGAAGGGGAGGGTGTTGCCGTTGCCGCGGATGATCGGGACGTCGGGGAGGGCGCGGCGGAACTGGGCTGCCATGCCGTCACCGGGCTCTACGGCGACGACTTCGGCGCCGCGGGCGTGCAGCAGGGCAGTCGCTATGCCGGTGCCGGCGCCGATGTCCGCGACGCGGGAGCCGGCGAGGGGGCGGCCTGCCAGGTCTTCGATCGCGTCGAAGAGGGCGGGCGGGTAGGAGGGGCGGTTGGCGGCGTACTGGGCCGCGGCGGCGTTGAAGGAGTGGGCTCGGGTGGCGTGGGGAGCAGAGGGCTGTGGCGGGGGCGTCGTGGCCATAGGGCCATGGTGGCCGGAGACAGGTGCAGCTGACAGTGAGATTTCGGTGAGAGTGAGAGGTGGAGGGACGGGGGCTGGTCAGCGAAAGCTGCGGGCTGTCCGTTGCTGGGCGCTCCCCCGCTCTCGGCTCCTCCCCACTCTCGGCTTCTCCCCAAGTGCCTAAGGGCCTGGGGGACCCCCAGAGCGGGGCCCCCATCGCGGCGGAGCCGCATGTGTCACAGTCTGGCGGCCCTGAAGGGGCGCTGTACCGCGCCGGACTTCGGCGAGCCGGCGAACCTGCTCAGGGGCGGCGGCGTTTCTTCGGGTTGCCCGAGCGGCGGGTGGTGCGTTTCTCGTACTGCTTGCGGGCCGTCTCGTATTCCTCGCGGTGGAGTTTTTCGCCGGGGGCCTCGATGAGGGTGCGGAAGAAATAGGCGAGGAGGGAGCCGAGGAAGCCGACGGCCAGCAGGCCGCGGAGGGAGGCCTGGCGGTCGGGGTCGGGGCGGCGGGTGAAGCCGTCCCAGGTGTGACGGAAGGCCAGCGCGCTGCAGATCGTGAACATCACGACCATGAGGAGCGTGACGATGCCTCCGGTCTCGGAGATCCGCAGGCCCTCGTAGGTGAGGCGGAGGACCAGGCAGGCGGCGGCAGCCGCAGCCAGCGAGCCGGCGGCTGCGGCGACACGGCGGGCGGCGTAGCCGTGGTCGTGGTTCAGCCAGGTCGTGCCGAAGAAGCGGATGGGTTCGGGGCGGGGGCCGGTGGCGCCGGCCGTGGGGCCCGTGGATCCCGTGGTGGTGTCCGGGGAACCCTGGGAGCCCGCGGTGCTGGTGTCCGGGGTGCCGTTCTCTGCGCTCACGCGTCTGATTATGGCTCCGGAGCTGCCGCGGGCTCCGCCGGGTTCAGGAGCAGCGCGGTGCTACGTAGCCGTCGCTGCCGGTGTTCACGTACGTATCCGAGATGTACTCGCCGCTGTCGATGTTGTCCCAGATGTTCGACGTGCCGTACGGGCCCGTGACCCGTGTGCCCGGCGTCTGGCAGTGGATGGGCACACGTGCCCCCTCCGGCAGAACCCGGACGATGCGGTAGCTGGTGCCGGGACCGCTGCGGACGTTGACCCGGTAGCCGGGCGCGACCGAGTAATAGCGCACCGCCGCGATGACATCGCCCGTCTCGTCGCTGCCCGCCACCTCTTCAGCACGGTCAACTGACATGCAAAACCTCCCCCGTTGAGCCCCATGCCTGTCATGGGGTCCCGTTGATTCCCCTGAATCACGCTATGAAACATATGTGCACAACTCGCACGCAGAGACTAACAAGTCACATCAGCCTCGTAAGACTCCATCGACTAGGCTCCGTGCTTCGCGCGCGCGGACGATCAGCACGGGGGTGTTTCCCATGGCGCCACAGCAGGACGCGGGAGCGGGCGCGGAAGCGGAACTTCCCGAGTACGCCGGTCACTACCGGCTGGAGTCCTGCCTGGGTTCGGGGGGCATGGGGGTCGTACATCTGGCCCGGAGTACTTCCGGGATGAAGGTCGCAGTGAAGGTGGTGCACGCGCGGTACGCCAAGGACCGCGAGTTCCGGGGGCGTTTCCGGCAGGAGGTGGCCGCGGCGCGCAAGGTCAGCGGCGCCTTCACCGCGCCGGTCGTCGATGCCGACCCCGAGGCCGAACGGCCCTGGATGGCCACGCTGTTCATCCCGGGCCCGACTCTGTCCGACGAGGTGAAGCGGAACGGGTCCATGCCTCCGGCGCAGTTGCGCCGTGTGATGGCCGGGCTCGCGGAGGCGCTGCGTGACATTCACCGTGTCGGGGTGGTGCACCGGGATCTGAAGCCGAGCAACGTGCTGCTCGCAGAGGACGGGCCGAAGGTCATCGACTTCGGCATTTCCCGGCCGAAGGACAGCGAACTGCGCACCGAGACCGGCAAGTTGATCGGTACGCCGCCCTTCATGGCGCCGGAGCAGTTCCGGCGGCCGCGCGAGGTCGGGCCTGCCGCCGACATCTTCGCGCTCGGGTCGGTGATGGTGCACGCGGCGACCGGGCGCGGGCCGTTCGACTCCGACAGCCCGTACATCGTCGCCTACCAGGTCGTGCACGACGAGCCGGATCTGGCCGACGTACCGGCGGAGCTCACGCCGCTCGTGCTGCGCTGTCTGGCCAAGGAGCCCGAGGACCGGCCGACCCCCGACGAGTTGATGCGGGAACTGCGGTCGGTGTCGGCCTCGTACGACACGCAGGCGTTCATACCGGGACAGCGGACGGTGAGGGACGGGCCGGGACCGGCGGCCCCTCGTGAGGAACGTACGGAAGAGCCCGGCGAGCCCGCTGCGGAAGCGGTACGGGTGGCAGCGGAGGCCACCGCCCAAGAGCCCGTACGGCAGCCCGGAAAGCGCCGGGTCAGACGTACCGCCCTCGCAGCCGGAGCCCTCGGCCTGACCGCGCTCGGCGTCCTGGCCGCCGTAACACTGGTCGACGCCGGAGGTCCGGCACCGGCGTCGAAGAACAACGCCGCACAGACCGCGCCGGCCGGGTTCAGCGCCTGGGAGGCGAACCCGGCCTCCGGCGACGGCGGCCGGGGAACCCAAGGCGCCCCCCAATGCTCGTACGGAACAGGGAAGTTGCTGTGTGCGCAGACCGGGCAGGTCTTCGCTCTCGATCCGTCCGACGGACGCCGGCTGTGGCGGCATCCCGTCGCCGACACGATGCCGAGCGGGCCGCCGCTTCTGTCGGGCGGACTCGTGTGGCCCTCGCTGGACCTGGGGCGCCGTACGGCGGCGCTCGACCCCGTCTCCGGCAAGGTCCGCAGGCAGCAGGACCTGCCCGCGCACAACGGCATCGCGAGCGTCGGGGGCATGCTGCTGCTCACGGGCGCCGACGGGACGGTCACCGGGGTGGACGGCGCCTCGGGCGACACGAAGTGGAGCCGGCCGGTTCCGGGGCAGGCCGCGCCGTACTTCACCACGTTCGCCGGGGACCCCCTCGCCTACGTGACGAGCACGTCCGACGACGGTACGGACACACACATCACGGCGGTGGATCCGCGGACGGGCGAGGTGCGGTGGGACGCGCGGCTGAAGGGGTCCCAGAAACTTCTCGGCGCGGCGGACGGGTCCGTCTTCCTCGCCACTACCGATGCCGAGTACGGCGATACGAAGGCCGTCGTCCGCTACACCCCGGCCAGCGGGGCGACGCGGCGGGTGGACCTGCCCGTACCGCTTGAGCAGGCCCATGGCACCGTGCGCGGAGATGTCGTCCACCTCAGCGGTATCGGCGGAACGCTGGTCGCCGTCGACATGGAGGCGCGCCGGCAGCTGTGGCGACTGGAAACGGGCGCCTCCCGCACCTCGGATCCGGTCGCCGACGACCGGCATGTGTACATCAGCGCCCCTGACGGGCGGCTCCTCGCCGTCGACGCCCGCAGCGGCAAGCTCCTCGGCCAGACGCCCCCACGACTGGGCAAGCACTCCGACCGGGTCGCGGCCTCCCTCCCGGAGCCGGTGATCGCCGACGGCCGTGTGTTCGCCGGCGCGCCCGACGGTTCCGTGTTCGCCGTCGACGGACGCGACCCGTCGGTCTGGTCGCGCGCGGCCCGGTAGCAAGCGGAAGGACCGCCCCAGACGAACAGGAGGCGGTCCTCACCGAAGCTCACTCACCAGGGGCTCAGCCCAGCATGGACACGTCCCGCACGGCACCCTTGTCCGCGCTCGTCGCCATCGCCGCGTACGCCTTCAGGGCCGCCGAGACCTTTCGGGTGCGGTTCTTCGGGGCGTACGTCCCGTTCAGGGCCGTACGGCGGGTGGCCAGTTCCTCTTCGGAGACCAGCAGGTCGATCGTGCGGTTCGGGATGTCGATGCGGATGCGGTCGCCGTCCTGGACCAGGGCGATGGTGCCGCCGGACGCCGCCTCCGGGGAGGCGTGGCCGATCGACAGGCCCGAGGTGCCGCCGGAGAAGCGGCCGTCGGTGACGAGGGCGCAGGCCTTGCCGAGGCCGCGGCCCTTCAGGTACGAGGTCGGGTACAGCATCTCCTGCATACCGGGGCCGCCCTTGGGGCCCTCGTAGCGAATGACGATGACGTCGCCCTCGGTGATCTGCTTGGCGAGGATCTTCTCGACGGCCTCCTCCTGCGACTCGCAGACCACCGCAGGGCCCTCGAACGTCCAGATCGACGCGTCGACGCCGGCCGTCTTCACGACACAGCCGTCCACGGCGAGGTTGCCCTTGAGGACGGCCAGGCCGCCGTCCTTCGAGTACGCGTGGGCGACGTCGCGGATGCAGCCGTTCGCCGCGTCCGTGTCGAGCTCCTCCCAGCGCTCGGACTGGGAGAAGGCCTCGGCGGAACGCTTGCAGCCGGGGGCCGCGTGCCACAGCTCCATGGCCTCCTCCGAGGCCGAGCCGCTGCGGATGTCCCAGGCGTCCAGCCACTCCTTGATGGAGGGGCTGTGGACGGTGTGGACGTCCTCGTTCAGCAGGCCGCCGCGGTAGAGCTCGCCGAGGATCGCTGGGATGCCGCCGGCGCGGTGCACGTCCTCCATGTAGTACGTCCGCGTCGCCGCGACGTTGGGTGCGACCTTCGCGAGGCACGGGACGCGGCGGGAGACGGCGTCGATGTCGTTCAGGTCGTAGCCGGCCTCGGCCTCCTGGGCGGCGGCCAGCAGGTGCAGGATCGTGTTGGTGGAGCCGCCCATGGCGATGTCGAGGGCCATGGCGTTCTCGAAGGCCGCGTGGGTGGCGATGTTGCGCGGGAGGACGGAGGCGTCGTCCTCGTCGTAGTAGCGCTTGGTCAGCTCGACGACGGTGGCGCCGGCCCGCTCGTACAGCTCCTTGCGGGCCGTGTGCGTGGCGAGGACCGAGCCGTTGCCGGGGAGGGACAGGCCGATGGCCTCGGTCAGGCAGTTCATCGAGTTGGCGGTGAACATGCCGGAGCAGGAACCGCAGGTCGGACAGGCGTTCTCCTCGATACGGAGGATGTCCTCGTCCGAGACCTTGTCGTTGACCGCGTCGGAGATCGCGTCGATGAGGTCGAGCGTACGGACCGTGCCGTCGACCAGCGTCGCGCGGCCGGACTCCATGGGGCCGCCGGAGACGAAGACCGTCGGGATGTTCAGGCGCAGGGCCGCCATGAGCATGCCCGGGGTGATCTTGTCGCAGTTGGAGATGCAGATCAGGGCGTCGGCGCAGTGGGCTTCCACCATGTACTCGACGCTGTCCGCGATCAGGTCGCGGGAGGGCAGGGAGTACAGCATGCCGCCGTGGCCCATCGCGATGCCGTCGTCGACCGCGATCGTGTTGAACTCGCGCGGGATGCCGCCGGCGGCCGTGATGGCCTCGCTCACGATCCGGCCGACCGGCGCCAGGTGGGTGTGGCCGGGCACGAACTCGGTGAAGGAGTTGGCGACCGCGATGATGGGCTTCCGGCCGATGTCCGCGCCCGGTACACCGGAGGCGCGCATAAGGGCGCGGGCGCCCGCCATATTGCGGCCGTGGGTGACTGTGCGGGACCTCAGCTCGGGCATCGTCGCTCGCTCCTTCGGAGAGTTCTGGCAGGTTTCGAGCGTACGCCGGTGCTCCGGGTTCCCGACGGCTCGTCCGGGATACGGGATGCGTGTCTCGGTCGGCGGCCGTGACAAAGACTCGTCAGGACCCCTCGTTCAGGGCCCCGTCAGATGCCCCTGAACCACCGGCGCGACACGCGCGATGATCTCCTCCGGGTCCGCGGACGCCAGCGGCTCCACCTTGATCACGTACCGCAGCAGCGCGATCCCGACGAGCTGGGCGGCCGCGAGCTCGGCGCGCAGCTCCGCGTCCGGGAGGTCGAGCTGCCTGGCGACGCGGCGCAGCACCTGGGTGGAGATGAGGCGGCGGAAGACGGAGGCCGCGGCCTCGTTGTTCATGGCGGAGCGAACGATCGCGAGCAGTGGCGTACGCGTCGCCGGGTTCTCCCAGACCCCGAAGAAGAAGCGGGCCAGTCGCTCGCCGACGCCGTCGAGGGGGCCCTCGGCAATCGAGCCGGGGGCGTTCAGGACGGGTCCGAAGGCGACCTCGATGGACGCCTCGAAGACCTGCTCCTTGGTGCCGAAGTAGTGATGCACCAGCGCCGAGTCGACCCCGGCCGTCTTGGCGATGCCGCGTACGGACGTCTTGTCGTAGCCGCGCTCGGAGAACTCCTCACGGGCCGCCGCCAGGATGCGGTCACGTGCTGCGGGGGCGTCCGCCGACTGCGTACGGGAGGGCCGTCCGCGACGTCGGGGGGCCGTGTCGGTCATGAGCCGGCGACCCGCAGCGCCGAGGCGAGGTGGAGCCGGGTGAAGGCGAGGGCCTCGGCGAGGTCGGCCTCACGTTCGGCGCTGGACATGGCCCGGCGGGTGTTGACCTCGATGACGACATGACCGTCGAAGCCGCTCAGGGCGAGCCGCTCCAGGAGCTCGGCGCAGGGCTGGTCGCCGCGCCCCGGGACGAGATGCTCGTCCTTCGCCGAACCCCGGCCGTCGGCGAGGTGGACGTGGCCGAGGCGGTCGCCCATCCGGTCGAGCAACTGCATGGTGTCGGCGCGGGCCGTGGAGGCGTGGCTCAGGTCGATCGTGAAGTGGCGGTAGTCGTCCTTCGTCACGTCCCAGTCGGGGGCGTACGCGAGCATCTCGCGGTCACGGTAGCGCCAGGGGTACATGTTCTCGACGGCGAACCGTACGTCCGTCTCGTTGGCCATCCGCCAGATCCCGGTGACGAAGTCGCGGGCGTACTGGCGCTGCCAGCGGAACGGCGGATGCACGACGACCGTGGAGGCGCCGAGCTTCTCGGCGGCGGACCTGGCGCGCTGGAGCTTGACCCAGGGGTCGGTGGACCAGACGCGCTGGGTGATGAGCAGGCAGGGGGCGTGGACGGCCAGGACCGGGATCTGGTGGTAGTCGCTGAGCCTGCGCAGCGCCTCGATGTCCTGGCTGACCGGGTCGGTCCACACCATGACTTCGACCCCGTCGTACCCGAGGCGCGCGGCGATCTCGAAGGCCGTCGCTGTCGACTCCGGATAGACAGAGGCCGTCGACAGCGCGACCTTCGCATCCGGGATGCGGACCACTGGTTCTGCCACGAGGGACAGAGTACGGGGTGCCTCCGGCGGTTGTGCGGGGGCGGCTCGCCTTGGCCGAAGGGTGCCGTTGCTTGTCGTACGGTTCGCCTAATCGGCGTTGGGGTTTGCGCCGCGGGCGGGTGCGGGTTGTGTGTGGCTGAGCGCGCAGTTCCCCGCGCCCCTGTCGGGGCCCCGGCCCCTTCGGGACCAGGGGCCCCTCCCTCTATGCCGAGGCCATGTGATCCAGGCGCCGGAGGATCACGCCCTCCCTCAGTGCCCACGGGCAGATCTCCAGCGTCTCCACGCCGAACAAGTCCATCGCGGCCTCTGCCACCAGGGCGCCTGCCGGGAGTTGGCCTGCTCGGCCCTCGGAGACGCCTGGGAGTTCGGCGCGTTGGTCTGTGGTCATGGTGGCCAGCTGGGGGACCCAGTCCTCCAGGGACCTGCGTTTGAGTTCGCGTTGTACGTAGAGGCCCTCTGCCGAGCGGGCGGCTCCCGCGATGCGGGCGAGCTGGCGGAACGTCTTGGAGGTGGCGACCACGTGGTCGGGGGCTCCGAAGCGGCTGAACTCGCCGACCGTACGGGCGATCTGGGCGCGTACATGCCGACGCAGTGCCTTGACGTCCGCGGGGTCCGGTGGGTCGCCGGGCAGCCAGGCGGCCGTCAGGCGGCCCGCGCCGAGCGGCAGTGACACCGCCGCGTCGGGTTCCTCGTCGATGCCGTACGCGATCTCCAGGGAGCCGCCGCCGATGTCGATGACCAGCAGCTTTCCGGCCGACCAGCCGAACCAGCGGCGGGCGGCGAGAAAGGTGAGCCGGGCCTCCTCCGCGCCGGTGAGGACCTGGAGTTCGACGCCCGTCTCGGTGCGCACCCGCTCCAGTACGTCGTCGGCGTTGGTCGCCTCGCGCACGGCGGAGGTCGCGAACGTCAGGAGGTCCTCGACGCCCTTGTCCTCGGCCGCGTCGAGCGCCTCCCGGACGACGGAGATCAGTTTGTCGACGCCCTCGGGGCCGATCGACCCGTTCTCGTCGAGGAGTTGGGCGAGCCGCAGCTCCGCCTTGTGCGAATGCGCGGGCAACGGGCGCGCGCCAGGGTGTGCATCCACCACCAGCAGATGCACCGTGTTCGAACCCACGTCGAGGACACCGAGTCTCATGTACGCACGCTACTGCGAGCGGGCCCCCTGCTGGTCCCCGAAGTGGTTCCCGGCGACTTACCCTGGACGCGTGCCAAAGACGAAAAAGGCGAAGACCGACAAATCGGCAGGCTCGGCCACATCAGCCAAGGGTTCTTCGCAGGCGAAGGCGCCCGGCAAGACCAAGAAGCCCCCGAAACAGGCTCCGAAGAACTCATCCAAGAACTTCCCGAAGAAGGCCGCTGTCCCGGCGTCCGAGCCGGACGAGAAGGGGCTCGACTTCGCGCGCGCGTGGGTGGAGTTCCCGGATCCGGCCGACGACGAGCAGGTGTTCCGCTGCGATCTGACCTGGCTGACCTCGCGCTGGAACTGCATCTTCGGCAGCGGCTGCCAGGGCATCCAAGCGGGTCGCGCGGACGACGGGTGCTGCTCGCTCGGTGCCCATTTCTCGGACGAGGACGACGAGAAGCGCGTAGCAGGGCATGTGGCGAGGCTCACGCCGGAGATCTGGCAGAACCACGACGTCGGCATGGAGACCGGCTGGGTCTCGAAGGACGAGGAGGGCTCCCGGCAGACCCGGCCGTACCAGGGCTCGTGCATCTTCCAGAATCGCCCCGGCTTCGAGGCAGGCGCGGGCTGCTCGCTGCACATCCTGGCTCTCAAGGAGGGCCGCGAGCCCCTGGAGACCAAGCCGGACGTCTGCTGGCAGCTGCCCGTGCGACGGACGTACGACTGGATCGACCGGCCCGACGACACGCGCGTACTCCAGATCTCGATCGGCGAGTACGACCGCCGCGGCTGGGGTCCGGGCGGCCACGACCTGCACTGGTGGTGCACGTCGGCGACCTCCGCGCACGGATCGGGCGAACCGGTGTACGTCACGTACCGGCCCGAGCTCATCGAGATGATGGGCAAGGCCGCGTACGACCGGCTGGTGGAGCTGTGCGAGGAGCGGCTGGCGTCCCAGCTGCCGCTGGTGGCACCGCATCCGGCGGATCCGGTCGGCTGACGGGGGTTGTGGGGCGTACCGCGCCCCTTGAGGGCTAGTTTCCCGAGGGAGTCGGGGTGCTGCCGTCACTCGGCGGCGGGGGCGGGTCCGTGGGTTCCGTGGGGGTCGGGTCCGGCTCGGACGGGGGCGGGCCGGTGGGCGTGGGCTCGGGGGCCGAGGGGGTCGGGTCGCTCGGTGTGGAGCCGGGGGCGGAGGGCGTGGGAGCGCTCGGGGTCGCGTCCGGGGCGGGGGCCGGGTGTGACGGGCCCGCCGTTCCGTAACCGCTGATGAAGACCACCGCGTCCGCGGGTGCGATCGACACCCGCGCGTTCCAGGGGCCGTTCGGTTCGCGGAGATGATCGACGTACACCTTGATCGTCAACGACTCGCCGGGCCGCAGCGTTCCCGACGACTGGCTCGGATAGAGCCAGGAGGCGCCGGTGCGCGCGGACCAGTGGACCGGTGAGCTTCCGGATGCCTTCAGGGTGATCAGCGTCGTGTCGCCGCTGGAATCGGCCTCTACGGAGAGGCCGCTTTTCTGCCGGCCGGAGGCCGCGCCGGTGACCTGGACGGAGACGGAGACTTCGGACGAACGTTTTCCCTCGCCGGTTCCCCCGCTGAGCTGCGCGTCAGGCTTCGCGCTGGCACTGCCCGCGTTCTCGTAGTCGCCCGCGCGCTCGCCGCCGAGTGCGTCGGGGCCGTGCGCCTCGCTCGCGGTGATCGGGCGGCCCGGTGAGCCCTCGCCGGTGAGGGGGGCGCCGCGGTAGGCCACCAACAGGGCGAGTACGGGAGCCGCCACGACAGTGGCGACGACCGTCGTCGTGATGGCACGCGCGCGCAGGCGACTGCGGCGGGCCGCGTCGTCCTTGGGGTCCATCGGGAAGCCGCGCCGGTCGAAGCGCGGAGTGCCGCCCCGCGCGCGTGGGGCATGCGCCATCGCCATGTGGAGGGCGGCGCGCGGGGCTTCGAGTGCGGGGAGCTCGGCAGGCGTGACGCTGGTGCCGGGCCAGGAGCCGGGGATCGCGCGCTCGGCGGTACGGCGGCAGCGCGGGCAGTCGTCGACGTGCCGGACCAGTTCGCGGCGCAGGGGCGTGCTGAGGACCAGCCGGTCGTCGCCGGTGAGCCGGGCGACGACCGGGCAGGCGCCGGTCTCGACGACGGCGAGGGCCGCGCGGGTGCGCTCGACCTCGCAGGCGGCGGCACCGAGGAGCTCGCGGGCGGCGAGCAGATCCATGCCGAGGACGGCGGCGACCTCGCGGACGGCGAGCTGGTGCCGTACGGCCAGTTCGAGCGCCTCGCGCTGCTCGGGCGTGGTCCCGGCGGCCTCCGGCCAGGCGAGCAGGGTGAGTTCGCGACGGCGACGGTCTTCTTCGGCGTCCGACGCGCGCGTGCCACGACGTTTCTGCCGGACGGGCTCGGCCTGTCGGGACCGGCGGTTGGACCGCCGACTGTCGCCCTGCCGACTGTCGCTCTGCCGTCGGTCGCCCTGCTGGTCCTTGTCCGTGGTCTCCGCGAGCTTGCGCAGACAGGCCCAGCGGGCGAGGGCGTACAGCCAGGCCCTGCACTCGTCGGGGGCCTGCACGCCGCGCGGGCCGCGGCGCTCGGCGAGCGCGAGGGCGTCACCGAGGGCGGCGACCGCCGCGTCGTGGTCGCAGAGCACGGACAGGCAGTACGTGAACAGGCCGTCCAGATACGGCTCGTAGCGCGCGGGCGGGCACTGCGCCGACGTACCGGCCGACGTACGGACCGCTGCCCGGTCGGGTGCGGCGCGGTGCGCCCGGCTCGCGCCGGTGGTGTGCGTGGTGGTTTCCGGACTGCGGCTCATCACCCGAGGGACCGTAGGCGTCGGGCGGCGACCGCTTCTCCCTGCATGAGCGCTTTTAATCCATACGGGTGAAACGATCCTCCATAAGGGGACAGGAACGCTCAATTCCGCGGCGCGTTCCGGATCGGTTGGGGCCTGTTTGCGAAGGGTGTCCTGATCTTGGCGGCGGGGCCGGAAGCACGTGGTCATGAGCAGGTTCGTGGGCGGGGGCGGCGTTGTCAGTGGTGGCGGTTACGGTTCGTGCATGGCTGCCCGTACGAAGACCGCGAAGGACCGGCCGTCCTACCGCTGCACCGAATGCGGCTGGCAGACGGCCAAGTGGCTCGGCCGCTGCCCCGAGTGCCAGGCCTGGGGGACGGTCGAGGAGTACGGCGCGCCCGCGGTCCGTACGACGACTCCCGGCCGGGTCACGACGTCCGCGGTGCCCATCGGCCAGGTCGACGGCCGCACGGCGACCGCCCGCCCCACCGGCGTACCGGAGCTGGACCGGGTTCTCGGCGGCGGACTGGTGCCGGGCGCGGTCGTGCTCGTCGCGGGCGAGCCGGGCGTCGGCAAGTCCACGCTGCTGCTGGACGTGGCGGCCAAGTCGGCAAGTGACGAACATCGCACGCTCTACATCACCGGCGAGGAGTCCGCGAGCCAGGTCCGCCTCCGCGCCGACCGCATCAAGGCGATCGACGACCACCTGTATCTCGCCGCGGAGACCGATCTGGCCGCCGTTCTCGGCCACTTGGACGCGGTGAAGCCGTCCCTGCTGATCCTCGACTCCGTACAGACCGTGGCCTCTCCGGAGATCGACGGCGCCCCCGGAGGCATGGCCCAGGTCCGCGAGGTGGCCGGAGCCCTGATCCGCGCCTCCAAGGAGCGCGGCATGTCCACCCTCCTTGTGGGCCATGTCACCAAGGACGGCGCCATCGCGGGCCCCCGTCTCCTGGAGCATCTCGTGGACGTCGTCCTGAGCTTCGAGGGCGACCGGCACGCACGCCTGAGGCTCGTACGAGGCGTCAAGAACCGGTACGGCACGACGGACGAGGTCGGCTGCTTCGAACTGCACGACGAGGGCATCACCGGACTCGCCGACCCCAGCGGTCTGTTCCTCACCCGCCGCGCCGAGCCCGTCCCCGGCACATGCCTGACCGTCACCCTCGAAGGCCGCCGCCCCCTGGTCGCCGAGGTCCAGGCGCTCACCGTCGACTCGCAGATCCCCTCCCCCAGGCGTACGACCTCGGGTCTGGAGACCTCCCGCGTCTCGATGATGCTCGCCGTCCTGGAGCAGCGCGGCCGGATCACCGCCCTGGGAAAGCGGGACATCTACTCCGCGACGGTCGGCGGCGTGAAGCTCTCCGAGCCGGCCGCGGACCTGGCGATCGCCCTCGCCCTGGCCTCCGCCGCGAGCGACACCCCGCTCCCCAAGAATCTCGTGGCGATCGGCGAAGTGGGCCTCGCGGGCGAGGTCAGACGGGTCACGGGCGTCCAGCGCAGACTCGCCGAAGCCCATCGTCTGGGCTTCACACACGCGCTCGTACCGGGCGATCCCGGCAAGATCCCTCCCGGTATGAAGGTCCTGGAAGTGGCCGACATGGGGGACGCGCTGCAGGTGCTTCCGAGGTCGCGTCGTCGAGAGGCCCCACGGGACGAGGAGGAGCGCCGGTAGACTTTGCCCAGGTCTCGACCGTCCGTACGAAAGAAGTATGCGAAACGGGAGCGCCCCAGAACCTGCGACCGGAGGAGTGCAGTGGCAGCCAATGACCGGGCGGCAGCTCCCGGAAAGTCCGGTGGGAGCTCCGGTGCCGATGGGCTGATGCGCGCCTCACTGAGCGCCGTGGCACCCGGCACGGGTCTTCGCGACGGCCTGGAGCGGATCCTCCGCGGCAACACCGGCGGGCTCATCGTGCTCGGCTGGGACAAGACGGTCGAGTCGATGTGCACGGGCGGCTTCGTCCTGGACGTCGAGTTCACGGCGACCCGGCTGCGAGAGCTGTGCAAGCTCGACGGCGGCATCATCGTCGACAAGGACATCACCAAGATCCTGCGGGCGGGCGTACAGCTGGTGCCCGACCCGACCATCCCCACCGAGGAGACGGGCACCCGGCACCGCACGGCCGACCGGGTCTCCAAGCAGGTCGGCTTCCCCGTCGTCTCCGTCTCCCAGTCCATGCGCCTGATCGCGCTGTACGTGGACGGACAACGCCGCGTCCTGGAGGACTCGGCGGCCATCCTCTCCCGCGCCAACCAGGCCCTGGCGACGCTGGAGCGCTACAAGCTCCGCCTCGACGAGGTCGCGGGGACGCTCTCCGCCCTCGAAATCGAGGACCTGGTCACCGTCCGGGACGTCTCGGCGGTGGCCCAGCGTCTGGAGATGGTGCGCCGGATCGCCACGGAGATCGCCGAGTACGTGGTGGAGCTGGGCACGGACGGTCGCCTTCTCGCCCTCCAGCTGGACGAGTTGATCGCGGGCGTCGAGCCCGAGCGCGAGCTCGTCGTACGGGACTACGTACCGGAGCCCACCGCCAAGCGCTCCCGCACGGTCGACGAGGCCCTCGCCGAACTCGACGCGCTCAGCCACGCCGAGCTGCTCGAACTGCCCACGGTGGCAAGGGCGTTGGGCTACACCGGCGCCCCCGAGACCCTCGACTCCGCGGTGTCACCGCGCGGTTACCGGCTCCTCGCCAAGGTGCCGCGGCTGCCCGGCGCGATCATCGACCGCCTGGTCGAGCACTTCGGCGGCCTGCAGAAGCTGCTCGCCGCGAGCGTCAACGACCTCCAAACGGTGGACGGCGTCGGCGAGGCGCGGGCGCGGAGCGTTCGGGAGGGGCTTTCGCGGTTGGCGGAGTCGTCGATCTTGGAGCGGTACGTCTAGCCTCCGGCGGTTGGGCGGGGCGCCTACGGGGGTGGTGGGTTCGGTTCGTGGGCGACTGTAGGCCCGTCGTGGCTGATCGCGCAGTTCCCCGCGCCCCTAAAAAGCCTGCGGCTGCCCGGGCCCAGAAAAAGGGAGCGCGCCCCCCTAGTCCTTCTCCAGGACGAATGACGTCCTGGCCGTCGTCATGCCCGGAGCCGTGGCCTCCACCAAGTACGTGCCCGCGCTTGCCGAACCCGCTGGCGGCGTGGCGCACTCGGGGGCGCTCGCCTTGCGGTCCCACTCCAGGTTGCGGGTGACGCTGGCCTTCGCCGGGATGCGGTACAGGACGCTGCCGGCGCCCGTCGGGCAGTCGGCCGAGGACCACAGCTCGTCGTCGCCGCCCGCCTGAGTGATCGTCAGCACCGCTTCCTTCGGGCCGAGATCGAGCTTGCAGTCGGTGGCGGAGGAGTTCGTGACGATCAGTTCCAGTTCGGGCTGCTCGTCGGGGGAGTACGCGTTCCGGACGCTGCGCAGCGTCAACTTCACTGCTCCAGGCGTGCAGTTGGGAAGGCTGGACCCGGCGGGAACCGTATCCCCGGAGACACCCCCACCCCCGACACCGGCCGAGCCACCACCGGTACCGCCCGCGCCACCGGAGGAGCCGTCCGCCCCACCGGAGCCCGCGGAGCCACCGCCGGAGTCCTCGGACCCGTCGCTTCCTCCGCTCCCCCCACTGCCACCGCTGCCGCTGCCGCTGCCGCTGCCGCCAGTCTCGTCGCCCGACTCGTCGCGTCCGCCCGGGGCTTCGCTGATCGCGGGCCCCGAACTGGTGGGGCCGGGCGTGATGGAGGGCGCGGGATTCTTGCCGTTGGACCCGTCGGCGCCGTTGTTGCTGCCCCCGCCGCCAGAGGTGACGATCCAGGTGATCAGCAACGCCAACAGCGCGACCAAGGACACCAGAACGGCCCTCCGACGCCAGTAGATGGAGGAGGGAAGCGGCCCGACAGGATTGCGCAGAGATCCCACGGCGCAAACCTTACGAGAGATCCGCGAGTTCGCTGGCCCCACCCGCCGCCCTGAGCCCCAACTTTTCCGGATCATCATCCCGCAACAGCCCGGCCCACCCCTGTCTTTCGTCAGGTCGAGGTCCCGACGATCGCAGGATGTGACGACGGACGACCCTTGAATACCGTCCGTGACCATGGACGCCGACCTTTACCGAGAGATCACCGACGCCGCCCACGACACCCCGACGTGGTTACAGCACTTGGCCGAGATATGGACGGAGGCCGGACTGCTGCTCTACGGCGTCCTCTTCGTCGCCGCCTGGTGGCGTCGGCGGCGGAGCGAACCGGGGGCTTTCGCGATCGCGGTCCTCGCGCCTCTGGCCACGGCCGTGGCGTACGTGTGCAGCGAACTGCTCAAGTCCGCCGTCGACGAGGAACGCCCGTGCCGAGCCGTCGCCGACGCGACCGCCCCACTCGTCGACTGCCCACCACACGGCGACTGGTCCTTCCCCAGCAACCACGCCACGATCGCGGGCGCCGCGACGGTAGCGCTCGCGCTGACCTGGCGGGGCATCCTGTGGCTGACGGCTCCGATGGCCCTGCTCATGGCCTTCTCCCGGGTGTTCGTCGGCGTGCACTACCCGCACGACACGGTGGCGGGCCTGGCCCTCGGCACGCTCGTCGCCTTCACCTTCGTACGCCTGACGGCGCGTCCGGCGGCACGGGTGGCGGAGGCGATGCGGGGATCGGCGGCGGGGCCGGTGCGGTGGTTCGCGGGCCGAAGCTGAGGTGACGCTTGCTCGGCACTTACTCGGCCAAGCCCGCCTCGTACGCCACGATCGCCGCCTGGACGCGGTTTCTGACCTCCAACCGGTCGAGAATCGCGCTCACATACGCCTTCACCGTGCCCTCCACGAGGTGCAGGCGAGCAGCGATCTCGGGGTTCGAAAGGCCGGCTCCGAGCAGCCCGAGGACTTCACGTTCGCGGGGAGTGAGCGACGCGACGCGGTCACGGGCGGCGGCCTCGCGACTCAGCCGCCGCCCGGCGCCGAAACCGTCGATCACGTGCCGGGCCACCTTCGGCGAGAGGAACGCGGCCCCGTCCGCGACCGCCCGCACCCCCGCGACGAGTTCGTGCGGATCACCGGACTTCAACAGGAAACCCGTGGCACCACCGCCCAGCGCCCGGGCCACATACGCGTCCTCCGAAAAGGTCGTCAGGATCGCGACCGCCGCTCCGGGCACGGTCCGTACGATCTCCTCCGCGGCCGCGAGCCCGTCCAGGCGAGGCATCCGGATGTCGAGCAGCGCCACATCAGGCCGGTGAGCCTGCGTCAGCGCGACGGCCTCGCGTCCGTCGGCGGCCTCCGCGACAACCTCGATGCCGCCCCCGCCTCCGGCATCGAGGATCGCCTTCACGCCGGCGCGGACCATCGCCTCGTCGTCGGCCAGCAGTACGCGGATCACCGCACCCACTCTTCCTTCCCCTCCTCAGGCACCTGTCCGGCCGTATCGCCTCTGGGGACCACGTCCTTGGCGACCAGCCGTCCCCTGTCGTCGAAGCACAGTCTGAAGTGCTCGACGGGGACGAAGAGTTCGCCGCTCGCGCGGTAGTAACGGCAGTCGGTCCCCTTCGGCGCGGCGGGGGCGCGTTCCACCGGTGGGTCGCTCACCGTGCGGTCGGGCAGTACGCGTTCGGCGTCGTCGAGCGGAGTTCCGAGGCGCAGTTCGGCGTAGTCGCCAGGCTTCAGGACCGAGTGCGTCTTCGTGTACGCGTACCAGGCGAAGGCTCCGCCGAGAAAGACGGCTCCAGCGGCGACGGCACCCGCGAACGACAAGACCACGCGGCGACGGGCATGCGCGGGCGGGCTCGGCAGGAGGTACGCGACGGCCTCCTTGCCCGGAACGACCGGACCGGCAGGTACGTACGCCTTGACCCGGAAGCCCTCCCCGTACGCCCCCGCCTCGAACCGACCGCCGACACCCTCGACCACCGTCCGCAGCCCCAGCAACCCCGTACCCCCAGACGACGAACCCTCTTCCGTGGACGCCGCCCCGTTGACCACGCTCACCTCCGTACCGCCGGCCTCTCGCCGCACCGCGACGGTGACTGCCGCGCCGGGCGCGTGCCGGGCGGCGTTGGTCAGGGCCTCGCGTACGACCCGGTGGACGATCCGCTCGACGAGCGAGTACGCACCGGCCGGCCCCGTCTCCTCCCAGCGCACCCGGAGGCCCGACTCCGCGGCGCGGGCCACGAGTTCCTCGACACTCTCGCCGGCCGGGGTCAGCGGGGCCGGCTCGTCGTCCTCCTCCCTCAGCAGGCCGATGATGCGGTGGAGCCGTTCCGTGGCGTCGGAGGCGGCCTCGCGGAGGTCGGCGGCGGCCGTGCGGTGGTGCTCCGCGAGGTCGGGGGCGAGTTGGAGGACGCCGGCGCGCAGGGCGATCAGACTCAGTTCGTGGCCGAGGGAGTCGTGCATGTCCTGGGCGATACGGGCCCGTTCGCGCAGTCGTGCCCGGTCCTCGGCGATCCGTTGCTCCCGTTCCAGTTGTTCGCGGTTCTGGCGCCAGTACCGGCCGCCGAGCCAGGGGAACACGACGCCGAAGAGCAACGTGCCGATGAGTACGAGGTATTGGGCCGACGGGTCGACTCCTCGTACCGCTATCTGGAACGTGCCGAGGACGCCGACCGCGCCGAATGCCGTCAGGGCGGGGCGGGTTTGTTGTGCGTGCCGGCCGAGCAGGAGGGCGAAGACGGCGAGGGCCGGGCCGTACGAGAGGGTGAGCAGGGCGGGTTCCGAGGCGAGGCTGAGGGCCGCGGTTGCCGCGAAGGCCGTCAGCGGGCTTCTGCGCCGTATCGCTGCGGCTGCGGCCAGGGTTGCGATGCCCGCGAGTTGCTCCGCCGGGGTGCGGGGTTCGTTCAGGCCGATGCGGTCGACTGTGACGACCGGCACGGCCAGTGCCGCCCACAGCAGGGCGTCCGCGGCCCTCCTCCGACGACGTTCCATCTCCCCGACGCTACAAGCGGGCGGGCGGCTGCCGCCCCTGCCGATCGTCAGGGGTTCCGCCGCCGCGGGGGCTGGGCTGAAGGGTTTTTCTTCCCCAACCCCGCCCCTTCCCGAAACTGGGGCTGCCGCCCCGGACCCCCGCCAGGGGGTGGTGGGTGACATGTCGTGTCGCGGGTGCGGGTGCGTCGTGGCTGGTCGCGCAGTTCCCCGCGCCCCTAAAAGCAAAAGCCTGCGCCTTCCCGGGCGCCCCGGGAAAGCCCGTACCCCCGACTGCCCGCAGTTTCCCTCCGGCGGGAGGGGTCGTGGGCCGGTGCGTCGTATGCCCGTCGCTTAGGTTCTGTCTCGGAGAACCCGCACCGTGTACCCGCCCAGGGTCGTACGCCCGCCCTGCGACGGGCTGACGCACCGGCCCACGACCCCGACCCCCCACCCACCCAGGGGCGCGGGGAACTGCGCGACCAGCCACCCACCAACCCGCACCCGCCCACGAACCAAACGAACCACCCCCGTAGGCGCCCCGCCCAACCGCCGGAGGCAGGCGCGGGGAACGGCGCGACCAGCCACGACGCACCCGCAGACAAAAACAAACCCATGACCGCCCAACCGCCGGAGGCACATGGCAGGATCGGTGGCGAAATGACTGCGCCCACCGAAACCCTCCACACCCCCGTCATCCACTGGTTCGAAGAACACGCCCGCGACCTCCCCTGGCGCCGCCCCGAAGCCGGCCCCTGGGGCGTCATGGTCAGCGAGTTCATGCTGCAGCAGACGCCGGTCAACCGCGTGCTGCCGGTGTACGAGCAGTGGCTCAAACGCTGGCCCCGCCCCGCCGACCTCGCCAAGGAGTCCCCGGGCGAGGCCGTCAGGGCCTGGGGACGCCTCGGTTACCCACGGCGCGCACTGCGCCTGCACGGAGCCGCCACGGCCATAGCGGAGCGCCACGGCGGGGACGTACCCACCGATCACGCGAAGCTGCTCGCCCTGCCCGGCATCGGCGAGTACACGGCCGCCGCCGTGGCCTCGTTCGCGTACGGGCAGCGCCATGCCGTCCTCGACACGAACGTGCGCCGCGTGCTCGCGCGAGCCGTCACCGGTGTGCAGTACCCCCCGACCGCCACCACCGCCGCCGAACGCAAGCTCGCCCGCGCCCTGCTGCCCGAGGACGAGCACACGGCCTCGCGCTGGGCCGCCGCCTCCATGGAACTCGGCGCGCTGGTCTGCACGGCGAAGAACGAGAGCTGCGTACGGTGTCCGATCGCGGCCCAGTGCGCCTGGCGCCTGGCCGGCAAACCCGCGTACGAGGGCCCGCCGCGCCGCGGCCAGACGTACGCGGGCACGGACCGCCAGGTGCGCGGCCGGCTCCTCGCCGTCCTGCGCGACACGTCCGGCCCGGTCCCGCAGCCGGTCCTCGACCGCGTCTGGGACGAGCCCGTCCAACGCGCCCGCGCCCTGGACGGCCTGGTCGCCGACGGTCTGGTCGAGCCCCTCCCCGGTGGCCTGTACCGACTTCCCCTCACCTGACGCGCGTACCAGCCCCTCCCCCTCCAGTCGGCCTCGCCCTTCCCCCTCAGTCGACCTCAACCGATCTCAGCCGTCCCACAGGTTCTGCAAGGCGAATCACAGGTTCCCCTCAGCCCACTGACACACAACGCGGCGTTACCGCCGGCAACCCTGGCGGGCAAATCCCCCCAATCCCGCTCCATCCCCCATACCTCTTTACTCCCGCCCTACTTCCGTTACACAACCGACGGACAGCCGAGCGCTCGCCGCAGGCTCGCTCGGACAACCCCGTGACAAGCCCTCCGTAGCTTCATTGGCGTACCGCGGACCAGCGGCACACGAAGCGGAGAACAGCCGGCAGCAGGCAGGTCGGTAACGGGGATCGGAGGCGGTTGGACATGGCGCACGGCGAGGTGCTCGAGTTCGAAGAGTACGTACGCATCAGGCAGGACGCGCTGCTGCGCAGTGCCCGCCGTCTGGTGCCGGACCCGGTCGACGCCCAGGACCTGCTGCAGACGGCGCTGGTCCGCACGTACGGCCGCTGGGACGGAATCGCGGACAAGCGTCTCGCGGACGCCTATCTGCGCCGCGTCATGATCAACACGCGTACGGAGTGGTGGCGGGCCCGCAAGCTGGAGGAGGTCCCCACCGAGCAGCTGCCGGACGCGAGCGTGGACGACTCGACCGAGCAGCACGCGGATCGCGCGCTGCTGATGGACATCCTGAAGGTGCTGGCTCCGAAGCAGCGCAGTGTCGTGGTGCTGCGACACTGGGAGCAGATGTCCACGGAAGAGACGGCCGCCGCCCTCGGTATGTCGGCCGGAACGGTCAAGAGCACGCTGCACCGGGCCCTGGCCCGGCTCCGCGAGGAGCTGGAGAGCCGCGGCTATGAGGGGCGCGCGCTCGAACCGGGCAAGGCGGGCAGGGACAAGGCTAAGGAGCAGGAGCGTTGCGCGGCCTAGACGCAGGACCGGACACGGAGCCCCCGCGGGCCCGTGGGGCCCTGAAGGCGGCGATCACGGCAGTGGCCGTGATCGCCGTCCTCGGCCTGTTGGTATCCGCCTGCGGGACGGGCGGCACCGGCGCCCGCGACGAGGGCCCGGCCCGTTCCGACTCGGTGTCGGTGGGCGCCGTCGCGCCCTCCGCCTCGCCCTCCACGGCCGCGCCGAGCGTGGACGCGGTCCGGCTCCTCAAGGCCGACCCGAAGGTCAGCGCGGCGGTCAAGCGCGATCTGCAGCCGTGCGTCGCCGACGAGTACCCGGTCGACGTCTCGTACGGCAAGCTGACGGGCGGATCCGCGAACGACATCGTGGTCAACGTGCTGACCTGCGGCGATGCGGTCGGAGTCGGCTCGTATGTGTATCGCGAGCAGGGCGATGAGTACGAGAACGTCTTCAGGGCCGAGGAGTCCCCGGTCTACGCGGAGATCGACCGGGGCGACCTGGTGGTCACCCAGCAGGTGTACGAGAAGGGCGACTCGGTGGCGCTTCCGTCCGGCGAGGTAGTGATCACGTACCGCTGGACCACGGACCGCTTCACGGAGCGGGCCCGCACGCACAACGACTACAGCAAGGTGGTTGACGGCGAGACGGCGGCTCCGGCCGAGGACTGACCCCCGCCTGACGCTGGCCCTGCCCGACACCTGACAACCGACCCTGTCCGCTGACAATCGGCTGGCCTTCGCTGACAATCGATGCCTCCCGACAACCGACCGACGGAGAACTGAGAGCACCGGATGGCAGAGCAGACCCACGTCCTGTTCGTCGAGGACGACGACGTCATCCGCGAGGCCACCCAGCTCGCGCTGGAGCGCGACGGCTTCGTGGTCACCGCCATGCCCGACGGACTGGCCGGCCTGGAGGCGTTCCGTGCGGACCAGCCCGACATCGCGCTCCTCGATGTGATGGTGCCGGGCCTGGACGGCGTCTCGCTGTGCCGCCGGATCCGCGACGAGTCCACGGTCCCGGTGATCATGCTGTCGGCCCGCGCCGACTCCATCGATGTCGTACTGGGCCTGGAGGCGGGCGCCGACGACTACGTCACCAAGCCCTTCGACGGGGCCGTCCTGGTCGCCCGGATCCGCGCGGTGCTGCGGCGCTTCGGGCATGCGAGCGGGCAGCGGGCCGCCGCCGAGGCCGGGAGTTCCTCGTCCGTCGACGGCGGTGTGCTGTCGTTCGGTGACGGCGATCTGGAGATCGACAGGGAGGGCATGGAGGTCCGCAGGGGCGGTACGCCGGTGGCGCTGACGCCCACCGAGATGCGGCTGCTCCTGGAGTTCTCGTCCGTGCCGGGGACCGTGCTTTCGCGCGACAAGCTGCTTGAGCGGGTGTGGGACTACGGCTGGGGCGGTGACACCCGCGTCGTCGACGTCCATGTGCAGCGGCTGCGTACGAAGATCGGCCAGGACCGGATCGAGACGGTCCGCGGCTTCGGCTACAAGTTGAAGGCCTGACCGGATCATGCGGGGGACGAGCACGAGTCCGAGCGGGAATCCGGGCGGGAATCCGAGCGGGAATCCGAGCGGGAATCCGGGCGGGAATCCGGACCGCCGCCGGAGATTCACGCGGCCGATGCTGCGTACGGGTCTCAGGTGGAAGCTCAGCGCGGCGATCGCCGCGGTCGGGGCGCTGGTGGCCGTATCCCTGAGCCTGGTCGTGCACAACGCCGCCCGGTATTCGATGCTCTCCAACGCGCGCGACCTGGCGGACGAGCGCGTGCAGATCGCGCAGCGGAACTACGAGACGTCCGGGCGGACCAACTTCCCCGGCATCAAGATCGACGATCCGGACCTGCCGGGGGACCTGCTGGCGAAGGCCACGGCCGGCCGGCGGGCGACCTATGTGGCGGGCGGCCCCGGCGGTGTGCCCGACATCTGGGCCGCCGTACCGCTCAAGGACGGCCGGATCCTGTCGCTGCACACGGGGTTCACCGACCGCAGCGCGGCCGTCCTTGACGACCTCGACCAGGCGCTGCTCATCGGTTCGAGCGTGCTCGTCTTCGGCGGCTGCGCGCTCGGTGTCCTCATCGGCGGCCAGCTCTCGCGGCGGCTGCGCAAGGCGGCCACGGCGGCCCGGCAGGTCGCGCAGGGCGAGACGGATGTACGGGTGCGGGACGCCATCGGTGGAGTCGTACGCGACGAGACCGATGACCTCGCGCGGGCCGTGGACGCGATGGCGGACGCGCTCAGTCGGCGCCTGGAGGCCGAGCGCCGGGTGACCGCCGATATCGCGCACGAGCTGCGTACGCCGGTGACCGGGCTGCTCACGGCGGCCGAGCTGCTGCCACCGGGGCGGCCGACGGAACTCGTACGGGACCGGGCACAGGCGATGCGTACGCTCGTCGAGGACGTCCTTGAGGTGGCCCGACTGGACAGCGCGTCCGAGCGGGCCGAGTTGCAGGACATCCTGCTGGGCGAGTTCGTGAGCCGGCGGGTGGCGGCGCGGGACGCGGCCATCAAGATGCGGGTGGTGCACGAGTCGCAGGTCACCACCGACCCGCGCCGCCTGGAGCGGGTCCTCATCAACCTGCTGGTCAACGCCGCCAAGCACGGCAGGCCGCCCATCGAGGTCACGGTGGAGGGCCGGGTCATCCGCGTACGCGACCACGGGCCCGGCTTCCCCGAGGAACTGCTGGCCCAAGGGCCGAGCCGCTTCCGCACCGGCAGCACCGACCGCGCGGGCCACGGTCACGGCCTTGGCCTGACCATCGCGGCAGGCCAGGCCCGGGTGCTGGGCGCACGGCTCACCTTCCGCAACGTACGCCCCGTGGCTGCGCCGGAGGACGTGCCCGCGGAGGGGGCGGTGGCGGTGCTGTGGCTGCCGGAGCACGCGCCGACGAATACGGGGAGCTATCCGATGCTGCCGGAGTAGGGCGCCGGTGCGGCGCCCCCGGGGCTTCAGCAGGTCCAGTCCTTGTCCAGGTCGAGACCGCCCTCGCGGGGCTGGGTGAACGAGAACCAGTTCCCGGAGTCGTCGCGGAACAGCGCCTCTGTGCCGTACGGCCGCTCCTGGGGTTCCTGGAGGAACTCCACGCCGCGGTCCTTGAGCTTCTTGTAGTCGCCGTGGATGTCGTCGGTGGTCAGCACGCCCGCGCCGAGGGCGCCCTTGGCGACGAGCTTCTTGATCATCTCGGCGGACTCGGGGTCCATCCCTGGCCCGTTCGGCACCATCAGCGTGAGCTCGACGCCGGGCTGATCCGGGGAACCGACGGTGAGCCAGCGCATGCCGCCCTCACCCATCGTCATGTCCGTACGGACCTCGAGGCCGAGCTTCTCGGTGTAGAACTTCTTGGCCCGGTCCTGGTCCAGGACCCAGACGGTCGAGATGGCGAGACCCTTGATCATGGCGTGCTCCTGTGGCTGCGGGCTGCGGTTCGTGCTTGTCATGTCACGGTAGGCAGCGGCGCCGTCAGTCCGCTTCTCCAGAATTGCGCTGTGCGTTGGGCTGTGCACTGGGTTCTGCGCCGGCAGGAGCCGATCTGAAGCCGCCGGCCCAGTGCATGACGTAGCACCCCGGTATGAGGGCGGTCCCGCGCCCCACGTGCTTCGCCCGGTACTCACTGGGCGTCAGTCCGGTGAACGCCTTGAACCGGGCCGAGAACGTACCCAGACTGCTGAAGCCGACGAGGTGGCAGATCTCCGTCACCGACAGGTTCGCGGTGCGCAGCAGGTCCTCGGCCCGTTCGATGCGGCGGTGCGTCAGATACTGCCCGGGCGTCTCCCCATACGCCTCCTTGAAGGCGCGTATGAAGTGATACCGCGAGTACCCGGCGTGCGCGGCCACGGCATCGAGGTCGAGCCCGGGCTCCGCCCAGTCCCGATCCATCGCATCCTTGGCCAGCCGCAGCTGCCGCATCTTGTCCATGCCGTCGATGGTGGCACGCGCCACTGACAACGCTCCGACGCGCGCCTTCCGCCCCCCGCCCACCAAGGGCTCCGGCCCTGGACCTCGCTGAGGGCTCCACCTCCTGGACGCCCTCGGGGCTTCGCCCCGGACCCCGTTCCTCAAACTCCCCCAGCTACCGCTGGGGAGGTAGCTGGGGGAGTTTGAGGACGAGGCCGCCAGGCCGATCAGCGAGGGTTCGGGGGCGCAGCTCCGAGCATGGGACGGGTAGTAGGGGCGGCGGGGGCGAAACAAACCACCCTCAGACCCGCTCCGCCACCGCCCCCTTCGACGGAAGGTCACCGTCACTCACCGGGCCCTCGGCCTCCTGCGGCGCCGCCCCCTTCAACGGCACCTCCTTCACGAATACAGCCGCCACCAAAGCCACAACGGCCACGATCGACCCCAGCAGGAACGCCGAATGCGTACCGGAGGACACCGCGTGCTGATACGCCTCCCGAGCCGCCTCCGGCAACTTCGCCAGACTCGCCGCGTCCAACTGCGCGGACCGTTCGGTGACCGCGGACCCGGCCGATCCGGCCCGCTCGGCCATCACGTCCTGGACCCGGTTGTTGAACAGGGCTCCCATGATCGCGACACCGAAGGACGCCCCGAGCGTACGGAACAGGGTCGTGGAGGAGGAGGCGACTCCCATGTCCTTCATCTCGACACTGTTCTGCGCGACCAGCATGGTGATCTGCATCAGGCATCCCATGCCCGCGCCGAGAACCGCCATGTAGAGACCGGAGGTGACCCGCGACGTATCCGTGTCCATCTGCGCGAGCAGGAACAGCCCGACGGCCATCAGCACACTGCCCACGAGCGGAAAGACCTTGTACCGGCCGGTGTTCGTGGTCACCCGCCCCGCGACCATCGACACGATGAGCATCGCACCGAGCATCGGCAGCAGCAGCAACCCGGAGTTGGTCGCGGACGCGCCCTGCACGGCCTGCTGGTACAGCGGCAGGAACAGCACCGCACCGAACATCACGAACCCGGTGATGAAACCGATGACCGACATCAGCGAGAAGTTGCGGATGCGGAAGATGTGCAGCGGCATCACCGGCTCAGCGGCCTTGGTCTGCACGAACACGAAGCCCACCAGCGCGGCGACCCCGATCCCGATCAGCTCCATGATCATGGCGGAGCCCCAGGCGTACTCGGTGCCACCCCACGTGGTGACGAGCACGATCGCCGTGATGCCCGCGGCCAGCAGCCCGGCACCCAGGTAGTCGATCCGAGCCTGCGCCCGCTTCTTGGGCAGATGCAGTACGGCACCGATGGCGAGGAGCGCCACGGCACCGAGCGGCAGGTTGATGTAGAAGGACCAGCGCCAGCCCCAGTTGTCGGTGATGGTGCCGCCGATGAGCGGTCCGCCGATCATGGCGAGCGCCATCACGCCGGCCATCATGCCCTGGTACTTGCCGCGTTCCCGGGGCGGTATCAGATCGCCGATGATCGCCATGACACCGACCATCAGACCACCGGCGCCGAGCCCCTGAACGGCCCGGAACCCGATCAACTGCCCCATGTCCTGCGCCATACCGCTCAGGGCCGACCCGATCAGAAAGAGCACGATCGAGGTCATGAAGATGCCCTTGCGGCCGTACATGTCGCCGAGCTTGCCCCAGATCGGAGTGGAGGCGGCGGTCGCGAGCGTGTACGCGGTGACGACCCACGACAGATGCTCGAGTCCGCCCAGCTCACCCACGATCGTCGGCATGGCGGTCCCGATGATCATGTTGTCGAGCATCGCGAGCATCATCGCGATCATCAGCGCGAGCAGGACGACGCGTACGCTCCTGGGCTTCTTGCCCCCGCTGTCCTGCATTGCCCCGGTGTCCGCGGCCACATCCCCTGTTTCTGTTTCGGTGTCCGCCATCGTCCCCACTCCCCTGGTACCGCCTTGCTACTTACTTGCCGCCCGGCAAGTTGACTACACTTGGAACGTAGGTCCGCAACTAGCCGGGCGTCAAGTAAGTTTTTCTTTACCCGCCTCTTTACCCACCCATGAAGCGCTAGGAGCAGCCACGATGGGCGCCAGCAGGCAACAACGCGGACACACCCGCCAGCGCATCCAGGACGTGGCCCTCGAACTCTTCACCGAGCAGGGCTACGAGAAGACGTCCCTGCGCGAGATCGCGGAGCGGCTGAATGTCACAAAGGCGGCGCTCTACTACCACTTCAGGACCAAGGAAGACATCCTCATCAGCCTCTTCCGGGATCTGACGAAGCCGATCGACGAGCTGACCGAATGGGGCAAGCAGCAGCCGCGCACCCTGGAGACGAAACGCGAGATCCTCAACCGCTACAGCGAGGCCCTCAACGACGCGGCCCCTCTGTTCCGCTTCATTCAGGAGAACCAGGCGACCGTGCGAGAGCTGCGTGCCGGCGGGGAATTCAAGGACCGCATGCTCCTCATGGTGGACCTGCTCAGGGAGCCGGACGCCACGATGACCGACCAGGTCCGCTGCGTCACCGCCCTGTTCTCCATGCACGCCGGGATGTTCGCCCTCAGGGACCTCGAAGGCGACCCCGAGGAGAAGCGCAAGGCCATCCTCGAGGTCGCCACAGAACTGATCACCAGAGCCAACTCCCCCAAGGAGTCCTGAAGGCCCTTTGTCGCTTACGGATGTCGCTTACGGATCCTCAGAGGGTGAGGCCCTTGGCGCGCAGGAAGCGTACGGGGTCTATCGCGGAGCCGTAGTCGGCGGACGTACGGATCTCGAAGTGCAGGTGCGGACCACTGGAGTTGCCGGTGTTGCCGGAGAGCCCGATGCGCTGACCGGTCGCGACGACCTGGCCGGCATTCACCTCGACGCGCGACAGGTGGGCGTACTGCGAGTAGGTCCCGTTGCCGTGCCGGACCACGATGGCGTTGCCGTACGCGGGCCCGTCACCGGCGCCGTTGCCGCCGGCCTTGACGACGGTGCCGCCGTGCGTGGCGAAGACCTTGGTGCCGGAGGCGACGGCGAAGTCCTGGCCGGAGTGGGTCGAGTTCCACAGGTTTCCGGCCTGGTTGAAGCTGGCGGAGAGTTTGTACTTCTGGACCGGGTCGACCCAGGAAGGCTTCGGGGCCTTCTTGGCGGCGGCCTTCTTCACGGCCTCGGCGGGCTTGCCCTGAGCGGCGACCTCGGCCTTCGACGCCGACTCGGCCTGAACCGCCGCCTGCTCCCGTACGGACGCCGCAGCACTCCCCTGCACCGCCCCGGCGTTCGCCGAATCACCGGCGGCGGCCGCGACCCCGGACCCCAGCGCGACCGACACCCCCAGCCCGGCGGCCATGGCAGCCGCCCTGGCACGGAGCGGGGACGTACGGAGAACGTGGGACTTGGTGATGCGCTGCGACATGGGGACTACCTCCGAAGGGATGGGCACGAACGCACCCGGCGCGCTGTCGATGCGCCGGGTGAGGTCCCTTGGTAACCCGCGATCCCGCTGTCCCACAAAGGGCTCATCTACGAGTCAAAGTCGTACTTGACTCTGAAACTTCCACCTTCTTGACATGAAGGGCATCCCGTATTGAATCCTCCGCGTTTCATATTGAAAGTCTGGTTTAACCCCACTTCACAGCCGTCCGCTTGCACCCCGAACACTCCCCTCCGGGCCGGGCCCGGCCGCCACCGAGGCGCCCACCCACCCCTCGACCCAAAGGTCCGTTTTGCCCCACCACGCGTCACCACTACTCGCCCTAGTACCGGACAAATCGCCTGTGCGTCATGTCACCGGTCGGCAAGATCCAGACGCCCTGGGATGTGACGCGCACTACGCTGACCAGGCAGTCTCCGTGCCGTCGGGAGAACGTCGCGGAACCCTCAGCTATCGGGGTCCGGCTGGCAGTGTCCACAGATGTGGTGCTGCGGAGGCAGGCGCGGCGGCGGGCCCCAGGGTGTACTGGTCCCACAGCGCGAGCACTTCGCCCCGCCATGTTCACGCATCGCTCGTTTGAGCACCTAAAGGACACACGGCCCTTCACTGTTCACGCTTTCTGCGGGGTAGGCGTCATGGGCCCGCGATGCGCGCACGCCCTGGAGGCCGCCCCACAGGGCGGTACACCGCGTCCGCGGACGCGGCCGTCCGGCCGACACCGAGCGTCGTCACCGATTGAGCTGGAACCACACCCCTTTTCCACCCTCCGTCGGCGTCACCCCACACACATCCGACAGCGCGGTGACTAGGAACAGGCCTCGCCCACCGTCATCCCCGGCCGACGCCCGCCGGGGCGAGGGCAGCCGCGCACTCCCGTCGTACACGGCGACGCGAACATGAGTGGCCTCGACGGCTGCTCTGAGATGTACGTCGCCCTGCGCATGCCGGTGCACATTGGTCACCAACTCGGAGGTGCACAACGCAGCCGTCTCGGCGAGTTCGCCCAGCCCCAGCGTCTCCAGAGTGGAGCGCACGAAGTCCCGGCAGACCTTGGGCGAGGTCACGACGGCAGGGGTGAACAGGGTGTAGGTGAGCGGAAGTTCCATGGCTGACGCCTCCAAGGCGGCCTGACGCTGAACGCAGGAATCTGGACGTGAACTGCCTTGTCGACCGACGCCGGCCGCGGTGTCTCTGCCGCCCCATGGGCGCGACCCCGCCCGGAACGGGGTCGCTGATCAGCGGTGCACTTCCGCGACACGGCGTGCGTGTACGCATACGTCGACGGCGAGGCTTCCGACATCACTGCGTGAGCGTCGCCTCACACAACGTAGAGATAACTCAGCACGTTAGCAACCTCGTTAGCCAGATCGGTGGACCCTGTCCCACCAAGACGGCAAACTGGCCCCGAACTTCAGGGAGGCCCACCCTTGGCCCTACGGCTACACATCACCGAACGTCAGCGACGACTCGGCATCGAGCTGCGCAAGCTTCGCGAAGCCGCCGGCCTGAACCTCGCCGAAGCCGCCGCGCTCATCGACATGGGGCGTCCGCACCTGAACCACATCGAGGCCGCCCGTACCGCCATCCCCGCAGAACGTCTCCGCGAACTGGTGCGCGAGTACGGGTGCACAAGTGCCCCGCACATCGACGAGCTGGTACGCATGGCGGAGAGCAACGGCAAGGGCTGGTGGTCCGAGTACCGGAAGCTCATGCCTGCCCGCACGACCGACCTGGCGGAGTTGGAGGACCGCGCCACCGAGATCGCGAGCTACGAGACGCTGCTGATCCCCGGCTTGTTGCAGACCGAGTCGTACATGCGCGCCCTCTTCGAGTCCGCTCGGCCGGATGCCACGACGGCGGAGACCGACACGCTCGTCCGCTTCCGACTCGCGCGTCAGCGCATCCTCACGGGCGAACGTCCCCCGCGCCTGCACGCCATCATTCACGAGGCGGCCCTGCACATGGTGATCGGCGGCCCTCATGTCATGCGCGACCAACTGGCACACCTGATCCGCGCCGCCGCCCACGAACACGTGACGGTCCAGGTCCTCCCGTTCGACCGGGCCCATCACACCTGGGTCAGCGCCCCGTTCCTGTTCCTCAGCCCGGGTGTGCCAGGCTTGGAGACGGTGTTCATCGAGCACCCTGCCGCAGCACTCAGCCTCCACGAAGCCCAGGACCTGGCCCACTACCGTGCGACCGTCGCCACCCTGGCGCGCAACGCGCTCCCGGCGATCGTCCCCACGGCCTCACCCGACCGTCATGAAGAACGCGACTCCTGGGGCCTCATCCAGCACGTGCTGTACACCCATCGAGGAGCACCCCAATGACCGAACTCATCTGGCAGAAGTCGTCGTTCAGCGAAGCCGGGGGCGCCAACTGCCTCTACGTCGCCGCCACCCCCACCGGCACGGTCCACCTCCGAGAGAGCGACACCCCGGACGCCGTCCTCACCACCACCCCCGCCACCCTGGCCGCCCTCATACGAACGCTCGCCCGAACCCCACACGTTCGGGTGACATGAAACGGTTCGCCCCCGCGTAACGATCACCGTGCGCGAGCCTCGCCTCATGCACGAGAACGTCGAGGCCCTGCCCTCCTGGGACAAAATGGCCCGCACTCGGCCGGAGCCAAATAGTGCAGCAGCCTGCTGCACTATTGCCGCGGAGCCACATCACGGCCTCGCTTCACCGGACCGTTCGGACGCCCCCGCCCCGCCCCCCGCCGTCACCCCCGCCACCTGCCCCGCCCCCCCCCCGATCTTCGCCAGCCGGGCCAGCGTGGGGCTCGACAAGACCTCCCCTATGT
>NZ_JNWJ01000069.1:0-36254 GCF_000716805.1 Streptomyces yerevanensis | reverse complement strand
ACGTTGCTCTCACGTGGGGGCGGGGGTGGCGGTGAGGTCGGGAGGGGGGACGGGGTGGGTTCGGGGTGCGCCGGGTGGGGTTCTTACGGTGCTGAGTGAGAGTACGTGGGTGGGTGCGGGTGGGTTCAGCAAGCGAAACGCCCCGCCTTGTGGGGGCGGGGCGTCGGTTCGGTGGTGTCGGTTCGGTGGTGTCGGTTCGGTGGTGTCGGTTCAGCGCTGAGGGGGTTGGGGCTGGCCGTAGGGGTTGTTGGGTTGGGCGTAGGGCTGGGGCTGGGCGTAGGGGCCGGGAGCCGGCTGGCCTGGGTGACCCGGCTGGCCGCCGTACTGTCCGGGGGCGGGGGCGTGCGCTTGCGGAGCCGCGTACGGCTGCTGAGGTGCAGGTGCGTAGGGCTGCTGCGGCTGGCCCTGCTGCTGACCGTACGGCTGCCCCGGCTGAACGTACTGCTGCCCCTGCTGCTGGCCGGCGAACGGATTGCCCTGCCCCGCCTGCATGTGCTGCTGACCGGCGAACGGATTCGCGTGCCCCGGGAGCTGCGCCCCCGGAGGCAGATACCGCACCCTCCCCGTCTCATCCGCAACCTGCGCGAACCCGGCGGCCTGCAACCGCGCCGCGAACTTGGCGTTCCGCTTCCGCGTGACGACGAACCCGACACCCAGGATCGCCAGGAGGAGCACCCACGTCCCTATGACGAAGAACACCCCGTCCCCACTGGACCGCGCGACCCCGATGGCCATACCGACGGTGACCCCGATGGCCCCGAACCCCATCCGCTTCTCGGCACTCTTGCCGGTGAGATCGAAGTTGATCCGCGCCTTGAGCAGCTCCAGCGCATCGGGCACGACTGGCGGCAGCGACTTCCCGTCGCCGGCTTGCGGATACTGGGCCCAGTTCTGCGCGGCCCGATTCTGAGCCTGCGGACTGGGATCGGGCACGATGAGCATCCTCAGGCCGTTGTTCCCGCCCTGCCGCACGTCGGCGTACTGATACCCGAACTGCTCCGCAACGAAGGCAAGCCGAGCGAGCTTCTTCACGGACGCCATGGCACTGGCGAGCTCAACGGGCTCCCCACTGGCCATGAGCCGAAACATCTTCTGCAACTGCCGCTGACTCACGCCAACCCTTCCCCGTACCCATCAATGACCACCTGTTTGCACACGCACCCTATCGGCCACGGGAGTTGGGGCACAGGGGCGGCCGGGGGCCTGCACGGGAAGGCTCCTGAGCCTGCACAGGAAGGCTCACGCACGTCGGTTCCGCCAGCCGGAATCCAGCCAGCCTAAATTCATTACGGCTAGCGGAGCAGCTGTGATCACTCGACCACCGCCTGCTACATCCCGCCCCCTCCCACCTCGAACCACAGCAACTTCCCGGCCCCGCGCCCGAGCAGCCCGTCACCGAGAGGCCAACCACCCCACGAACTCGCGTACTCCTGCACGAGGAGCAGCCCGCGCCCACCTTCCGCGTCCGCCGGGGCGGGCGGGACGGACGGGACTCGGTCGCCAGGAGGCTGGTCGAAGGGCGCGGGGATGTGCGGGCTGCTGTCCCATACGCCGACCCGCAACCGCTCGTCACCCAGCGCGGTCAGCCGCAGGGAAGCGGGGCCTTTGGTGTGCCGGTAGGAGTTGGTGACCAATTCGGAGGTCAACAGCTCGGTGACGCCAAGGAGTTCGGACATTCCGTGCCCGTTGAGGGCGGCCCGCACGGTCATACGTGCGACGCGTGCAGCGCGGGGGTCATGGGGCAGGCGAAGGGCGTACGACCAGGTGTTGGGCGGGGCTACGGTGACCATGAATGCCTCCGGGAGGGAAGGGAGTTGAGTTCACTCGACGCTGGCGCCACGCGGTGGCATTGCCTGGGGAGGTGCGCTTCCGGCTTACAGGCGGCGGGAGTTGAGCGACGTGAGACTCACCATAGAGGATTCGATGTGATACTTAACATCGAACAAGGGGTACGCTTCACAATTCACCCCTGCGAGTGATCCACCTGACCCACGATGACGAGAGAGGGCTCAGTGCCACCCAGCACCACCCCCAGCCTGCGGCAGCAGCGCCTGGGAGCCGAACTACGCAAGCTTCGGGAGCACTCGGGCCTGACGTCCACCGCTGCCGCGCAGCTGCTAGGCCTCAAGCAGGCGCAGATCAGCAGCATCGAATCGGGCCGGTACGCCGTAGGTGCCGACCGTGTACGCACCTTCGCCCGTGCCTACAGTTGCGCCGACTCGGCGCTGGTCGAAGCCTTGGCCGAGATGACCGGTGGCCGCACACGCGGTTGGTGGGACGAATACCGGGAGTACCTGCCCGCCGGACTGGCCGACCTCGCCGAACTGGAGCACCACGCGACCGGACTGAGGGTGGCCCTGTCCCTGCACATCCCCGCGCTGCTGCAGACCACGGACCACGCGCGAGCCATGCTCCAGCAGGCGGTCCCGCCCTTCCAGCCGTACGAGCTCGAACACCGCCTCTCGTACCGCATCAAGAGGCAGGCGGTCCTCCACCGCACATCCTCTCTCCCGTACACAGCACTTCTGCACGAGGCGGCGCTGCGCATGCAGTACGGCGGACCGGACATCGCCCGCGTCCAGCTGGCCCGACTACTTGAACTGAGCGAGCAGGACAACATCACCGTGAAGGTCATCCCCTTCACATCGGCAGGCTTCCCCGGCAACGGCCAGTCCTTCGACTACGCCGTCGGCCCGGTTCCCCAACTGGACACGGTTCAGCTGGACACCCATCACGGGGGCTGCGAATTCCTCGACGCTGAAGCACAGTTGGCGAAGTACCGCACCGTGCTTGATCGCATGGAGTCCTGCGCTCTCGACCCCGACGAGTCACGCAAGTTCATCGAGCACATCATGCAGAGCCTTTGAGAGGTACCGACGTGCACGCACTCACCTGGCAGAAGTCGACCTACAGTCCCGATGGGTCGAACTGCGTCTACGTGGCGGCCACCCCGACGGGCCAGGTCCACCTCCGCGAAAGCGACGACCCCAAGGTCACCCTCATAACAACCCCCCCTCGCCTAGGCGCGTTGATACGAACCCTCAAGGCACACCCGACCCCGCGCACCACCTGAACGATTGGAAGCTTTGGGACACCCAGACGCCGCCCCCGGTGTTTCGAACCTTCCAACCACCGACAGGCAAGGCGTGTCCTCGATGTTCCGAAGAGGAAGCCCACCATGAGGAGACAAGACAGGCCACGCCGTCGCTTCGTACTGCCCTTTCTGCCGGTGGAACCCTCTCCCACGGTCATCGCGCCTCAGCCGTGTCCACGCCCGCCTCCAGCAGGTTGTCGAAGCTGACTGTTTCGGCGATCTGTTGCAGGACCGCACGGTACTGCTCGCGCCGGGCCACAGCCGTCGTGCTCAGCGTGAGGACGACCAGGCGCTTGCAGTCCGGGTGCGGCAGGTGGGCGTGGATCTGGAGGAGAGGATGCTGTGGAAGACCACTGTCCGCCGATGCTGTACGAACGGTCTCGCTGAACGTGGCCGGGCCACAGGGCAGTTCGAGGTACTCGATGTGGCTGTGCCCCTCGGCATGCATGACCGCACGGGCGGCTGTAACACCGCGCGGCGCCACAGCTGTGTCACGCCAGGAAATAGTGAAGAGGGAGAGCAGCGGCTGGCCGGCACTCGTGTTCGCCTCGCCCACGTCATCTCGATGCAGACCGATCGAGCAGTGCACGGTACCGACCTCACGTAGCGCTCCCAGCAACTGCTGCCCGGACGCGAAGTGCGCGATGAACTGCTGACGGACCATCTCATTGGGCGCCGCGTCGAGGAACGGGGCGACGGCGGTACGCAGTTTCTCTGCGGCTGGAGAGCCCAGTTCGGGCAGCAAGCCGTCCAGAGGAAGGGCGGTGAACCCTGCGGGTTCGGCGAACCAGAGTTCCGCATGAGGGTCGTTGACAGAGTCGTGAAGGACAATCGCGGGGGTGCTCACAGCACGCCTCTCAATACAGCTCAGGGGTGGGCAGGGTAGACGCCCGCGCGTCGACCACGCTCGATGTCCTCGGGGGTGGCGCCCCAGTCCGCGAAACGCTGACCACTCTGCACATCCGTCCGCTGCTCCATGACATGCAGGCGGCGAGGGGCCTCTCCGTTGCTCGTAGGTGCGGCAACGAGCCCGGCGAAACGAGGATCGCCCGCGAACCAGATCACCTCGATCTGTGACTTCAGCCGAGGTTTTGCACGAGGAGCCATGCGGCGAGCCCACCACTCCACACGCAGGTGCTGCGGGAAAACGAGCGGTAGTTGCTGATCCGGACGAGCGGGATTGGGAAACTCGAACCATCCGTAATGCTTACCGAGGACCTCGGGGCGCTTCGTCAGCCCGTGCGGGACATCTCGCAGTATCTGCCAGGGGTATGTGCGCAGGATGCGCAGCATGCTGAATGCTGGGCGGAAGTAGCGCAGTTGGGTCACCGCCCGGTACAGGCAGTAAAGGAGAGGCAGCACAAAAAGGAGAGTGAACCCGGGGGAAAGGAATACGACCAGCACATACAGCAGGCCCCACCAAGCGGCGATCCAGCCGATGAGGCCGATGACGTTCATGGCCATGTGTCCTGCCCAGGCCCGGCGAGTGGGCGGATGGCCCCAGGCGGTGGGGTAGTCGGCGGGGTTCACAACAGCTCTCTTTTCATGCGGAAGGCATCAGAAGACATGGCGGACAAGATTGAGAAGACCGCCGTTGTCGACGACAAGACGTGAGCCGTCGACGCCGGCTACGGTGCCACTCTTGATGCCATCCTCGTCCGCGTCCACCAACTTGTCGTACAGGCCGAAGCCACCGGTGCCTACACCGACCAGCCCCGACGTCGCGGACACCACTTTGGCTGCCGTCTCAGGGTTACTCGCGCTCCGCACCGCCCGGGCGATCAGTGGGTTTTCCAGGGCCGTGATGGCCCCCGCCTCGTCCAAGGTCTTCGTGCCGTAGGTCGCCGCTTTCTGCCAGAAGCCGAGTGTTTGGGTACCCGTACGAATCGCATGGGTGGCCTCAACACCCCCCTTGATCGCTGCTCCAAGCCCTGGTAGAGATCCCGCGAGATCAGCTCCGACTGAAACCGTGTTGCTCCAGAAGTCTGCATCGAGCTCACCTTTGGTGAAACCGTCCTTCAGGGACTCCCATGTCTCGGCGTCAGAGAGCCGTAGTGTCAACGCCGTAACACTCAACGCCGATGCCGTGAGCATCAGCGCCGCCACCGTTGCAATCCCCCACCCCAGTGGGCCTGCGAGGATGAGCGCGGCCAAGCCGATGGCACCCGCCGTGAAACTCAGGATGTCCGGCAGGTTCTCGCCCAGCCAGTCCATCGCCGACTCGAACGCCCCCGGCTCATGCGGCGCCAGCTTCTTCGTCGCATCCTCGATCTTGCCCGCCCGGTACTGCGCCTGCTTCTCGTGCTCCTCAGCAAGCCTCCGAGCCCTGCCCAGGATCTTCTCAAGCTCGGCTTCCGCCTCGTCCACGGCTGCGTTCGCGCGGGTCAGCGCCTTCTCCGCGTCGTCGTGCGCGGCGCCCTTCTTCTTGTCCAGGGCCGGATCGTCGCCCGCCGTGGCCGCTTTGCCTTTGGCGGTGTCGATCGCGTCGCGCGCATCCTTCGCCTCGTCATCCAGCCGCTTGGCCCGCCGCTGAAAGTCGTCGAGTTCGCCCTCCCAGAGCTTCAGCTGCTTGGCCGCCTTACGAAGGGAGCGCGCGGCGTTCTTCAAGTTCAGCGGCAGCGGCCCACCGTCGATCTGCTCCCGGAAAGCGACGGCGGCGTCGCCCTTCCAGTAACTGCCGTCCATCAACTTGGTGACGAGGTCAAGCGTGTCTTCGAGGACCTTCGCACAGCCAGCGAGCTTTCTGTGCAGTCCACTTACGGTCTCCGTGCTGCCCGGCACAGGGTTGAAACCCAAGTGAGGATAGTCAGGGTTGGGGATGTGCGGGGCGGACTTGAGCCCTTGTGGCTTACCGCGATCGGCCACGTACTGGGGGTCGAGCGGCGCACCCGGCTGCGGTTCGAGACCAGGGGTGTCCGTCACTTCTTGTCCCCGCCCTTACCGTCCTTGGCTTTCTTCAACGCCTCCTCAAGCGCCTTGTCGACCTCGAGGTAGCTTTCCCGACTCTTGCCGATGATCTTCGCGAGGTCCTCGGTCTGCTTGCCGATCTCCTCCGAGCCGTACTTCCAGTCGTCCTGGAAGATCTCACACGCGGAGTCGAGATTGTCCGTGCCCAGCCCCGTGATGCTCGCATCAGACAAGGCCTTGCGGACGCCCTTGAGCGAATCGGTCGACTTGTTCAGCATCTTCATGAAACGCCCGAGCTCATCACCATCAACGGCCAGCCGCTCCGCCACGCACCCCAACTCCCCGCTCGCCCGCCATTCCCGAACCGGAATGACGCTATCCGCTCTCGGCCCGCTCGGCCAACCGCCCCCTCGGAGGGGACAGTTGGCCGCGGCATGGGTCCGTCACCGCGGTCAGCGATTGACGGCCTGGATCTCCTGCACGATCACGTCCTGCTCGGCGCCGAACTCGCCGTTCGGAAGCGGCTGTTCCTCATCGACACCCGTACCGACCCAGGAAATCTCCCACGTGACCGTGGCCGTGAGCGGATACGAGCCGTCACCCGAGGAGCGTAGGTACTTCACGCCGCACGGCGGCGTCTCGTCGGCCTTGCCCTTGGCGTACGGCTCGCCAATCCTGCCGTTGTTGATCTCGCACTCGCCGGAGGCGGGGTAGGTCTCCGCATCCTCGGTACCCGGGTCGATCTTCAGAGAGACCGGCACGGCGGTCGTGGTCGCCTCGATGTCCAGCGCCGGGATCGACGCGGTGACCGAGACCGGCTTGAAATCGGCGCCGTCCAGCCATGCCCAGGTCGGCAGATTGACCTTGGTCGTGCCCTCGGGCGCCAGCGTCACCTCGGTGCCGGGCACCTGGATTTCCCTGTACGCGAGCTGGGCGAGGATCTCGGGAGTGACGGCGTTCTCGATGTTGGCCGGCGGAGGGTCACCCTCGTCCACCCAGAACGGAGCTTCGGTGCACTCGTCCCAGCCATCCGGGTAGTCCTCGTCGACGTAATTGCCCCAGAAATAGCCCTCGCCGGTCTTGTCCTTGTTGAAGTCCTTGTACGGTTCACCGTTGACGTACCGGTTGCGCTGCTCGCTGTCCCACTGGCCGCCGGTCGACCCGGACTCCCAGATCGGCTCCATCGTTTTCTGGAGCTGCTCGGGCGTGTACTTCGGGGCATACCAGCAGGGCGGCGGGCTCCAGTTGGTCGCAGTGGTCGTCACGGGGCCTGCGGACTCTCCCGTGCCGTTCTTTGAACGGTCGAAGACCACCACGCCAGCGGAGAGGGTGTCGCCATCAGCATCGCCCGACGTCTCCGTGCCCTTCCCAGTGCCGACACCTGGCGCTCCAGTTCCTGGATTGCCACGGTTGGCGACAGCGTTGGGCATCGAACACACCAAGATTGCCCCTGCGGCCGCGGAGACCACGGCAAGGCGAAGCAGTCTGGTCACGGCTGACACCCCGCAGCGCCGCGAGCTGAGGTGATCTTCATGAGTTCCCAAACCCCCTGCTTGTTCTTGGTCACCTGAGCGCTGTAAGCGACGTAGCTGTCCTTGGTCACCTTCGTCTTCTTGATCTCGCCTGTCTTGATGACCTTGTTGTAGCCCTTGCTCTCGTCCGCGCAGTAGCCGATCACAGCACTGTTCTTGGACTTCATCTTCACGTCGCGGTCGAAGTAGCGGACGCTGCCGGTTACCGTCGTGCCCGCGTCCTTGTATCCCTGAACCCACTCGTTGGCGGCTACCGCGCCTTCGCCCTCCGTGTAGAACTCCAGGGCGGGAAGTCGCGGATTTTGGGCAACGATTGCCGCGTCGAGCGCGCGAATGAACTCAGCGTTGTCCCGCAGGATCGCATCTTTGATGGGGTCGCCCGTCTCCTCTGGCGTGAAGGTCAGCACGTCGTCCGACGGCAACTTGATCTCCGGACGCTCGACAGAGTCCGCCGGACTCGCACTCGGCGACGCCGAGGTCGATGAGTCCCCGGTGTCAGCACCTGCGATCTTGTCGTTGTCCTTGGAACTGTCGCTGTCGCCGCCGCCACAGGCGGACAGCGTCAAGGCCGCAGCGGCGGTCAGCGTGATCGCTGCGAGCAAGGTGGGGCGGCGCTTCACTGACGACTCCCGGTGGGGCGAGGGTTGGCATGAGCGCAGTAACGCTATCGATGCGACGGTGGTGACACCAGAGCGAATTACGTCGGGGGCAGCTCCGTACCGACCCCAAAGCGCCCATAACCCCTCAACTGGCAGCTAGGCGGCTCCCATTGAGTGACCTCCGGGAAGCGGCACCACCGCCGCCTTGCCCAGTGCAAACGCCCGATGGCGTCGTCCCACGTGGCTCGACTTCAACAAAGCGGACACAGCTCAGTAACAGACAGAGGCCCCGGTTCACCTCAAGGCTGGCACTTCGCACTCCCCCTCTGCGAATCGAGCTTCTCGACAGCCCAGACACCCTGGTCGTTCTTGCTCAACTGGACGGCGTAGAGCACATAACTGTTCTTGGTGACAGCCGTCTTGTTGATCCTCTTCGGCTTCAAGTACATGTCGTACGCCTTGCCTTGGTCCTCGCAGTACACAAGCGAGGCGCTGCCGACGTCGCCCACGTCGACGGTCGCGTTGTAGTAGCGATAGGTACCGGTCGTGCGTGCCTTGGCCTTGACGTACTCCTTGATGTACAGCTCCGTTTGGGCAGCAGCCTCACCCTCGTAGTAGTAGAGGTACGCCTCGTCCAGCGGATCCTGATTGGCGATGGCCATGTCCACCGCCTTGATGGACTGCTCGCTGTCGGCCAGGACCGCGTCCTTGTGCTTGTCGCCGGTCTTCGACCACTCGAAGGAGTACTTGAGGTCCGACGGCAGCTGAATCTTCGGGCGGCCGGCCGCTGCCGACTCGGGCGCGCTCGGCGATGGCGATGCCGACTTCTCGCTCTCTGTGTCGGCGCCCGCGTTCTTGTCCTTGGAGCCGTCGCTGCCACCACAGGCGGACAGCGTCAAAGCCGCAGCAGCGGTCAGCGTGATCGCTGCGAGCAGGGTGGGGCGGCGGTTCACTGACAACTCCCGGTGGGCGAGGGTTCATGTGAGCGGGGCAACGCTATCCGCATTTCTTGTCCCCCCGCTTCGAGATCAGGTTGGTGGTCTGCCAAACGCCCTGGCCGTTCTTCTCAAGGCGCGTGTTGTACAGCACGTACGGGCTTTTACCCAAAGGCGTCCTGTCGACCTTGTTCGTCTTCCGGTCTTTGTTGAAACCCATGCTCTCGTCCGAGCAATAGACGACGGACGCCGACTTTTCACCGGACAGCGTGACTTGAGGGGCGTAGTAACGAGTCGTGCCCGTGAAGGAAAGGTTGGCGTCCACATACGCCTGAACCCACTCCACCGCACCGGTCAACGCCTTGTCCCGGTAGTAGAACGAGAGGCCCGGCGCACCTGTATCGCCGCGCAGGATGGCATCGTTCGTCACGTCGATGCGCCTGGCAGTATCCGCCAGAACGGCGTCCTTGGTGTCGTCGCCGGTCTTCCAGTCCTCGTACTTGTCCGTGACGTCCGACGGCAGCTCGACCTGAGGACGATCGAATGCGTCAGTCGCGCTGCCGGTGTCGGCGCCCGCAGTCTTGTCGTTCTTCTTGGAGCTGTCGGAACTGTCGCTCTCGTCACCACCGCAGGCGGACATCGTCAAGGTCGCTACGGCGGTCAGCACAATCGCTGCGAGCAGGGTGGGACGGCGGTTCACAGGTAACTCCCGGTGGGGCGAGGGTTCGTATGAGCGGGCAACGCTACCGACATCGACCGCCGCATACGCCGAGTTCCTTCCCGTTACCCCTCGCCGGGGGTGTCGTCCAATGGAGGACGTGCGGCTGACCTCTGGATTGCTCCCCCTGCTCACGTCCTGTTCCGGGCGCGACCCACTTACTTCAATGCCATTCATCGGGATTGAGAGCCGCTGCGACAAACCTGTCCCCTGTGGTGACGGTCAGGTCAGGCTGGCCAACCCGGAGTGCGACCTTCTCACGATCGAATTCTCGGAACTCAAGAATGAAATGTTCGGCAATGGCGGGCCGGTCCAAGGGGAATCCGTCGAGGTCTACCGCAGAATTTGCACGGTCCGCCCCTTGACAGAGGACTGATACGAACAGGGGGAAGTGCTCCGCTTCCAGTAGCCGATCCGCATCATGGATGACGCCTACGATCCCGACTCCACCCGTGACCGCACCGCACAAATCGTCCAGGCAGTCCACCAAGGCATCCCAGTTTCTGCCGAAATAATCAGGGAATTGCAGGACTTCCGCAAACGAACGGTAGATCCCCTGCTCGGCCATCAGATCGCGAGAGTCGAAGTGGTGGATACGCCCTCCATTCGCCTCAAAACTTGACAATTGCCGATGGACCTCGGCCACCCCTTGGGGAACGAAGACAACCCAGGGCTCCGAGGTTCCTGTGATGTCGAAACTGGTCATTCCTGGATCACCCTGTGAATTGGCCAACGTAGTAGAAAGTTCCGGGGCGTAGGCCGCATCAAGCGTCCAGCAGGTCTTCCAGGAGCCGGGCGTAGGCCCGAAAGCCTGCCTTGCCGCTCTCCGGTGCACTCGATTTGGGAAGGAGGATGCCCGGCAGAAAAGTGACCCGCCACGTCCTGAACGTGCCCTCAGCAGTGCTCCGCCCCGCATCGTCCGCGAGGGAGACAGCAATGGTGAGAGCTTCGACGACCCTGTCTGCGCCCTGCCGTTCGTCCCTTCCATCGACGATGGCGGCGGTGACCAGGGCTTGCAGGAAATGCACCAGTTGCAGATCAGCCCCCATGTGACACATGCGCCGCACCACCGACGGTTCCTCGAGTTCTTCGAGGCGGGGCGAGATGTTCTCGATGCCGCCGGACCAGAGGAGCAGGGACGGTGCCGTGATCTGGTGGTCCCGCAGATACCCCAGTTCGTCGGCGATCGCCATCGCCACGTCGCTGAATCCACCGATCTCACCGACGGCGGCGAGGAGTTGGTCCACCTCATCCCTCCGGCGGCTCACCAACTCACCTACCGAGGCCTCGGCAACTGCCCACGTGCCGGTGGCAACAACCGCGCCGATCTCCACAATCCCGCCGAGCGGACCAAAGATCTCGCGGGCGAGTCTCTCTTCCGGGACGTGGACGGTCTGTCCTGACACTTCACAAGCCTCGCGAGTCTCTGGCTTCGATGCCTACGCGGCGTCCAGGGCGTTGTCGAGCACGACTAGGAGCATCGCGTCCGTTGGCGTATTTAGCGCCGGGTGGGCGCTCGCCTCAGGGTGCCCCCGGGGTTGAGGGCCGCGTGCGGCGCGGCTGTTCACTCAAGGGCCCTGTACTCGGCTGACGGGTCGGCCAGTTCGGGCCGCTCCAGCGTGTACCGATCCCCGTGAATCCTCAGCATCGCCCAATGCCACGCCTCGTCATGAAAGACAAGCCCACGGTACGGCGTATCGATCGGCTCGTAGGGGTAGCTCTCCAAAGCTTCAGCCCAGGCCTCCGTCGGTGTCAGGCCACCGTGCCGCCGCATCACCCACGCATAGCGACGCCGCTCGGCCTGCAGATATTCGCAGTACTCCGCCTCGCTCCACGTCACGCGCCACGTCACACGGCGACCCTAGCTCGCTGCTGATCGGCGGGACGTCCGCCCCAGGGAAATCGACGGTTGCCCGCGCCGCGGTGGTGGCCGGTCGGCCCGGCAGCGCACCAGAGGCGCTGCCGGGCCGTGTGCCGCCAGGCTCTGTCGGCCTAGTCCTCGGGCACCCACACCTGTCGGGGATCGGTGGAGCACTCCTCGACGGTGACCTGGCCCTTCTCCGCATCAGGAGCGGTCAGACACAGGTTGTTCGCCTCGTTGCGGAGCCGGAGGTCGCCGTCCGCATCGGTTTCGGCGGTCCAGCGTTGGCCGGCGTTGTCGTTCTTGGTGTTCGAGTAGTCGCAGGTGAAGATCACGGAGGATGATCCGGGCCCTGCGGTGTCGCTGTCGCGGAGATCGACGCACTTGTCGCTGTCACGGCCGCGCAGACGGACCAGGTTGTCGCTGTAGTTCTGGAATTGGACGTCCCAGAACTGGTTGTCGACGTTCTTGCGCGGGTGGACGATCACATTGGTGAGGTCGGATTCGCCGCCGCCCTGGGCGTCGAGGTAGGAACCGTTGGCGGCACGCAGCCGCACCCACCTCTTGTCGCCACGCCAGCTGTCGGACGGTACCGCGCGGGAACTCTCCCACCACAGCTGCGAGTCGCTGTCCGTGCAAGGCTGTGCCCGCAGGTCTTCCTGCCTGCCCGTGGCGGTCAGGCACAGCGAACTCCACAGGGCGTTGCGCCAGCGTACGGGCCCGCTCTCGAGGCCTCCGCTTTCCTCGTCCCGCACGGCGGCCGGGCTCTCGGGGTGCCACTGCGACATCGAGCTGACACAGTCCGACATGACGATCTTGAACTGGTCGAACGGGTTGACGCCCGGGCATCGGCGGTCGTCGGCCGCGGACCTTGCCCGCTCACGCTGATTTCCTGATCCGCCCTGCTGGAACGCGTACCAGTGCCCCCGGTACGTGTTGACGTTGAAACGCTGCTGAGCGTTGAAGCGCTGCGGGTGGGTGATGACCCGGCGGGAGCCGTCGGCGGGGGCGTCCATGGCGGAGCCGGTGGCGACGTTGACCAAGCCCAGCGAGTAGGTGTGGGCCACACGGCCGGGCGGCTGGGGTATGGGCCGGCCCGGTGCGTTGAACTCGACCGGGTAGTGGTCCGCACCGATCCCGGCCGGCACTCGGGCCTGCATGTCCGGGGTGCCCCTCGTGAGGGCGTAGTCGAGTTCGCGGCCGCCCTGGTGGGTGGCTCGGTCGGGCCGCGCGAGGAATTCGGTCGGAGCGGCGCCGACCGTGTCGCGGGCTTCGGCGGTGTCCTGGAAGCGAATGTTGGTGTTGAAATCGCCGAGGATCACATAGCGCTCGTTGGGGTGCAGGGCCTGCTCCTGCCGGATCGCACCCAGCAGCTGCTGGTAGTCGGAGGCGCCGCGGGCGTGAATGTTGTAGTACACGGTGTTGCCGAGCCGGACACCCAGGGCACGGCGGGACCGGTAGTCGTTGTTGGCCGAGTTCGGGTTGAAGACGGGATTGTTGACCACCCTGACCTCGTCGGCGTGCTCCTGGGTCACGATGGCGAGATTGTTCCGGCCGCCGCCATCGTTCCGGCGGTTGGTGCCCCAGTACAGGACACCGTCCTCCCGCTCGACATGGGTCTGCAAGAAGTACACCGTGTACAAGCGCCCCCGGTACTCCCAGGGCGTCCGGTTGACGGTCATGGGCATGCTCGGGTGGGGCTGGATTCCGGGGATCTGATAGGTGGCGCTGTCATTGAACAGCTGTGGCACAGGAGGCGCTCCCGCGCCCGCTTCCTGCAGTGCCACCACTTCCAGCCGCTCGGCCATCGGACCCACCTCGCTGTTCCAGCGGGCCCCTCCGAGACTGCCCTGCATGTTGTACGTGCCGAACGGACGGCCGGGGTCGTTCGGCGCTGCCGCGGCCTGTGGCGCGATGGCGACCACCGCCCCGACCGCGGTCAGCAGTAAGGCGGCCAGGGACGCGCATAAGCGTCCGCTCCACCCTGAGTTTTTGAGTAACGCCGAAGTCATACTGTGGGCCTTCCTGCCGGACAATTCCTTTGCGAAATCGAACCCTTGGCAATCATTCCCAACAATCCTTTCTATGTCTGGTTCATGTACGGTCGAGAATTGGACCCGACTGCTTTGCCTTGCGAATTGGATGACGGCAGAAACCGGAATCCGCGTTCCTCGTCATCCTTGTGGTCTGAGTCACAGGAGGCACACCTGTTACGAAGAGCCTGGGCACTGCGAGTTCTCTTCGGGTTCCGGTCAGCGGTAGACGGCCTGGTCTCCTGCACGATCGCGTCCTGCTCGGCGCGCCGGACTCGCCGCCCTCACCGAGCCGGTGGTGCGGAAGGGCTGTTATTCATGGACATCCGTGGCGGTCCAGGAGATCGGCGAAGGTCGCCGAGGCGTCCGGCTCAGATGCCGATGAGCCGGACGCGGTCACCGCACAGCCGGGTCATGTCATCCACGTCGGACGTCAGTATGGCCACCGGGCCCGGCTGGCGCAGTGCCACCTCGGCGACCGTCGCGTCGATCGCGTACTTGTGGCCGTGCATGCCTGTGGCCTTGAGCAGTTCCGCGGACACCTTTGCCGCACCCTCACTCACCGGCTCGACCTTGACGCGGGACAGCGCCCACCACAGCCGTGGCATGTTCACCCGCGCATGGCTGACTTCCACGATGGTGTTGGCTCCGATGACGAAATCGGCACCCATGGCATGGAGCACCTGGAACATCGCAAGGATCTTGCGGTCCTGGGCGATCCAGGCGGAGAGTCCTTGGGAGTCCAGGACGACGGTCTCGACGTGCTCGTTCACGCAGCGCTCGCCGACCCGTCGGCGTCCGCCGTTCCGAAGATCCTGGAGCGGGCCTCCGCCAGCTCCTCCTCGGTGAAGGACCCGTGCTCCTCCTGGTGGCGCAGCAAGTCGGCACCGAGCAGCTGGTGCCGCAGCTGACGCGCCACCGCCTCGGCGACATAGCCGGAGACGTTGTCGGTGAGCTTCTTCAGTTCGGCGACCTGCTCGGTCGGCAGCGTCACCGTGATCCGTGTCGTATCCGCCATGACGCGAGCATACTGCGATATGCGCGCCCCGAACACCTCCGTCCGGGCGTGCGTCCGCACATGGTGGGGCCGCAAGGTCGTTGCGTGAACGCAGGGATACCGCGGCACCTACCGCGCCCGGGCCCGCCCTCGCGACCCAGATCCAGACCCAGACCGCGACCGCCCCCGACTCCCGCCCTTCTTCCCCCCATCCGGCCAAAGCCGAGGCCCCCGCTTCGCCGCCAGGTCCTCGACCCACCCCACGCCCACGATCATCAGACCGATCAACGGCCATACCAGGACGAACATCCAGAGGGTGTACGTCGTGGTCAGGGCGTTGCTCAAGCGGTCGTCCATGAACGGGAGTTCGTAGAAGAGGTCCAGTAGAGGCACCGTCGCCATGATCAGCAGGTTGTGCCAGAGGTAGATCGTTACGGCGCGGTTGTTCGACAGGGTGATCAGTTTGTCCCAGCGGGCCAGGCGGCCAGGGAGTTCCTGCCAGGACGGGGAGTACTGGAGCAGGATCGCGACGAAGCCCAGGGACCAGGTGGCCTGGGCCAGAGGGATGTCGTTCAGGTCCCAGCCGTCGGGGCCCAGGTGGCCGGAGGCCCACCACAGGCCGAAGGCCATCAGGAGGGCGGCGACGGAGACCACCGCGTAGCGCGGGATCTTCTTCAGTACACCCTCCTGGTGGGCCATGCCCAGGATCCAGCAGCTGCCGTAGACCGCGAAGTCCGTTACCGCGTTGCCCGTTTCGCCGGGGATCTTCACAAGTCCCGTGCCTACCACCGCCGTCAGCGCCAGCGGGGCCACCAGTGTTGCCCACGGGACTCGGCGGAACGCCCACAGCAGCAGCGGGGAGGCGATCACGAACCAGAGGTACGCGCGCAGGTACCAGAGCGGGCCCGCTGCCTGGACCGCCCAAGTCTGTTCCAGCACGCCCGACTCGGAGCCGATCTGCCATGGGTAGGGCGGGGCGCCGATCGGGATGACGTAGTTGACCAGGCCCAGCCAGCCCAGGCCGCCGTCGTCCTTGGACGGGTTCCAGCCGCCCACGAACATCATCGCGAGCACCACCGCGCTGAACGCCCAGAGCGGCGGCAGCAGTCGGCGGACACGGCCGCGGATCACACCCCATGCCGGGCGGCTCAGCGAGCGCGCCATCAGGGCGCCCGCCAGCGCGAACATCACGCCCATGGACGGGAAGAGGACCGTCAGCCAGGCCCAGCCGAAGATGTGGTAGACGACCACGCGGACCAGGGCGATGGAGCGGAGAAGATCGAGATAGCGGTCACGGCCCGGGCGGGTCGGTGACGGTTTGCTCGATGCCTTGGTCCTGGTATCGGACGGGGCCTCGGCGGCCAGTACCGCTGCCGCTGCCGCCTCCGGCACCTCCCGCAGAGGCTGCGTCTCCTCCCACCTCTGCTGCGGAACCGCCTGCGCGGCCTGGGCCTGGGGAGCCTGCGGGACGTACCCATTCCCGTACGACTGCCCGGGCATCTCCCCGTACGACTGCCCGGGTATCGCCCCGTTCGGCTGCCCGTACGTCTCCTCATACGACGTCCAGTACGAGTTCTCGTACGGCGACGCACCCGCCCCCGTGCCCTCCCCTGTGTCCGCCCCTTCTCTATACCCCTGGGTCATCCCACCGGCCTCCGCTCATTCCCACTCGCGACCCGCTGCCCGGGCACCGCACCAGGAGCCGAGCCACCCGGCGCCGACCCCACTACCCCCGTGCGCCGCAGCTTCTGCCAGCGCAGCCGGCCGCCGGTGAGGGCGGTGATCCAGGACTGGAGGAGGACGACGTACATGAGCTGGCGGTAGAGGAGCTGCTGCAACGGCAGCGAGATGAGATGGGTCATGCGTTCGCGGTCGAGGCGGAAGGCGTACGCCGCGCAGACCGCCTGGATGGCCAGGACGCCCAGCCAGGCGCCGATCGTCTTTCCGGTGGGGCCGAAGACGAGGCCGTACAGGAGGAACACGTCGATCAGGGGGGCCAGCAGCGGGGCCACCACCATGAACAGGGAGACCAGCGGCATGCCCACGCGGCCGAAGCGGCCCGAGGGGCCCTTCTCGATGATCGAGCGGCGGTGCTTCCATATCGCCTGCATCGTGCCGTACGACCAGCGGTAGCGCTGGGACCACAACTGCTGGACGGATTCCGGCGCTTCGGTCCAGGCGCGGGCGTTCTCCGCGTACACGACGCGCCAGCCGTCACGGTGCATCGCCATCGTGATGTCCGTGTCCTCGGCGAGCGTGTCGTCGCTCATGCCGCCGACGCGTTCCAGGGCGGAGCGCCGGAAGGCTCCGACCGCGCCCGGGATGGTCGGCATGCAGTTCAGGATGTCGTACATGCGGCGGTCGAGGTTGAAGCCCATCACGTACTCGATGTGCTGCCAGGCTCCGATGAGGGAGTCCTTGTTGCCGACCTTCGCGTTGCCGGCCACCGCGCCCACGCGCGGGTCGGCGAAGGGCTGGACGAGCTCGCCCACCGTCGCCGGTTCGAAGACCGTGTCGCCGTCCATCATCACGATGAGGTCGTAACGGGCGTTGGCGATACCGCGGTTGAGCGCGGCGGGCTTGCCCGCGTTGAGCTGGCGCACGACGCGTACGTTCGGCAGGCGCAGGCCCTCCACGATGCGGGCCGTGCCGTCACTCGAACCGTCGTCGATGACGATGACCTCGATGGGATGCTCGCTGGCCATCAGCGAACGCACCGTGTTCTCGATGCACTTGGCTTCGTTGTACGCGGGAACCAGCACCGACACCGGTTCGGTGACCGGTCCGCTGGGGCCCCAGCGGAAGTCCTTGCGGCGTACCCGGCGGGCGTGGACGACGGAGAGCAGGAGCATCAGGCCGAAGCGGACGAAGACCAGGACACCGATGATCGCGAGGCCGACGACGAGGACGCTGGTGATCTTCTCCGAGGCCTGGACCGCGTACACCCACGCCTTGCCCTTCCACAGCTCGAGGCCGGTGACCTTGGTGTGGGCGCTCTGTGCGCCGAGAGCCTTGGTGAGGTTCTCGAACCGGTAGCCCCTGTCCTTCATCTGGGGCAGGAACTTGTCGAGCGCGGTGACGGTCTGCGAGCGGTCGCCACCGGAGTCGTGCATCAGGACGATCGCGCCCTTGTCGCCCTTGGGCGTGGCGTTGCGGATGATCTCGTCGACGCCGGGCCTGCGCCAGTCCTCGCTGTCGGTGTTGTTGACGATGGTGATGTAGCCCTGGCTGCCGATGTACTCGGTGACCGGCCAGGACTTGTTGTCCATGGCGGCGGCGAAGGAGGAGTACGGCGGCCGGAAGAGCGAGGAACGGATGCCCGCCGCGCCCGCGAGCGCCAGCTGGTTCTGGGAGAGCTCCCAGTTGATGCGGCGCTTGGACTGGAGGGAGAGATCGGGGTGGTTGAAGGTGTGCAGGCCGATTTCGTGGCCTTCGTCGACCATGCGCTGGACGAGGTCCGGATAGCGCGAGGCCATGGTGCCGGTGATGAAGAACACCGCGTGCGCGTCGTGCTTCTTCAGCACGTCGAGGATCTTGGGCGTCCACTCGGGGTGCGGACCGTCGTCGAAGGTGAGGACCATATGACGGTCCCGTACGTCGTCCCGGCTGTCGGTGCCACCACGACGGGTGTCGATGACCGGGCCGCCCTTCAGGACCTCCTGGGGGACCCGGTCGTTGGCCGTGGGGGTGTTGACGCGGTAGTCCGCGAGGATCTCGCTGTGGACGAAGCCGCGCAGCATCAGCATCGCCATCAGGGCGACGAGGATGAGCGAGGGCAGCAGGTAGCGCATGGGCAGGCGACGACGACGTACTGCGCCGGAGGCCTTGTCGCGACGGCTGGAGCTGGATGCCATCAGAGGATGATCTCCGGGGAAGACGGGGCGGGAGGCTGCTCGATGACGTCGATCGGGGCGACGTCGATCACGCCGATCGGATCGACGTCGATCACGCCGATCGGGTCCACGGGGTTCAGGTCGCCCGCCGGCGGCGCGCCGGCGACGGGGTCACCCTCTGCCGGGGGATCGGCCGGGGGGTCCTCGCTCGGCACCGGGTCCGGGTCCGGAGCCGGTGTCGTGGGCTCAACGGTGGGGTCGTCGGTGGGGTCGGGCTCGGCCGGCGGGTCGTCGCTCGGGTCCGGCTCCGTGACGGGGTCCGAGGGCTTGGGCTCGGTGGGCTCGTCCGACTCCGAGGGGCTGGCCGATGTGCTCGGCAAGGGGTCGACGCCCGGTACCGAGGGCGTACCGGGGTCGACCGTCGGGTTCAGCCCGGAGCCGGGGTTCGCCGTCTCGGACGGTTCCGGGGACGCGGGCGGCAGCGTCGGGGAGTCGACCCTGCTGGCCGGCTTTTCGTTCTCCTTGCCCGGCACCGGGAGCCAGGGCGCGCTGGAGTTGCCCGACAGCAGCGTGGCGACGATGACGACGGCGTACACCGCGCAGGTGATGCCGACGGCCATGCCTATACGGCGGTATCTGCGGCTGCGTCGGCCCGTCTCGTCGACGAAGACCGGGCCGTCCGTACCCTCCTGGACGCCCTGCGCACCCCGGGGTCTCTTGGCCTGCTGGACCAGCCAGTCCTCCAGGTGCGCGCCGGCGACGTCGAGCTGGACCGTGACCTCGTCCGGGTCATGAGCGTGCTCGAACTCCGGAACGGGCGGCGGGGCGAACTGCCGGGTCTCGCCTATGTCCCGGCTGTCGCCAGAGGACCGGCCGTCGCCACTGTCCTGCTCTGTGTCCTGCTCGTCGCCTATGTGACGGTCGTTGTCGTCGCCGTCTCGGCTGTCTCGCTGTTTGGGCATGGATATATCGCCAGAACCACCATGAAACGAATCCCCCGCATCTACACGGGTCGACGGATCGGCTCCGCCTCTGTCCGGCCGGTCGGTATGACCTCCAGCCAGTTGGGCGTTTTCCCGCCACTTTTCCACGCGCACGTACGTCCCCCTACGGAACTGATCGGGCGCGTACGAGTCCGGGCACTACGTACCTACTTGTCCGGACCGAGTCCCCACCCGATCCGGGCGCCCCCCTGTTACCACATACACCCGGCCCATGAATGTAGCGCACATGGGGGTTATGTGCGTGCCACGTGTCAGGTGCATTGCGCCATGATGCGCTCATCCGTGGCCGGAATCCATCCGTCGGCCGGTCGCCGGAGCCAGCCCTCCGCCTCCGCCAGCTCCGCGGCGGCGGCACGGAGTGCCTCCATCGCCGGGTGCAGCAGCCCTTTTTTCCACACGAGTGACACAGGCGACAGGGGTACGGGATCGACGAGAGGCCTCTGTATCGATTTGGGCATGGCCGGAAAATCCACCACCACCAGGACGGGGTTCCGCCACTTGGCCATGACCCGCTGGAACTCCTGGGCCCCCACGGCGAGCGGCGCGGGCGGCGCGATTTCGATGCCTCGCCCCTCGAAGAGCTGCCGGGCCAGGTCGGTCCACTCCGGCGTACGGGGGTTGCCGGCACCGGCGTACACGTACTCACCCGCCAGCGCGTCCAGCGGGACAACGTCCAGGTCAGCGAGCCGATGACCCTCGGGCAGCACGATCGCCATCGGCTCGTACCGTACGGGCTGCTGCTCCAGGCGTTCGCGGATCGCCGGGTCCAGGCCCGCGAACCGGCCGAAGGACGCGTCGAGCCGGCCGGCGAGCAGTTCGGCCGCGGCGCCGGTGAGGCCGCTCTCGAAGCGGGCCATCAGCTCGCAGTCGGGGGCGAGCTCACGCGCCCGCGGCAGGATGCGCTCGCCCACCAGGCCCGGGCTGTTCACATCCATGAGCAGGGGGCGCTCGGCGTCCGCGGCCCGCCCGAACTCGGCGAGCAGCGTGTCCTGTGCCTCCAGCACGCGGCGCGCGTACGGGAGCAGCCGCTCACCGTCGGCGGTGAGCGCGACCCGCCGCGTATTGCGTACGAAAAGGTCCGCCTTCAACTCCCGTTCCAGGCGCCGGACATCACGGCTCAGGGCTTGCTGGGCGACGTACAGCCGGGCGGCGGCGCGGGTGAAGTGGAGCTCCTCGGCGACGGTGAGGAAGGCGCGGAGGAGGCGGGGGTCGACCGCACCGGGACCAGGGGAGGACGGCATCCGGCGAACTTACAACTCAGGTGCGTCAATCGGTACGGAATAGGTGTTGGACCGCTGGTCAGGGCAGCGGCGACGGTTGATTCATGCCGCAACAGCCACCCGAGACACGTCCCGAGATATGTACGGACACCCCCGCGCAGCCACAGCCGGAACCAGAGCCCCAGCCCCGCAACCCCTACCTCCGTCTCTTCACCATCCCCGGCACCCGTGCGTTCACGATCGGGAACCTGATCGCCCGTCTCCCCATGGGCATGTTCAGTATCAGCGCCGTCATCATGATCGCGGGAACGCGGGATTCGTACGCCCTCGCCGGCGCCGTCACGGCGACCGGGCTGGCGGCGACGGCTGTCGTCGCGCCCTGGACGGCGCGTCTTGTCGACCGTTACGGGCAGGCGCGGATCGCCGTGCCCGCGACGGCGTTCGCGGCGCTGGGCTCGCTCGCGCTGCTGCTCTGCGTGCGTTACGGGGCGCCCGACTGGACGCTCTTCGCCGCGTACGCCGCGACGGCCACGACGCCCAACACCGGAGGCATGTCGCGGGCTCGCTGGGCCCATCTGCTGAAGGGCGATCCGGCGGGCCTGCACACCGCGAACTCCTTCGAACAGGCCGCGGACGAGCTGTGCTTCATGCTCGGGCCGGTGCTCGCGGCGTTCCTGTGCGGGATGTTCTTCCCGGAGGCGGGCACGTTGGTCGGGGTGGTGCTGATGCTGACGGGCGTACTGGTCTTCGCGGCCCAGCGGGCCACGGAGCCACCGGTGCGGGGTCGTCCTCGTACGACCGCGAAATCCCCGCTGCGCGCACCTGGCATGCCCCCTCTGCTGATCGGGTTCCTCGCCACTGGCGCCGTCTTCGGGTCGATGGAGGTGGTCACGATCGCGTTCGCTGATGCACACGGGAACAGGTCGGCGGCGGGTGTGATCCTCGCGCTCCAGGCGGCCGGTTCGGGCGCGGCCGGCCTGCTGTACGGGGCGCTGAAGCCGGCGGGACCGGCCGAGCGGCGCTATCCGTGGAGCCTCGCCGCGATGGCCGTCCTCATGTCGGGCCCTCTGCTGGCCGCCACGCTCACGGGGTCGCTGGTGGTCCTCGCCGGTGCGCTGCTGGTGGCCGGAATGGCGACGGCTCCGACGATGGTCACGGCCATGACGCTGGTCCAGCACCGCACGCCCGAGGGCCGGTTGAACGAGGGGATGACGCTGGCGGTGACGGGGTTGCTGGGCGGGATCGCGTGTGGTTCGGCGGTCGGTGGGTGGGTTGTGGAGCGGGTGTCGGCCACCGCTGGGTACGGGGTCCCGGTCGCGGCGGCTGCGGTCGCTCTGCTGATCGCGCTCATGACGAGGCGACGGGATTGTCAGACCCCCGTCCTAGGGTGACCGCCATGGACATCACGGACGCGGGCCAGGTGCGACTTGAGCCCTGGTCGGAAGGCGACTTCTGGCTGCTCCAGAGGACCAACAGCCCTGAGATGACGGCACACTTGAGCGGCCCGGAGAGCGAGGAGAAGCTCGCCTCGCGACACCAGCGCTACCTCGGCCTCGATCGGGGGCAGATGTACCGGGCCACGCTGGCGGACACCGGAGAGACGGTGGGCTCGATCGGCTTCTGGGAGCGGGTATGGCAAGACAGGGCGGTGTGGGAGACGGGGTGGGCCGTGTTGCCCGAGTTCCAGGGCCGGGGGCTCGCGGTGAAGGCTGCCCGTGCGGTCGTCGAAGCGGCGCGGGCTCTCCGGGAGCATCAGTACCTGCATGCGTTTCCGAGCGTGGACCATCCCGCGTCGAACGCGGTGTGCCGTCGGGCCGGGTTCGAGCTGCTGGGTGAGGCCGAGTTCGAGTACCCGAAGGGCCACTGGATCATGTCGAACGACTGGCGGGTGGATCTCGGCAGAGACTGAAGAGAAAGAGGAAGAGGAAGAGGAAGAGGCTGACGACCGAACGCCACCCTCACTTCACGCCAATCCACGCCCACCCCATTGACGCGCCCGCAGCCCCCACATACCTTCCCTCGTCGAATCGCTTCGACATCATGTGTCGAAGCGATTCGATGAACGCTGCGTGATGTTCCGATACCCATCCGACTCCCCTGGAGGCACTGGATGTTGACGGCACGAAGGCGTGTGGTGGCAGTGGCCGCGGCGGCTCTGAGCGGGGCCCTGCTGCTGGCCTCCTGCGGCGACTCGGACAGTGGGTCTTCCGATGGGAAGACGCTGAAGCTGTGGCACTACGAAGCACCGAACAGCGCGATGGGCGTGGCCTGGGCCGAGGCCATCAAGGAGTTCGAGAAGACGCATCCGGGCGTCAAGGTGGAGTTCGAGGAGAAGGGCTTCGAACAGATCCAGAAGACGGCCCCGATGGTCCTCAACTCGGACGACGCCCCCGATGTCATGGAGTACAACAAGGGCAACGCGACGACCGGCCTCCTCTCCAAGCAGGGGCTCCTCACCGATCTCACCGGCGAGGCCACCAAGCGCGGCTGGGACAAGAAGCTCAGTGCCGGCGTGCGCACCACCAGCCAGTACAGCGCTGAGGGCGTGATGGGTTCCGGCAACTGGTACGGGGTTCCCAACTACGCCGAGTACGCGATGGTGTTCTACAACAAGGACCTCTTCAAGAAGCACGGCATCGCGGAACCCACCACCCTCGACGAACTCACCGCCGCCATGGACAAGTTCGTCGACGAGGGCGTCACCCCGCTCGCCAACTCCGGCGCCGAGTACATAGCCCACCAGTACCTCTACCAGCTCGCGCTCACCAAGGCGGACCGCGCCTGGGTCGACAGGTTCGAGCTCTACAAGGGCAAGACGGACTTCCACGACGCCGCCTGGACGTACGGCGCGGAGACGTTCGCGGACTGGGTGAAGAAGGGCTACATCAGCAAGGACTCCACCAGTGCGAAGGCCGAGGACGCGGGCACCGCCTTCATCGGCGGCAAGAATCCCATCCTGTTCTCCGGCAGTTGGTGGTACGGCCGCTTCGCCGCGGAGAACAAGTTCGACTGGGGCACCTTCCTGTGGCCGGGATCCGAGATGACCCTCGGCTCCGGCGGCAACCTCTGGGTCGTCCCCAAGGGCGCCAAGAACAAGGAGCTGGCGTACGACTTCATCGACATCACCATGTCGGAGAAGATCCAGAACCTGCTCGGCAACAAGGGCGGCGTACCGGTCGCCGCCGACGCGTCCGCCATCACGGACCCGAAGGCCAAGACGCTGATCAGCAACTTCGACTCGCTGGCCCAGAAGGACGGTCTGGCCTTCTATCCCGACTGGCCCGTCCCCGGCTTCTACGACGTCCTCGTCTCCGAGACGCAGAAGCTGATCACGGGCAGCGCGTCGCCGGACGAGTACCTCACGGCACTTCAGGAGGCCTACGACAAGGACGTACCGAAGCAATGACGGTGACCGTCGAACGGGGCGGGCGGGTCGTCGAAAAGCACTCCGGGACCAGGCGCCCGCGCCGCCCTCGTGACTCGTACGCCCTGTTCCTGCTCCCCGGAGTGCTCGCCTTCCTCGCGGTCGTCGTCGTGCCGTTCCTGATGAACACGGGGGTGAGCTTCACCGACTGGCAGGGCGTGGGCTCCCCGGAGTGGTCCGGGCTCGCCAACTACCGCGAGCTGATGGACGACAGCGAGTTCTGGGCCTCGTTCCGGCACAGCCTCTTCATGGTCGTCGCCATGGCCGCCGTACCGACGGTCATCGGACTCGTCCTCGCCGCCGCCCTGTTCGACTTCGTCGGCAAGCACTTCGGGACGAGGACGGCCGCCGTGCTGCGCGCCTGCTTCTATCTCCCGCAGGTGCTGCCGATCGCGGTCGCGGGCATCGTGTGGAGCTGGATCCTGGCGCCGGAGAACGGTTCGCTGAACGAGCTCCTGAAGGCCGTCGGTCTCGAGAGCTTCCAGCAGGACTGGCTCGGCGACCCCGACTTCGCGCTCTACAGCGTCATGGGCGTCATGGTCTGGGTGCAGATCGGCTTCCCGCTGGTCGTCTTCATGTCCGGACTCCAGCGCGTGGACCCGCAGTTGTACGAGGCTGCCGAACTGGACGGCGCGGGATGGTGGCGGCGGTTCTGGCACATCACGCTGCCGCAGATCCGCCCCGAGATCTACGTCGTCCTCCTCTGGTGCACGATCGCCGCGCTCAAGGTGTTCGGCGCGGTGTACGTGCTCACCAAGGGCGGTCCTGGCGGGGAGACCAATGTGCCGTCGTACTTCTCCTTCACCACGTTCTTCGAGAAGACGCAGGTCGGCTACGGCGCCGCGATCTCGACCGTACTAACCGTGATCATCCTGGCGCTGGCCCTGGTCGGCCTCAAGCTCCAGACCCGCGCGGAGGACGCCGAGGAAGGGCTCATCCGATGACGACAGCCATACGCCGCTATCCCGTCCTCGTCGCCCTCGTCATCGCCGCCGCCTTCATGGTGCTGCCGTTCGTGATCGTCACGGTCAACGCGGTGAAGTCACCGGCCGAGTACTCGGCGAACGGCCCGCTCAGCCTTCCCGAAGGCCTCTATCTCGACGGCCTGAAGGACTTCTGGGAGCGCGTCGACTTCGGGCAGAAGCTCGTCAACTCGGTCCTGATCAGCGGCAGTGTGGCCGTAGGGGCCGCCGTGCTGTCCGTCCTCAACGCGTACGCGATCGGCATCGGCCGGATCAAGGGCCGCACATGGGTGCTGGCGTTCTTCGTGCTGGCGAACATGCTGCCGCAGGAGGCGCTGGTCTACCCGATCTACTACCTGAGCAAGGAAGCCGGCATCTACGACACCCGGCTGAGCGTGATCATCGTGTTCACGGTGATCCAGGCGGCCTTCGGTACGTATCTGCTGTCGTCGATTCTCGGACAGTTCCCGCGCGAGATCATCGAGGCCGCCCGGATCGACGGGGCGAACAAGTGGCAGGTCCTGTGGCGGATCGTCGTCCCCGTCAGCCGGCCGACCATCGGCGTACTGCTGGTCCTCTTCTTCATCTGGACCTGGAACGAGTTCCTGCTGCCGCTGGTCATGTTGATCTCCAACGACAACCAGACCGTGTCGGTCGCGCTCGGTGTGCTCCAGGGCCAGCGCCTGATGGACGCCACGATGACGAACGCTGCGGCCCTGCTCGGCGTACTGCCCGCCATCGTCTTCTTCCTCGTCTTCCAGCGGACGCTCACCCGCGGCATCGCCGTGGGAGCGGTCAAGTAAGGGGTGTGCCCGTGAAGTTCAGCGACGGCTACTGGCTGCTGCGCGAGGGGGTGACCGCGGCCCATCCGGTCGAGGTCCTCGATGTCGCCGCCGAGCAGGGCACGTTGGAGATCCACGCGCCGACCCAGCCCATCCGCCACCGCGGCGACCTGCTGAAGGGACCGGTCGTGACGATCAGCGCGCATGCGCCGATGCCCGACGTCATCGGCGTGACGTTCACCCACTTCGAGGGCGAGGAGCCGCGCGGGCCCCAATTCGAGGTCACGAAGGAGGAGTTCGCGGCGGTCGCCTCGTACGACGACGAGTACGCGACCCTCACCGCGGGCGCCCTCTCCGTCAAGGTCTCCCGCGACGGCCCCTGGCACATCGACTTCCTCGCCGACGGCCGCACCCTCACCAGCAGCGGCCGCAAGGGCATGGGCATCATGCGGGACGCCGGAGGCGGCCACTATCTGCGGGAGCAGCTGAACCTCGGTGTGGGCACGAACGTCTTCGGCCTCGGTGAGCGCTTCGGGCCGCTGGTCAAGAACGGCCAGGTCGTCGACATGTGGAACGCCGACGGCGGCACAGCCACGGAACAGGCGTACAAGAACGTCCCGTTCTATCTGACGGACGCGGGCTACGGCGTCTTCGTCGACCATCCGGGGCGGGTGTCGTTCGAGGTGGGCTCGGAGACGGTGTCCCGGGTTCAATTCAGCGCCGAGACACAGCAGTTGACGTACTACGTCATCTACGGCCCGACACCCAAGGACATCCTCCGCAAGTACACGGCACTCACCGGCCGCCCGGCCCTGCCGCCCGCCTGGTCGTTCGGTCTGTGGCTGTCGACGTCCTTCACCACCTCGTACGACGAGGCCACCGTCACCTCCTTCATCGAGGGCATGCGGGAGCGCGAGCTCCCCCTCTCCGTCTTCCACTTCGACTGCTTCTGGATGCGCGAGTTCAACTGGTGCGACTTCCAGTGGGATCCGCGGGTCTTCCCCGACCCGGAGGGCATGCTCAAGCGACTCAAGGAACGCGGACTGCACATCTCCGTATGGATCAACCCGTACATCGCGCAGCGCTCCCCGCTCTTCGCGGAGGGCAAGGCCCTCGGCCATCTGCTGAAGAAACCGGACGGCAGCGTCTGGCAATGGGACCTGTGGCAACCAGGCATGGCACTGGTCGACTTCACGAGCCCGGCCGCCCGCGACTGGTACGCGTCGAAGCTGGAGGCACTGCTCGCGCAGGGCGTCGACTGCTTCAAGACCGACTTCGGCGAGCGGGTCCCGGTCGACGTGGCGTACGCGGACGGCGGCGACCCGGAGCGGATGCACAACTACTACACGTACCTCTACAACCGCACCGTCTTCGACGTGCTGCGCAAGCACCGCGGGGAGTCCGAAGCCGTCGTCTTCGCACGGTCGGCGACCGCCGGCAGCCAGAAGTTCCCCGTGCACTGGGGCGGCGACTGCGAGGCGACGTACGAGTCGATGGCCGAGTCGCTGCGCGGCGGCCTCTCCCTCGGCCTGTCCGGCTTCGGCTACTGGAGCCACGACATCGGCGGCTTCGAGGGCACACCGACGCCTGCCCTGTTCAAACGGTGGCTCGCCTTCGGGCTGCTGTCCTCGCACAGCCGACTGCACGGCTCGTCGTCGTACCGCGTGCCGTGGCTGTTCGACGAGGAGGCCGTCGACGTGCTGCGGCTGTTCACCAGGCTGAAGCTCCGCCTCATGCCGTATCTGTACGAGGCTGCCCGCGCCGCCCACGCGGAGGGGGTGCCGATGATGCGGGCGATGGTCCTGGAGTTCCCTGACGATCCCGGGTGCGCGCATCTGGAGCGGCAGTACATGCTCGGGCCCGATCTGCTGGTCGCGCCCGTGTTCTCCGACGAGGGCGAGGTGTCGTACTACGTGCCCGAGGGCACCTGGACCCACTTCCTCAGCGGGCAGACGGTGACCGGGCCGCGCTGGGTGCGCGAGAAGCACGGGTTCTCGAGCGTTCCGCTCCTTGTCAGGCCGGGTGCGGTGATTCCGGTCGGGGCCGTCGAGGACCGGCCCGACTACCCGTACGCGGACGGGGTCACCCTGCACGCGTATGGCCTGGAACGCGGCGCACAGGTCACGGTGCCGGTGGACGGCATGACCTTCACGGTCGTACGCGAAGGGGACACGCTGCGGGCCTCGTCGAGCGATCCCTCGGCGCCCTGGGGACTGACCGCCGGCGGACGGACGGTGCGGGCGAAGGCCGGGACCGGATTCCTGTCGCTGGAACTGAACTCGCTGGGAGCGGACTCTCCGAAACAGGACGGAGCATGGTGAAGATCACCGACGTGGCGCGGCACGCGGGTGTCTCCCCCAGCACCGTGTCGTACGCGCTGAGCGGCAAGCGCCCGATCTCGGAGGAGACCCGGCAGCGGATCGAGGACAGCATCCGCGAGCTGGGCTACCGGCCGCACGCGGGCGCGCGGGCGCTGGCCAGCAGCCGGTCCAATGTGATCGCGCTGGTGGTGCCGTTGCGGGCGGGTATCCATGTGCCGGTGGTGATGCAGTTCGCGGTGTCCGTGGTGACGACGGCGCGCCGGCACGATCACGACGTGCTGCTTCTCACCCAGGAGGAGGGCGAGGACGGGCTGCGGCGGGTCGCGGACACGGCGCTCGTGGACGCGCTGATCGTGATGGACGTCCAGCTCCACGACCGGCGGCTGCCGTTGCTGCGCGCTCTGGACCGGCCCTCGGTGCTGATCGGGTTCCCGGCCGAGCCCGACGGGCTCACCTGTATCGACCTGGACTTCCAGGCGGCGGGCGAGGTGTGCGTCGAGCATCTGGCGGGCCTCGGCCACCGGGTGATCGCACTCGTGGGCTCGCCGCCCGAGGTGTACGTAAGGGAGACGGGCTTCGCCCAGCGGGTCGTACGGGGCTTCACCGCGGCGGCGGACCGGCACGGGCTGTCCTCCTCGGTGCACCCGTGCGAGGCGGAGCCCGCGGCGGCCCGCCAGGTCGCCGAGCAACTCCTTCGCAAACACCCGGCGTTGACGGGTGTCGTCGTCCACAACGAGCCGATCGTCGAACCCCTCATCGACGCCTTCGAGCAGCTCGGCCTGCGCGTGCCCGGCGACCTCTCCGTCACCGCGATCTGCCCGGACGAGCTGGCCGCCCGCGTCCGCGTCCCCGTCACCTCGGTCGCCATACCGTCCGCCGAGGTGGGCACAGGAGCGGTCGAGCTCCTGATGAAGAAGCTGGGCGGCGCGTCCGCGCCGGAGGCAACGCTGTTGCCGCCGCGGCTGACGGTGCGGGAGAGCACGGGGCGGCGGCCCTGAAGAGGCCTCGCTGGGCCCGAGGCACGACGAAGGCCCGGTGGTCGTCATGACCACCGGGCCTTCGTCTCACATGGGATGAGGCGGTCTGAGGGGCATGCCCCCAGACGCTTGTGGAGATGGCGGGAATCGAACCCGCGTCCAACGGTGCAGAACCAGGGCTTCTCCGAGCGCAGTTCGCTGTGATTTTCTCAGCCCCGGAGATCTCGCGAACAAGTCTCCGACGGGCTCAGTCACTGTTTGATTTCCCATCGAGCCCCGTGACCGGGCTCGACGGTTTAGTTCCCTAGATTATGCCAGGATCCGGGTCGGGAACACTCCCGGGCTGACACCCATTAAGGGTCCTTCACTCACTGCTTATTAGGCAGCGAGGGCGAAGGACTGGGAATCGCGCTTAGTGTTGGCGATTATTGGTTGCGACATATGGTTAACGAGATCATTGCCGCTTCCTCGGCTCGCTTCCCCTGCTTCGACATCCGCTGTCGAAACCGATCATCCCCATGTTGATTTTTCAAACCCCCTCCGGAGAGGGGCGCGCACCCGCTGTGGGGTGCAGTTGCCATCGTACGTGACCAACGCACGTCCGTGCCAACCTATTCCCGAGGGTCCGGGGAGCCGCGAGCGCTTACGCCCGCTGCCGCCGCCGTACCGCCGACACCGCGCGCTCCGTCTCCCGGCGGTCCTGCTTCTCGCGCAGGGTCTGGCGCTTGTCGTACTCCTTCTTGCCCTTCGCCAGCGCGATCTCGATCTTGGCGCGGCCGTCCTTGAAGTAGAGCGCGAGGGGCACGATGGTGTGGCCCGTCTCCTGGGACTTCTGCTCCAGCTTGTCGATCTCCTCGCGGTGCATCAGAAGCTTGCGCTTGCGCCGGGCGCTGTGGTTGGTCCACGTGCCCTGGGTGTACTCGGGGACGTGCACGTTGTAGAGCCACGCCTCGTGCCCCTCCAGGGACACGAACCCGTCGACCAGCGACGCCCGGCCCTGGCGCAGGGACTTCACCTCGGTGCCCATGAGGACCAGACCGGCCTCGTAGGTGTCGAGGATGTGGTAGTCGTGCCGCGCCTTCTTGTTCTGCGCGATGATCTTGCGCCCTTTTTCCTTAGCCATAGTGCGGCCATTTTCGCACTACGAGGGGGCCCCGAGGCCACTCAATACCGTCTCGGCCCGTTCCAGGACGCCTTCCTCGACCTCCAGGTCGGGGGTGATACCGCTGCCGTCGACGCTGCGCCCGGAGGGAGTGCGGTAGTGCCCGACGGTCAGCTCGGCGACGGAGCCGTCGGGGAGTCGGCTCGGCATCTGGACCGAGCCCTTGCCGAAGGTCCTGGAGCCCACGACGACCGCGCGTCCACGGTCCTGCAGGGCTCCCGTGAGGAGCTCGGCCGCGCTCATCGTGCCGCCGTCGACGAGCGCGACCAGGGGTCTGGAGGTGTCGCCGCCCGGCTCGGCGTGCAGGGCGCGCTGCTCGCCGCGTACGTCGTACGTCGCCACGAGGCCGCCGTCGAGGAAGGCGGAGGCGGCGGTGACGGCCTCGGCGACCAGGCCGCCGGAGTTGCCTCGCAGGTCGAGGACGATGCGGGCGCCGGAGGGGGCCCTGGTCACGGCGTCCCGGACGAGTTCGCCGGAGCCCTTGGTGAAGGCGGCGACATTGATGACGGTGACGTCGGCGGCGAGCTCGCGTACCGTCACGGACTCCGTGGACAGCCTCGCCCGGCGCAACGTTTCGGTCCACGCGCGCGTGCCGCGCTCCAGGCCCAGGGAGACGGCCGTACCGGCGGCGGCGTCGGTGGCGTCGCCACGGAGTAACGCGACGACCTCCGTCACCGGCCGGCCGTCGACGCGCTTGCCGTCGACGCTGCGCAGCCGGTCGCCCTTTCGGATCCCGGCGGCGTCCGCGGGCGAGCCCTCCCGCACGCCGGCCACTTCGATACGTCCGTCGCGCTCGCGCCGGGCCCACAGGCCGACGCCGGTGTACGCACCGTCGAGGGCCTCCTCGAACTCCTCGTACTCCCCCGGGGAGTACACCGCGCCCCAGCGGTCGCCGCTGCGGCTCACGGCGCGCTCGGCCGCCTCCACGGGCGACTCGCCGTCGGCCATCGCCTCGGCGGCGGCATCGGCGACATCCTTGTCGTTGTCAGCCTTGCTGTTGCCGGCCTTGTTCTGTCCGACAGAGCCGACGGACTCGGTGCCGGCGGCCTGGGAAGGGGATTTCCAGTCGGGGGCGTCGAAAGAGCCGGTCGCGGCTCCTGTGGCGAGGATGCTCGCGAAGACCAACGTCAGGGCCGCCCCGCGGCGGATACGGCGGGGCGGACAGAACAGGTCTCGGCCTGACATGCCGGTGAGTCTAGGACAAGGCAAAGGGCCGTACGCCTCGTTGGCAGTACGGCCCTCATTGGTATGCGTCACACCTTCAGGTACTTGCGCAACGCGAAGAACGCGGCCAGCGCGGGCATCAGCAGACTTGTGGCAAGGATGAGCGGCAGATACTTCAGCACCGCGTCCCAGCCGACGAAGTTGATCAGAGTCAGCTTCTCCGACAGGGCGAGTCCGTGATCGATGATGAAGTATCTGGCGATCACCAGGAACCCGCACGCGACCGTCCCGCCGATGAGTCCGGCGACGGCGGCCTCCATGATGAACGGCGCCTGGATGTAGAAGCCGGAGGCGCCCACGAGCCGCATGATGCCGGTCTCCCGGCGGCGGCTGAACGCCGAGACGCGCACCGTGTTGACGATCAGCATCAGCGCGACGACGAGCATCATCGCCATCACCGCGCGGGCCGCCCAGTTCATGCCGTTGAGCAGCTCGAAGAGGTTGTCCAGAATGCCTTTCTGGTCCTGCACGGACTGCACACCGTCACGGCCGTCGAAGGCGGTGGCGATGACCTGGTACTTCTCCGGGTCCTTCAGCTTGATACGGAAGGACTCCTGCATCTGGTCCGGGGTGAGCGAGCTGGCCAGCGGGGAGTCGCCGAACTGCTCCTTGTAGTGCTTGTACGCCTGGTCCGAGGTCTCGTGCGCGACGGTGTCGACGACGGACATCTTGTCCAGGTCGGTCTCGATCTGCTTCTTCTGCTCGGTGGTGACCGCTCCCTTGGCACAGTTGGGGTCGGACTCCGCGTCGCTCTTGTTGCAGAGGAAGATCGAGACGTTGACCTTGTCGTACCAGTAGCCCTTCATGTTGTTGACCTGATCGCTCATCAGGAGCGAACCGCCGAACAGGGCGAGGGAGAGGGCCACGGAGACGATGACCGCGAAGGTCATCGTCAGATTGCGGCGGAGACCGACGCCGATCTCCGACAGGACGAACTGGGCGCGCATGGCGTCTACTCAGGCCTTTCCATGGACAGCTGCGGGTGGGGGCGGTCAGCGGTCAGTGCTGGTAGCCGTAGACGCCGCGTGCCTGGTCGCGGACGAGGCGGCCCTGCTCCAGCTCGATGACGCGCTTGCGCATCTGGTCCACGATGTTCTGGTCGTGGGTCGCCATCAGGACGGTGGTGCCCGTCCGGTTGATGCGGTCGAGCAGCTTCATGATGCCGACGGAGGTCTGCGGGTCGAGGTTTCCGGTCGGCTCGTCGGCGATGAGCAGCTTCGGCCGGTTGACGAAGGCGCGCGCGATGGCGACGCGCTGCTGCTCACCACCGGAGAGTTCGCCCGGCATCCGGTCCTCCTTGCCGCCGAGCCCGACGAGATCGAGCACCTGGGGCACGGATTTACGGATCTCGCCGCGGGACTTGCCGATGACCTCCTGCGCGAACGCGACGTTCTCGCCGACCGTCTTGTTCGGCAGCAGCCGGAAGTCCTGGAACACCGTCCCCAACTGGCGGCGCATGTGCGGCACTTTCCAGTTGGACAGGCGCGCGAGGTCCTTGCCCAGGACGTGGACCTGGCCGTGGCTGGTGCGCTCCTCACGGAGGATCAGCCGCAGGAAGGTGGACTTTCCGGAGCCGGAGGAGCCCACCAGGAACACGAACTCGCCACGTTCGACCTCCAGGGAGACATCCCTGAGTGCGGGGCGGGTCTGCTTTGGGTAGACCTTGGAGACGTTGTCGAATCGGATCACGGATGCACCACGAGTCAGCGGGGGTAGGTGAGCGTGACCATACGCGAACCCGGTGGGCGGGCGCAGTCGCCGGTCAGGGTTGCGCGAGGGTTGCACGTTTTGTCACACATGGGAAGGGCTCGAATGCGCCAGGACCGCGAAGGATAAGGGGACGCGAGCCTAAATCCGGGGAACCTGGCACAGTGGTGGGGGAACGTTCTCGTTCCTGAGAGCGTTGAGAGCGTTATCTACGTGGAACCGGTGCAAGGAGGGCGAGCGCATGACGTACGACCGGTTGGTGTGCGCGAACTGTGCCGCGCCCGTGAATGAAGGCCGTTGCCCTGTCTGCCGTGCGAACAGGGAGCGGCTGCAGCAGGAGAGCCCGTTCGCGGGCCTGAATCCCATGGCGCTGATCGCGCTGCTGGCCGTACTGATCGCGGCCGTGGCCCTGCTGGCGCACCAGACCGCGTAGGAGAAGCGGCGAGGCATCACGTGCACGGACGTCAGGTGCACGGGCATTACGTGTACGACGAGAAGGGCCCGGAGTCCAGGATCCTGGACTCCGGGCCCTTCTCGCGTACGTACGCCTACGGCAGGTCAGCCCCTGACATGCGTCAGGCGGCGGCGCCGCGACCGTTCATGAGGCGCGGCAGCATACGGAAGCCGATACCGCCGGCGATCATCGTGGCCGCACCGACCAGCAGGAAGGTGGTCTCGGCAGCGCCGGTCTCGGCGAGCTCACCGCCACCGCCGGTGCCCTGAGCGGAGGGGTCCGAGACGCCCGTGCCGGTGCCGGTACCCGTACCGCTGCCGGTGTCGGTCAGGCCCTCCTTGCCCTCCTCCTGCTCGACGGGCTGCGAACCGCCGTCGGGGTCGGTGTCGTTGCCGCCACCGCCGACGCTGTCGTCGTCACCCGGGTCGGTCGGGTCATCGGCGGGAGGCTGCTCCGCCGGGGGGTCCTCGGCGGGAGGCTCTTCCGCCGGCGGCTCCTCGGCGGGAGGCTCCTCGGCCGGCGGCTCCTCGGCGGGAGGCTCTTCCGCCGGCGGCTCCTCAGGGATCTCCGTGGGCGGGTCCGTCGGCTCTTCGGTCGGGTCCTCCGTCGGCTCCTCGACATCGATGCCGACACCGACACCGCTCTCGTCGGCGCTCGCGCCGACGCTCAGACCGCCCACCTCTACGCCGACGTCGAGAGCCGAGGCGGCACCCGCGGCGGTCAGCGAAGCGCCGGCGGCGATCACCGCACCAGCGGCCACCCGCGCGACACGGATCCGCGTCTTCTTGGTCATCTGCTTGCTACCCCCAGATAGCTCATCGTGAATGGAGCAGCGCCTGGGGCGACGACATCAGGGATGCTTTCGAAGCCCCCCGGTTCACATGCGCCCCAGAGATACGCATGCCGCGCGTCAGCCTTCCTGTTCTTCAAAACATCGTCAAGGCCGTTGCGACCGTGATGTCCAGATCAAGGTCATATGACGGCCGAAACAACATGTGAGTGTGACGTAAATCCCGGACATTGGGCTGCACAAAGGGCAACTGCCGTCCCATGGATGGCAGTTGCCCTGTCGACAAAGCGATGTCCGCGAAAGTCGCTTACTTCTCCCGCTGCTTGCGCCAGCGAATTCCGGCCTCCAGGAAGCCATCGATCTCGCCATTGAACACGGACTCCGGGTTGCCCACCTCGTACTCCGTACGCAGGTCCTTGACCATCTGGTACGGGTGCAGGACGTACGAACGCATCTGGTTGCCCCAGGAGTTGCCGCCATCGCCCTTGAGGGCGTTCATCTTGGCCTGTTCCTCCTGCCGACGCCGCTCCAGCAGCTTCGCCTGCAGTACGTTCATGGCGGTCGCCTTGTTCTGGATCTGCGACCGCTCGTTCTGGCAGGAGACGACGATCCCGGTGGGAAGGTGAGTCAACCGCACCGCGGAGTCAGTGGTGTTGACACCCTGGCCACCGGGCCCGGACGACCGGTACACATCCACCCGCAGCTCGGACTCGTCGATCTCGATGTGGTCGGTCTGCTCGACGACGGGCAGCACCTCCACGCCCGCGAACGAGGTCTGCCGGCGCCCCTGGTTGTCGAACGGCGAGATCCTGACGAGCCGGTGCGTGCCCTGCTCCACGGACAACGTCCCGTAGGCGTACGGCACCTGGACGGCGAAAGTGGTCGACTTGATGCCGGCCTCTTCCGCATACGACGTTTCGTAGACCTCGGTCTTGTAGCCCTGCTGTTCGGCCCAGCGCAGGTACATGCGCTGGAGCTTCTCGGCGAAGTCCGCGGCGTCGACGCCGCCGGCTTCCGCGCGGATGTTGACGAGCGCCTCGCGGGAGTCGTACTCCCCCGACAGCAGCGTCCGGACCTCCATCTCGTCCAGCGCCTTCCTGACGGAGGTGAGCTCCGTCTCGGCCTCGGCGCGGGTGTCCGAGTCGTCCTCCTCCTCGGCCATCTCGAAGAGCACGCTCAGATCGTCGATCCGGCTGCGCAGGGCTTCCGCCTTGCGTACCTCCGCCTGGAGGTGGCTCAGCTTGCTGGTGATCTTCTGCGCCGCTTCGGGGTCGTCCCACAGGGACGGCGCTGCCGCCTGCTCCTCGAGCACGGCGATGTCTGCCCTCAGCTTGTCGAGGTCCAGGACGGCCTCGATCGACTCCATGGTCGCGGAGAGGGACTTGAGCTCTTCGGATACATCGACAACTGCCACACCCCCAGCGTACTGGCTCCGCCGGTTGAGCAGGGGGCCCGTGGCGGGTGGAGGCGGTCGGCAGCTGCGGGTGGACGGGCGTGGGCGTGCGGGCGGTTTCTTTCCCCAGCCCCGCCCCTTCCCGAAACTGGGGCTGCGCCCCAGGCCCCCGCCGGGGGGTGGGGGGTGACACTGCGTGTCGCGGCTGCGGGCCCGTCGTGGCTGGTCGCGCAGTTCCCCGCGCCCCTAAAAGCAAAAGCCTGCGGCTCCACCCACCGCCAGCCACAACGAACCCGCGGCTTCTCACCGGCGGGAGGGGTCGTGG
>NZ_JNWJ01000068.1:0-37265 GCF_000716805.1 Streptomyces yerevanensis | reverse complement strand
CTCGCTACGAGAACACCTGCATGCCGCCATCGGCGTCTCACCGCTCGCCTACCGGCGCACCTTCCGCGGCGCCCTGACCCCCACACACTGAGCACCACCACATCAGCTTCCCCTGGTGAGCCTCGGTCTCGGCGGCCAGGCGCTTCTCCGCGCGGGCCACCGTCGGCTCGGCGGCTTCGACCTTGATCCGGATTTCGGTGGGTGAAGGCATCGTCCGTTCACTCGATGGCCAGGCTCGTACACGGCGGGCCCTGGAAGGCGCCTCATCCATGAGCCCACGGCCATGGTCCCCGTCTGGCGGCGCCACCCGTCGTGGACTTGCGTCGGTCGGCTGCGGTCAGGTTTCTGGGCTCCGTGCCGCCGGCTGGTCGCTGGTGCCGTGTGCCAGTGACGCGAGAATTTCCTTGCGGCAGACCTCGAGGATTTCGTCCGCCAGTGGAGAACCGTCCGGGCATGCCCGCGACAACATGATCGCGCCGATCGAATGGGCGAGCATGTCGATCACCATGCTGCGGGCCGCGCGCTGGTCCGCATCCCCCGGCGTATCGCTTTGGGCCTGAAGGGCCGTCAGCAGGTTCTCGATCCCGGCTGCGAACTCTGTTCTGATGTCCGCCGGCTGACGTGCGGCGTCGCCGCTGAGGGCCGCGATGGTGCAGCCGTCACCGCGCCCGTCGCGATGCTCCCGGGAGACGTAGTTCTCGACGAACTCGGCGGGGTCCAGACCTTCTGTCCGTGCCGCGGTCTGTGAGAGCCCGCTTGCGGATGCTTCGGCCATCAGGTCGGCCTTGGAGCGGAAGTGCTTGTAGAACCCGCCATGGGTGAACCCGGCGGCTGCCATCAGTTCTGCCACGCCGACACCGTCATAGCCGCGCTCACGGAACAGCCTGGCGGCTGTCGCGACGATGTGCGCACGGTTGCGCTCTGCCTGCGCCTTGGTGACCCGCACGTCCAACCGCCCCTTCTTCGGTCGACGCTCGACAGCCCAGCGTACATAGATGTCGATCGACATCAAAGCGGTTGACTTTTTGGATGATGACCGTAATTGTATGGCTCACCCGCTACAGAAAGGGTCAGGCCATGAGTGACACGCACCTGACTGCACCGACTCGTTTCATCGAGGTCGACGGCGACCGATTCGCCTACCGCCGCTGGGGCAAGCCCTCCGGCGTCCCGCTCTTCTTCGTCCAGCACCTCCGCGGGGGGATGGACCACTGGGACCCCCTGCTCGCCGATGGCCTGGCCGAGGGCCGTGAGGTCATCCTGTTCAACGGGCGCGGCATCGCCTCGTCATCCGGCAAGCCGCGTAACCGGATGGAGGACATGGCCGACGACATCGCCGCGGTCATCCAGGCGCTGGGGCTGGAGCAGGTCGATCTGCTCGGCTTCTCGATCGGCGGTTACCAGGCACAGGAGGTCACGCTGCGCCACCCCAAGCTGGTGCGCAAACTCCTCCTGCTCGGCACCGGCCCCCGAGGCCTGGACCCGACGATGGACCCCAAGGTGCTTGAGGTCGCACCGCGTCCGGTCCCCGTCGTGGAGGACTTCCTCTTCCTCTTCTTCGGCCGCTCGGAAGCCGCGCAGGCAGCGGGCCGGGCATTCTGGGAGCGACGCCACCAGCGTGCCGACCAGGACCCGCCGAGCTCGCCCGAAGTCGCACAGGCGCAGATTGAAGCGGTTACGGTCTATGGGGAACCGCTGCCGGGCGAGAATCCCTACGCCCACCTGAACGCGATCACCCAGCCGACGCTGGTCCTCAACGGCGAGAACGACGTGATGGTCGCCTCGATCAACTCCTGGCACCTCGCCCAGAACATCCCCAACGCTCAACTGCTGATCTACCCCGATGCCGGGCATGGAGCGCACTTCCAGTATCCCGAGCGGTTCCTGAAGCACGCCATTCAGTTCCTCGACGAGTAACACCTGCAGGGCTTCGGTGCAGACGCTGACGCCTGGTCCGTGATGATGGGCCAGCTCATCGGATCCCCGGAATGCCACAGGCACACCTTCTCAGGCCATGGAGTCCTCGAGACCTGGTTCAGCTGGATCGGAGGACACGAGCTGGGCGACGTCTTCTACCACCGTCTCCAGTCGCCGGTGCTCATCGCCGAACTCGACCACCACTGCGGCGTCTTCCTCGACTACGACACCCTGAAGCCGTTCCACATCCACACCGTGCTGCGGACTTCCCACGGGAACGACTACGGCCGCGCTTACGTGCGCGCCTGGCGGACACGGAACGCCTGAGTGCCGCAGCGCGGCCAGCTTTGCCGGAACCCTTGACGCAGGTATGTATGGAGATACATTAATATCCGTCCAGCTCGTCGGCGGTGACGCCGTCCCTCGCGGAGGTTCCCCATGTCACTGCGCGTGGCCCTGCTCGCCCTGCTGGCCGCCCGGCCGATGACCGGCTTCGACGCCATGCGGCAGTTCGACGCCTCCGTCGACTACCTCTGGCACGCGCCGCACACCCAGATCTATCCCGAGCTGCGCAAGCTGGAGTCCGCCGGTCTCATCGAGGGCGAGGAGGTGCCTCGCGGCGAGCACGCGAGGAAGCGCCGGTACAGCATCACCGAGGCCGGCCGAGAGCAGTTGCGGGAGTGGGTCGAGGACGTCGAGGAACCGCGGCGCGAGCGGGACCCTCAGCGGCTCAAGGCGGCGTACTTCGAATGGGCGCGCCCCGAGGCAGCGCGTGCCCAACTGGAGGCGCACGCGCGGTTCTACGAGGACGCACTGGCGTCGTACGAGAAGCAGCGCGAGGACATCCTCGCGCGCCGCGTTCCCCTGCTCCTGGCGCGGTTGGAGCGGACGCCGCCGGATGAGCAGGAAGCGGTCGTGGAGTTCAAGGCCTTCGCGTACAGCGGTCTCATCGCCCGCGCCCGCGCGGAGGTGGAGTGGGCGCAGGAAGGACTGCGACTGCTGGACCGGCTCCACTCGGGCCGGTCCCAGGAAGAAGCCGCCGAGCAGCCGGGCGCTTGACCGCACGGTCAAGGGACGCACCAGGCGAGTGCCGGCGGCAACCAGAGACGGAGATCTCGATGAACGAGGATCAGGCGAAGATCAGGCAACTGGTGGAGAACTGGGCGCTGTGGCGGGACGCCGGTGACTGGGAGCGGTTCGCCACGGTGTGGCATCCGGATGGGTGGATGAGCGCCACCTGGTTCCAGGGCCCCGCCGCGGATTTCATCGCCGCCAGCAGGCAGGGCTTCGAGAGCGGCGTCAGCATTCTGCACTTCCTGGGCGGCCACACCGCGGACGTGGCGGGGGAGCGGGCGATCGCCCAGACCAAGATGACGATCAGTCAGCGAGCGGAGACAGACGGCGTGTTGGTGGACGTGGTGTGCACCGGCCGATTCTACGACTTCTTGTCCCGGGACGGCGGCGAGTGGACGATCGTCCGCAGGCAGCCCATCTACGAGAAGGACCGCCTCGACGTCGTCGACCCCGCTGCCTCCCTCAAGCTCGATCCCGAACTGCTCGCCCGGTTCCCGGCCGGGTACCGCCACCTGGGATACGTACAGACGAAGGCCGGATTCACGGTGAAGCCCGGTCTGCCGGGGTTGGTCGGCGAGGCGGTCGACCGGCTCTACGCGGAGGGTGCCGCCTGGCTGGCCGGCAGCGAGCGGCCCGGAGCGCCCCAGTGACCCGCCCGTCGCCGTCACCGGCACCACAAGAGGGGGCTCCCGGCATGTATCCCCTCAACGCCTGGTACGCGGCGGCCTGGGACACCGAAGTGGGCCGCACGCTCCTCCCGCGCACGATCTGCGAACGCCCGGTCGTCCTGTACCGCACGTCCGAGGGAACCCCCGTCGCCCTGGCCGATGCCTGCTGGCACCGGCTCGTCCCGCTGTCCATGGGCCGGCTCGACGGCGACAACCTGGTGTGCGGCTACCACGGCGTGACGTACGGCCCCAACGGACGCTGCACGCGGATGCCGGCCCAGGAGACGCTCAACCCCTCGGCGGCCGTGACCTCCTACCCGGTCGTCGAGCGGCACCGCTACGTCTGGATCTGGCCCGGTGACCCCGACAAGGCCGACCCGGATCTCGTCCCCGACCTCCACTGGAACGACGACCCGGCGTGGGCCGGTGACGGCGAGCGCATCGAGCTCGACTGCGACTACCGCCTGGTCGTGGACAATCTCATGGACCTGACGCACGAACAGTTCCTGCACGCCGACAGCCTCGCCAACGACGAACTGTCCGACGCCGAACCGGACGTGGCACACGACGAGGACTCGGTCACCCTCACCCGCTGGATGCACGGCATCGAGGCGCCCCCGTTCCTGGCCATGCAGCTGAGGCGGAAGGCACCGGAGTACCGTGGCCCGGTCGACCGCTGGCAGATCATCCGCTTCACCGCACCCGCGACGATCACCATCGACGTCGGCGTCGCGCCCGTCGGCACGGGAGCGCCGGAGGGAGACCGAAGCGCGGGCGTCAACGGCCACGTGCTCAACACCATCACGCCGGCCGGCCCCGGCAGTTGCCACTACTTCTGGGCGTTCACGCGCAACTACCACCTCGGCGACCAGGGGCTCACGAACCTCCTGCGGCAGAACGTCTCCCGCGTCTTCGGCCAGGACACCGACATGCTCAACGCCCAGCAGCGGGCCATCGAGGCCAACCCCGACCACGAGTTCTACAACCTCAACATCGACATCGGCGGCATGTGGGCGCGGCGCATCATCGACGCCAAGGTCGCCGCCGAGCAGGGCCGCGAACGCACCCACCCCACCGCCCTCGCGTCCGTCGCCGCCACGACGCGGCGGTCGGCATGAGCGGCGGCACGCAGCGCGTGGCGACTGTCGAGGCCCGCGACGAGGCGGCGCCGGACATCGCCCTGATCACGCTGCGCCTGCCGACCCCGGCTCCCGTGCCACCGCCCGGCAGCCACCTGGACGTCACTGTCCGCCTTCCAGGCGGCGATGAGACCCGGTCGTACTCCCTCGTCGATCTCGGCCACGACGGCCTCCTGCGCATCGCCGTACGCCGACGGCGGGACGGCCGGGGCGGATCGGTGTGGATGCACTCGCTGACACCGGGTGACGAGGTCCAAGTCGCAGGCCCCGTAGACGAGTTCCCACTCAACCCGGGATCTGCCCCCAGCGTGCTGCTCGCCGCCGGAATCGGCATCACTCCCGTCCTGGGACTCGCACGCGCCCTGCGCTCCCGAAGCAGCGACTACCGGATCGTCTACGCGGGCCGGTCCTGCGAACACATGGCGTTCGCGCAGGAGTTGGAAGCCGCTCACCCCGGTCTGGTGACTCTGGCCGAATCCACACGCGGAGGTCGGGTGAGCCCCGCCGAGGTGGTCGCCGGGGTTCCCCGGGGTGGCGTGCTCTACGTCTGCGGTCCCATGGGACTGCTCAGGGACGTCCGCCAGGTCTGGCAGCAGGAGGGGCGATCGCCGGCGGACCTGCGGTTCGAGACCTTCGGCACGAGCGGCGACCACCCCGCCCGTCCGTACCAGGTCACCGTGGAGCGCCTCGGCGTGACGGTCCAAGTCCCGGTCGGCACCAGCATGTTGGACGCCTTGCAGGCGGCGGGTGTCGAGATCATGTACGACTGTCTGCGCGGGGAGTGCGGGCTGTGCCGCGTCCGGATCCTGGAGAGCGACGGGCCCGTCGATCACCGTGATGTGTTCCTGTCCCCACGGCAGCGGGCCGAGGGCCGTCAGATGTGCGCCTGTGTGTCCCGGATCGCCGGGCACGGGGTCACCATCGACTGCTGAGTCCCCGAGGGAAGGAGGGCTATATTCGAAAGGTGATCGACAAGGATGAGCACGCCCCTGACCCCGCAGGGCGGCGCAAGCCGCATCGGCGCCCGGCCGATCCGCGCCGTCGACACGATCCGGAACGCACGCGCCAGAAAATCATGGACGCGGCGAACGAGGAGTTCGGCGAGCACGGTTTCAAGGGGGCACGGGTCGAGCGGATCGCCGCCGCGGCCGGAGTGAACCATTCGCTGATCACCTACCATTTCGGCGGCAAGAAGGGCCTCTACGACGCACTCACCGAGCGCTGGATCACCAAGGGCGCGACCATGATGAGCGGCGCGGAGACGTTCGCCGAGATCGTCCGGGACTACGTGCGCTGGGAACACGACGACAAGGTGCCGATCGTCCGCACGCTGATGCGCGCCGAACTCGACGGCAAACCCGCTCCTCCCGAGGCATGGGCGAGCCGCCTGCTCGACGTCGTCGACGAGACCCGGAAGAGGCAGACCAGGGGCGAGATCCGCGCCGATCTCGATGTCGGCGCGTTGACGCTGGCGTTCTTCGCCGCGGCGATCGCGCCGGAAGCGCTGCCGCAGCTGGCCGCCGCCGTCACCGGCGCGGACCCGGCTTCCCCCGAGTTCATCGACCGTTACGCCGAACAACTGGCGCGCGTGATGTACGCGATCGCCGAAGCCCCCGAGGAAGGACCGGGGAGTCGGACGATTCCCCCTCGGGACGTCGAAGAGACGGAGAACGGGGATCAGCCCGGCAGTTGACGGCGGCCCCGGCTGTACTCGGCTGGTACGCCCGCGAGGTCGATCACCGCGATGCGCAGGGCTGCGGAGGCGTGGCAGACAGCCGCCTCTTCCGCCCACGTCACGATCCGCTCGGGACCGGCGTGGGCATCAGCTCAACGGGGCGTGCCGGAACGCCTTTCGTTGAACGGAACGCGCCGTATCGCCGCGAGTGGAAGCCACGCATCATGGCCGGTCAAGGGGCTGCGCCGCATGCCCGGCGGCGGGGGCCAGGTGCGTCGTTCACCGTGGAGGCGGCGTTTGGCTTCTCCCGTCGATCGAGCCGGGAACTGGGCGCGGGGTCACTGGTCTTGAGGGCCGCGGATGGCTGAGCGGGCAACGCTCACGGACATCTCCGGGCCGCGGAAAAGGAGTTGTGTCATGGCGGGACGTCTGGCGGGAAAGATTGCTGTGGTGACCGGCGGTAGTGCCGGGATCGGTCAGGAGATCGCCCGGAAGCTGTCGTCCGAAGGCGCCGATATCGCGGTTGCCGATGTAGACGCGGCGAACGATACGCAGGGGTTTGTCGAGGGGAACGGCCGCCGGTTCTTCAGCACGAAGGTCGACGTCTCCGACGAGGCACAGATGAACGCCTTCGCCGCGGAGGTCCGGGATGCGCTGGGCCGGGTCGACATCGTCGTGAACAACGCGGGCATCGTGCCCTTCGCAGACATCGACGACGTGACGTTCGAGCAGTGGAACAAGGTCTTCGCGGTCAACGTGAACGGAGCCTTCCTGACGGTCAAGGCCTTTCTCGAGGACCTCAAGCAGTCCGACGCCGGCCGGGTGATCAACATAACGTCCGGCAGTTACTGGACGAGTCCGCCGCCGTTCGTCGCGTACGTCTCTTCCAAGGGCGCCCTCAACGGGTTCACCAGCGTGCTGGCGGCGAACCTGGCGAAACACGATGTCACGGTCAACGCGGTCGCCCCCGGTCTGGTCCCGACGGCCAAGGCACTCCAGAGCGCCGGCGAGCAGTTCTTCGACATGACCGTACAGATGCAGGATCTGAAGCGGCGGCAGACGACGGCGGACGTCTCCAACACGGTGGCATTCCTCGCCGGCGACGAAGCCGCGTTCATCACCGGCCAGATCCTCGCCGTCGACGGAGGACTCACGCGTCGTTGACGCCTTGACGTCGCAGGTGGTCCAGGCCGTACCGGCGGGTGTCAGAGGGTGTCCTCTTTTCGGCAGCCTTCACGGGGGTGGCCTGATGCCCCGTACGAGTCAGCCTGGCCGGAGCGTGGGGTTCGCGGCTGTTCGACCTTCTCTTCGCGTTCCGGCCCGGCCACTCCCGGCTCACCCTCGCCGACCTGACCCAGGGAGACCGGTCTGCCCCATGCCATCGTGCGGCGACTGGCGCTGGAACGCATCGAGGCCGGAGCGCCGGACCGCGCACCGGGCGGCATCTTCGCCGTGGGGATGCATACGGCTGTGGCAACTGGGCACGCCCGGCGCTGCTGGGCGTGCCGTTGCGCACCGCGGCACCGCCGTTCATGGACGACCCACCCACCGCGCTGCGCCAGCACGTCCAACTCGCTGTACTGGAAGGCACAGCATCCGGTCCGGCGGCCATGGCTGCGAACCCTCCGGCTTCCTCCGGCTCGACGGTGGAAGCGCCCCCCGCTCGGCCGCGGCCGGCGGGGAGGTAGGGGCCTCGGTCACAAGTCCAGGTCCAGGGTGGCGGAGAGTGCTCGGGACGAGCAGGTGGCGAACATGCCTTCGGCACGTTCGCCCGAGGTGAGCACGTCGTCGCGGTGATCGGGGTCGCCCGCCAGCACGCGTACCACGCACTCCCCGCAGATGCCCAGCTGGCACGAGTGCGGTGCGTCGACGCCGTTCTCCAGCAGGATGTCGAGCACGCTGCTCCCGCCGGGGACGAGGCATTCGGCTCCCGTGGAGGCCAGGCGTATGGTGAAGCCGCCCGATCCGTCCGCGTCGCGTTGCGCGGCGGCGCGGTCGTTGCTGAACCGTTCCTTGTGCAGGACCTGCGGCGGCCAGCCCATGGCTTCGGCTTTGCCCAGTACGTGGTCGATGAAGCCTGCCGGGCCGCAGACGTAGACCGCTGTGTCCGGTTGCGGTTCGCCGAGGTCCCGGGCCATGTCCAGCATCTGGGCGGGGCCCTCGTCGTCGAAGTGGAAGGCGGCGCGGGGGTTGTCGGTCAGTTCCGGGACGAAGGCCGTGTGGGTGCGGCTGCGGGCGCAGTAGTGCAGCGTGTAGTCGCCGCCCTCGGCGTCCAGTTGGTGCGTCATCGCCAGCAGGGGAGTGATGCCGATCCCGCCGGCGAACAGCAGGTGCCGGCGGGCCGTGACGAGGGAGAAGCGGTTGCGCGGTGCCGAGATCTGTAGCCGGTCGCCCACCTTGAGCGCGTGCATCGCCCGCGAACCGCCGCGGGAGCCCGGCTCGTTGAGTACGGCCAGGCGGTAGTGTCCGTTCTCGGGCGGACCGCACAGTGAGTACTGGCGGAGCGGTCCTGAGTCGGTCTGGACATCGATGTGCGCGCCGGCGGTGTAGGCCGGGAAGTGCGCGCCGGCGGTGTAGGCCGGGAACTCGGTTCCCTCGTCCGGGGCGAGGTCGATCACCGTGATATCGGGGGTCATCAGGAGGTGAGAGACGACCACCGCTTCCGTCCACGTCACGGCCGCGTCCTTTCTCAGGCTTCGACCGCGGACGCTGTCGCCGCGGTCTGTGCCGTACCCGTGGAGACGGTGTAGATGCCGGCGTCGACGTGGAGCGGAGGGCCGTCGAGGGTGCTCACGCCCAGGGGGTCGCGGCCGGCCTCGACGTCGGCGATCATGGATTTGAGCATGCGGCGGAGCATCACCACGCCGCGGTCGGTGGTTGCCAGGGTCTCCTCGGAGTGCATAGGGATCGCTCCCTGCGAGGCCTGTGCCTCACCGTCACCGGGGAACCGCTGCCGCTCCTCCTCGGTCAGTTCCCAGAGGTCCTTGCCGTTCTGCTTGATGCCGAAGGCGAAGCGGTTCACGCGCTCGGGGTCGCTGGAACGGATGGAGAAGAACACCCGGTGGTGGGTGTCGTCCATCGGGACGACCCACATCATGTGGTCGGCCCCCTGGTCTGTGGCCAGGCCCACGTAGTCCGGCAGCGCGAAGACGTTCGGTAGGTAGAGTTCCGTGCGGAAGCTCCGCTGTCGAGCGTCGCCGTCTGCCGTCTTGTCCCGGATGAGATGGTCGTACTTGGCTCCGAACTCGGTCCTGGTGTACGTGATGTTGTCCTGGACGGCCTCCGGATCGAAGAAGGCCTCGGGCAGACCGGTGGTGCCCGACCCCATGATCTGGTAGCCGCTGTGGTTGGAGTGCAGCCAGCACACATGCGCCGGATCCCACGCATTGTCGTACATATTCAGCCAACTGAAGTCCGACACCAGGCCGGTCGGCGGCAGCCCGGGAATCGGCCACGCGGCGTAGTACTGCTCGCCCTCTCCCAGGGGTTCCAGGGCGTCGTAGCGAGGGAGGGCGGGCTTGCGCTCGGGCGGTCCCATGTAGACGAACACCAGACCGTACCGCTCTTCGACCGGGTACCAGGGCTGCCGCGCGACCTCGCGACGCCGGCCACGGTCCGGTTCCAGGGCCTGCTCCAGGCAGTGGCCCTGCACGTCGAACTTCCAGCCGTGGTAGCAGCAGCGGATGCCGTCCTCCTCCACACGGCCGTAGAAGAGGCTGCTGCCGCGGTGCGCGCACCGTTCGAAGACGGCGCCGGGGCGGCCCTGGCCGTCGCGGAAGACGACCAGGTTCTCGCCCAGGATCCGCGTGCGGTGCGGCGTGTCGGAGGTGAGCTGCTCCGACACGGCGATCGGCTGCCAGTACCGCCGCAGTACCTCGCCCATCGGCGTGCCCGGGCCGACCTCGGCCAGCCGCGCGTCGTACGACGGTGTCTCGCGGCCGTAACCGGTACCGGTGTCCACAGTGCTGGTTTCTGTCATGTCGATCTCCTCGACCTTGAGGGGATGATGAAATCCCGGCTGAATGTCGTCGCCGTCGCTTCGCGAGGGCCAAGACGAGCAGTCCTCCGGCGAGTGGGAGGTGCCTCAGGCCATCCGCCCGTCGGCGCGCACGTCGGCGGGCGGAGTCCGCAACGGGAAGACCGCCACGGTCGTGGGGGCCAGTGAGCCTGCCGGCACCGCCGAGGCCGCCGGGGTGAGGCCGGTCGTCGGCGTGATGCCCCAGCCCCGGTTGGTGTACTGCCGCGTTTCGCCGAACGAGCCGATCCGGGGCGCGACGTGGCCCCTTGCGGGTACTCGGTTCAGACGCTCCCTGAAGCGCTTCCCGACCTCGGCGTTGCGGGCCGGCACCGCCGCGTCCTCCAGGCCGGGGTCCAGCGCGACGTCGGCACTGCGCGCGATGGCGTAACTCGGCGGTTCCCTCATGGCGTTGCCTCTCCTTGGACGGGACTGCGGATTCCCGGCCGGTTGCACTCGCGTGCTGCTGATCACGTTCACTTGGGGATTCGGGCCTCGCGCGACTCCACGCTGGCGCGTTCGCGGCACTTCTGGCCTCAGGGGATAACAGCCGACGACACGGCGCTGCCCGGCGGCCGACGACGGCCGCCTCACCTCTGCTGGACTGGCAACGTAGCACCGAGAAGCCGCTCTGATTAATACCTCTGACAAAAGTTTGTCAGAGAATCTGTGCGGGCCAACGGCTCGACGATGGCCGCCCGGACCCGGGACGCCCCTACGGCCCTCCCGACGCCGCGCGCCGAGCATCACCAGGCTGCTGGCCGAGGATCCGCGGCCGGCCGAACAGGCCGGTCAGGCCCGGCCTGGGCCGATGCAGCGCCTGCTGTGCTACGTCGTGGCCCGGCTTGCGGGCGTGGCCCCGTCCACCGCGACGAGTCACGCGCACCGGCTGGTGGCCGGCGGCCTACCGGCCGAGGAGTGAAAGGGGCGGCACCGGCCGCACGCCCGTACGTGCCTCGACTGACCGATCAGCGTCTTCGCCTGACGCGCCCACAGCGCCCGTGCCACGCGGTCGAGCTCAGTCGACAGTTTCCAGTCCTGCCAAGATCTCTGCAAAGTCGCGACGCGGGTTACTACCGTCCCAGCCCATCGACGCTCGCCGTACTGCTGTGAAGACCTTGCGCGTTGCAGGAACGTCCTCGACGAGTTCTATCATTCCCGGCCCGTCGTCTCCGCCGTCGAGAATGTAGACCTGACCCCCTCCCGGGGTCGGCGAGTGATGAAGCACGACGAATCCGTGAGCTCGACAGGCCGCAACTGCCTCCTGAAGGTTCGGCACTGCCTTGGCGACGTGGTGGAAGCCGTAGCCGCGCCTTTCGCGCGCTTCTTTGTAGATGGACGGCCCGTCGTCAAGCGTCTGGATGAGCTCAATATTCAGATGTCCTGAGTAGGCCATGGCTATCCTGAATTCGGCATTCGCAGGCTTGCCACGGTAGGTCACTCCGGTATCGCCGATCCTGTCGATGACGAACCACGGGCCCACTCCGAGATGTGCTGTCCACCATTCCATTCCGGCTTCGATGTCAGGCACGAAGTAGGCCATCTGAAAGGCGGCACCGACGGGCTGACCAAACGACTCGTCCACCACTGGAATTCCAATCGGTAGTTGGCGGGGTGCCTGAATGGCGCGGGTATCAGGAAGGGGGGCGCCTGAATCCGGCCGAGCCGCCGTCGACCGCGAGTTGTGCGCCGGTGATGTAGCTTGCCTCGGAGGAGGCGAGGAAGAGCACGGCATCCGCCAGTTCGCTCGGCTCGCCTTCGCGCAGCATCGGGGTGCCCAGCCTGATGCGCTCGCGAAAGGCCCGACTGTGCTCGGGGTCAAGCCCGTCGGTGTGCAGGGCGATGTCCGTGTTCATTCCGCCGGGGACAACCATGTTGACCCGAATGTCTTCGGTGATCAGTTCGGCGGCGATGATACGGGTCAGATGCTCGAGCGCGGCTTTGCTGCTTCCGTAAGCGGCCAGCCCGGCTGTGGCATTTTTTGCCGCCGCCGAACCGCAGAACACGATCGCGCTGCCAGGCGCAAGCAAGGGCTTTATCGCTTGAACCAGAAAAAAGGTGCCCTTCACATTCGTGTCGAAGACGCGGTCCCAGGTTTCCTCATCCATGGCGTCGAGGCGCTTTATGCCCGCACGACCTGCATTGAGATACGCCACGTCGATGTGATCGACATGCGTCGACAGTTCGGCCACGACGTGTTTGATCCCTGCGAGGGTGGCGAGGTCCCCCCGAATGGCGATCACGTCGCCTTCGATTTGAGCGGAGGCAGCCGACAGTTGCTGTTGATCACGCGCCACGATGATGACTCGGGCGCCTTCACGGGCGAAGGCTTGTGCTGTTGCCAACCCGAGTCCGCGGCTTCCTCCGGTGACCAGACACACCTTTGACAGAAACCGCTGATTTCTGTTGCCGTCGCTGGATGACATATTTTGTACTTTCCCGTTTGTTTCTTGAGTTTGGGGTCGAATTCCGGCTTGCCCGGCTTCATCCTGTCGCAAGCGTGATTTTGGGTGGTACACCGGTCACGAGGCATGGCACTAGCTGTCACGCGCCCCCGCCTCAAGGCGAATTACGCCTCTGACCAGCGCCGATAGCAGACTGCGACTGGTGTCGTGATTGGCTCCGCAATCCGCCATGACCGGTCACTTCAGTCGACGGATGGCGTGTTCCTCGACGTAGGCGGACAGCCCGGTGGTGCTCCACTCCCGGCCGATCCCGCTCTGCTTGACGCCGCCGAACGGCATGCGCAGATCCAGCGACTCGAACGAGTGGGTGTTGATGAACGTACTGCCGGCCTCGATACGACGGGCCATCGCGAGCCCCCGGTCCGGGTCCGTGGTCCACACCGACGAACAGAGCCCGTATTCACTGTCGTTGGCCCAGGAGACCACCTGCTCCTCGTCGTCGTAGGCGATCAGCGGGACCACCGGGCCGAACTGCTCCTCACACGACACCGGAGCGGAGTGCTCGACGTCGCGAACCACGTGGGGCAGCAGGTAGTAGCCGTTGTCCCAGGAGGACGGGTCGAGTTTCCGGCCCAGTTCCACCAAGGTCGCCGAGGAACTGCGGGTACGGTCCAGCAGGCCGAGTACCTTCTTGAACTGCGCTTCGTTGTTGAGCGGACCGAAGGAAGCCTGCGGGTCCAGGCCGTGGCCGACGGCGTACTCGTTGACCCGGTCGCACAGCGCGTCGGCGAACCGCCGGTACCTGCCGCGCGGCACGTAGATGCGCTTGACGGCGAAACAGATCTGGCCGCTTCGGGTGTAGACGCCTTTGAGTATCCGGTCGAGGACGGCGTCGGTGTCGGCGTCGTCCAGGACGATCGCCGGGTCGTTGCCGCCCAGCTCCAGGGTGACGTTCTTGATCGTCGAGGCGGTGGCCTCGACGACCTTCCGGCCGGTGGCGGTGCCGCCCGTGAACACCACCTTGCGCACCAGCGGGTGGCCGCACAGCGCGGCCCCGACATCGCCCTCGCCGTGGACCACGTTGAGCACGCCGGGCGGCAGAATGTCCGCGATCTTGTGCAGGACCAACGTCAGGGCGGCCGGGGCGAACGGCGACGGCTTGACCACGAGCGTGTTGCCGGTGGCCAGTGCGGGCGCGAGCTTCATCATCGTCAGGACCACGGGCATGTTCCACGGCACGATCGCCGCCACGACACCCCGGGGAACCTTCTCCACGCTGATGAAGCTCTGCTCGTCGTCGAACTGGACGGGACGGAGGAATTCCTCTGTCAGGCTCACGGTGTACTGGAGGCTCCCGGCGCCCAGGGCGAAGTCGGTCTGCGCCTCCCCGAGCACACCGCCGTGCTCGCGCACGAGCAACGGGGCGAGTTCGTCGGCGCTGCCCGCGACGAGTTCCGCGGCGGCCAGAAGTTTCTGGACGCGCTCGGCGACGGGCGTGTCACGCCAGCCGGGGAAGGCCGCATGCGCGGCGCGGACCGCGCGGTCCACGTCCTCCGCCGTGCCGACGGCCACCTGGGCGACGACCTCGTCGAGTCGCCCCGGGTCGTACGCGTTCCGGAGGTGGGCGGCCGATATCTGTCCGCCGATCAGATGCCCGATCTGCGGCACGGTGCTCTGGGTCGTCATGGGGGAGCCCCTTTCGGTGTGGAACGGCGCTGTTCGTCACACTGCCGACCTGGCCACACGTGTATCGATGTGGACGGCCGACGACCGCCGTGGAAGCGTGAGTCTCCCGATGCTGAAGACGGGCCCGGGACTGTGTCAAAGCGTGTTTTTGATGAACGGAACGTGCTGTTTCCGACCTGATGCCGCAGGTCGGATACTCACGGGAGACTGCCCGACACTGCGGCCGGCAGCCGATCTCGACGGGGCTAAGCACTCAAGACGAAGCTCGTGTCGGTCAGTTCCTCGGACAGCGCCCACAGGCGTTCAGCCGCCGCCGGATCGCTCGCGGCCGCGGTAGGGCTGACCAGTGTTGGGCCGCCGCGCATCCCCGAGATGCCGCCCGGCCCGACGTAACTCGCACCGGGAAGATCCTGGGTCGCGGCGAAGAGCGTCGGCAGGGCACCGGCCTCAGCGCTCTGCGCGACCACCCGGATGAACATGCGCAGCACCGGTTGCGGGGTGCGCAGCAGGTCTGTCGCCGCGAGACCGGGATGCGCGGAGAGCGCACGCACAGGTGATCCGATCTCGCTGAGCCGCCGCTGCAGCTCCAGCGTGAAGAGCAGGTTTGCCAGCTTGGACTGGCCGTACGCCTGCCGGGCGTTGTAGGCGCCGCTGAGGTCCGGGTTGTCGAAGTTGATTCCGCCAACCCAACGGTGCGCCGCGGCGGAGACTGTCACGACGCGGTCGGTGATGTGCGGCAGCAGCAGATTGGTGAGCGCGAAGTGGCCGAGGTGGTTGGTGCCGAAATGCGTCTCGAAGCCGTCCTTGGTGCGCCCCTCCGGTGCCATCATCACGCCCGCGTTGTTGATCAGCAGGTCCAGATCGCCGTCCCAGGAGGTGGCGAACTGACGCACCGATGCAAGGTCGGCCAGGTCGAGGTGGCGGACCTCGTGGCTACCAGGGACCGTGGCCGCGGCCTGTCTGCCCTTGTCGAGGTCGCGCACGGCCAGCACCACGTGCGCGCCGGCCTTGCCGAGCGCCTGAGCTGTAGGGATGCCCAGGCCGCTGTTCGCGCCGGTGACGACCGCGGTGCGGCCGGTCAGGTCGGGCATCTGGCTGATGTTCCAGGTGCTTTTCATAGGGTCAATGCCGCGGTACAGCGCCTAATCCTTGTCACGGAGCCACTTTTGACCGGGCTCGCCGACTGACGCCAGCGAGCCTTTCGATCATCGAAATCCAGACCTAAAGGAACGTCAGGCGTTGGCGGGAAGGCGCCGTGAGATGGCATCCGCGGCTCTGCGGACCTCGGGTGCCAGCCGGTCCACCTGCTCCGCTTCCGGTGCCAGAACGCCGAGTGCCGCGACGAACCGGCCCTCGGCGTCGAAGACAGGCGCGGCGACCGATGTCGTTCCGACCGTCAGCTCACCCCGCGAGTAACCGACCTGCGCATCCCGCACCCCGGCCAGCTCGGCTGCCAGCCGGCCGGGACCGGCGATGGTCCGTGCCGTGTACCGGCGCAGCGACGTGCACTGCAGGACGGCGCAGACGTCCGGGTCGTCCGAGTAGGCCAGGATCACCTTTCCCACGCCGGTCGCATGCAGCGGGAGGCTGCCGGCCACCTCCGCTATATTCGCGACCGCCCGGGGCCCGGCGACCTTGTCGACGCACACGGCCTCGTGATGGCCGGCGACGGCCAAGTGAACGACCGTGCGGGTATGGCCCGCCAGCGACTGCATGACCGGGCGTGCCGCGCGGCGGAGGCCACGCTGTCGCGGTGCGGCGGAGCCCAGTTCCCACAGCCCGATCCCGATCTGGAGGCTGCCGTCGTCGTTCCGCTCCAGGGCGCCCTCGGCTATCAGCTCCCGTGACAGTCGGTAGGCGGTCGCCACCGGGATCCCCGACCGGCGTGAGATTTCGGTGAGCGTCATCGGGGTGGGGCTGCGCCGGCAGGCGTGCAGAATCGCGAAGACACGGTTTGTGCTGCTGCGGCCCGGCTCATTCGAGGTTGGCATGATTCCGCCGTCGCCGTCTCAGAGGGCCGCTCGAAGGTCGAGGCGCCGATGATCGGCCTGGCGGGCGGGGGTGAGCGGATCGTAGAGGGCAAGGCGCGGGTGAGTCATGGTCACGTCCTTACGTACGGGCTCTCGTACGGGCCGGGACTGGTGTCGGTACTCCGGCGCCGAGGCGCTTGAGTTTGATGACGGGGAGTCGGTGATTGACGGCCACGGCGGTGGCCGTGCCCCCCTCGCGGTGCCATCTCAGCAGCGCACTGCGGTCGTCCACCGATCCGGCGAGGACTTCGGGGGTTCCGGTGAGCGGGAGTTCGCCGCTGATCTTGATGTCGAGTCCGGACTGCTCGGTCCAGAAGTAGGGGTCAGGTCGGTACGGGTGCGCCGACTCGCCGTGCAGCAGGCTTGCCGCGGCCGTACGCCCCTGCTCAACGGCGTTGGTCCAGTGGGGAGTTCGGCGCCCCTGGCGGGACACGACGTCTCCGGCGGCGACGATGCCGGGAGCGACGCGGCAGCACGCGTCGGCGACGAGACCGCCGCCCGCGTCCAGGGGCAGGCCGGAGTCCTCCAACCAGTCGGTGTTGGGCACATCACCGGCCGCGCAGACGATCACGTCGGCCGTCAGGACCGACTCCCCGCAGCGCACGCGGTGTTCGTCGAGCACTTCGACGCCGTCCGGCTCGACCCGGACCCGTATGCCGTGGTCACGGGCGGCCGCGACGGCGAGATCGGCCACCCACGGCCCGAGCAGCCTGAGCAGCGGTGGTAAGAGGTCGATGACGGTGACCTCCAGGCCGAGGGCACGGCAGGTCCCGGCGACCTCCATGCCGAGGAAGCCACCGCCCAGCACGATCGCGCTGTGGGCCGCGGCCAGCCGGGTGGCGAGGGTCGAGGCGTCGTCCAGGGTGCGCACCACCAGGTCGCTGTCGCCGGTGAGGCGGCGTGCCCGGGCACCGGTGGCGATCACCAGCCCGTCGTACGGGATGTCGGTGCCGTCGGCCGTTGTCACCAGACGGCCGCTCGTGTCGAGCCGCACGGCCCGTGCTCCGGTACGGAACTCGATGTCCTCGCTCGGGAGCGGCAGCAGAGCCGACTCCACGGACTCCCGGCCTGCCAGCACGCCTTTTGAGAGTGGAACGCGCGAGTAGGGCGGATGAGGCTCCTCGGAGAGCACGGTCACCTGGCCGTCGTAGCCCTCGGTACGCAGGCTCTGCGCCGCCGTGACCGCGGCGATGGACCCACCGACCACGACGATCCGTTTCACGGCTGCACCTTCAACGCCGCGACGGGACACACCCGAACGGCGGCCGCGACGACACTTTCGTACTCCGCGTCCACCTCGTCACGCGTCAGGTGCAACTCGCCCTCGTCGTCGAGCCGGAACACCTCGGGCGCGGTCTGTTCACACAGCCCGTGGCCCTCGCAGCGCTCGAAGTCGACCACGATCCGGGTCATCTCACTGTCCTTCCGTGAATGTCAGGCATGCGAGGGCTCTCCGTGCAGGCTTCGAGGGAAGAACCGCTCGATCAGACCGGAGACGAGGGCAACGTCCCTGACTCGGGGAAGCCTTCATGACGTTGCCTTTCGTCGGGCGGCATCGTGGATTTCTGGCCTCGGCGGCCGCCCGACCTCTGCTGAAGCCGCAACGTAGCACCCAGATGTCGCTTTGATTAATACCTTCGACAAAAGTTTGTCAGGGCTGTTCAGTGAGGCGAGTCGCGGTGCTACGTTGTTCGCGTTGCGGAGACGGGGCGGTCGATGACCCCCGTCTGACGGCGCCGAGTCCTCGGTGCGTCGTCCTCTGAGAGAGCGTGACGACCGAGGAACGTCGCCCTGAACGGGAACACAGTCGCCGATAGAGGCCGGCCCGGGCGGCGCATAGATGTCCCTGCCACCTCTGGCCGCCCAACGACAACGCCGCCGTCACCACCGGTGCTCAGTGGCGTGCGGCCTGACCACTCTTCAGCTGACAGAACCGGTCGTGAGGCCGGCCACACGCATGGAAAAGGGAACGACATGAGGGAACCGCTGAGCTACGAGATCGCCAGCCGAGCCGCCGAGGCGGCCCTTGACGCGGCGCGTGCCGAAGGAGAGCGAATCAGCGTCACCGTGGTCAACCGCAGCGGTATCACGAAGGTCGTGCTCGCTGACGACGGCGCCGGACCGATCGCGGTCTCGACGTCGCGCCTGAAGGCTTACACGGCCGCGGTCATGGGCATCACGACCGCCGAATTCGCCGAGGTGGCCGCGAGCCCGGTCATGGCAGCGAATCCGGTACATCTGGTCGATCCTCAGCTGCACCCGGTGCCGGGGGGATTCCCGATCATCACGGGCGACGGCGAAGTCATCGGCGGCCTGGGAGTGGGCGGGGCCCACGGGGGTGTGGACGCCCGCATCGCGGGAGCGGCGCTGAAGAGCATCGCTGACCTGCTGAATTGAGGGATGACCGCAGGCGGACAAGAGGGTGATCAAGGACCTCCTCGTGGCCCTAGTGCCCCGAGGAGGTCCTCTGGCCAGGGCATGGCACGTGATGTGCTCTGGACATGGTGATGGAAGGGATGAATCGCATTGACCGCCAAGGTGCACCGTCGGCTGCCACGCCCAGCTGAGCTTCGTGAGCTGTTGCGCCCCGCTCCGATCCAACTCAACGGCGTGGAGCGGCGATTGGCGCGAGCGGCTTCCATCGCCGACCTTCGCGCTCTGGCACGACGACGGGCGCCCAGGGCGGTCTTCGATTTCGCCGACGGAGGGGCCGGGGCGGGGGAGCTCGCGCTGCGTCGAGCTCGTGAGACCTTCCAGCGCCTGGAGTTCCATCCGTCGGTGCTCCGCGACGTCTCCCATGTGAGTGCTGAAACGGTGATCCTCGGCAAGCCGTCCGCTCAGCCTTTCGCGTTCGCTCCCACCGGCCTCACGCGCATGATGCACACCGGAGGGGAACGAGCGGTCGTCGCCGTCGCCGAGCAGGCCGGGATTCCCTACGCCCTCTCCACGATGGGCAGTACCACGATCGAGGACACCGCGACGGCCGGCCCTCAGGCGCGGAAGTGGTTCCAGCTGTTTCTGTGGCGTGATCGCAGCTCGGCCAAGGAACTGGTCGACCGTGCGGCCGCGGCCGGGTACGACACGTTGATCCTCACCGTGGACACCCCGGTCGCCGGGACTCGGCTGCGCGACGTACACAACGGGCTCACCGTGCCCCAGCAACTCACGTTGCGCACCTTCGTCAACGGAGCCCTTCACCCCCGCTACTGGTTCGACCTGCTGACCACCGAGCCACTCACCTTCGCCAACCTGGCGACCTCCGAGGGCACGATCGCCGACCAGATCGACCGCGTCTTCGATCCCGCGATCACGGTGGCCGACCTCGAATGGCTCCGCGGCCACTGGCAGGGCAGTCTCGTGGTCAAGGGCATCCAGTCGGTGTCCGATGCCCAGCGAGTGGTTGACGCCGGCGCGGACGGCATCGTGCTCTCCAGCCACGGCGGGCGGCAGTTGGACCGCGCCCCCGTACCCGTCGAGTTGGTCCCGGCCGTGCGCGAGAAGCTGGACGGGCGGGCGGAAATCCTGGTCGACACCGGTATGACGACCGGTGCTGACATCGTGGCCGCCCTGGCGCTGGGTGCCAACGCCGCGCTGGTGGGTCGTGCCTTCCTCTACGGCCTGATGGCCGGCGGTCAGCGTGGGGTCGCTCGTGCCGTGGAGATCCTGTCGCGTGAGGTCGTCCAGACCATGGCACTGCTCGGGGTCAACAGCGTCACCGAACTACGCCCGGAGCACGTCTCGATCCGCTTGTCCTGACCACGGGGGCGAGCGCGCCAGGCGCGTGAGGGCTGCCGGCCGAGCCGGACCTTTGTGCCTCTCCCGCAGTGCCGCCCGCGTAGCGACTGCGCCCGCCTTCGGATTCTGAGTGCGCCCCACTCCGACTGACAACTGTTCATCAAGCTCGGTAGAGAGTAGTGAAAGTATGGCCAACGAGATCAGTACCCCCGTCACCGCCGATGTCCCGTGTGCTGGTGAGGACGTCACCGTGGCCGGGCTGAACGCGTATCTGTCCCGCCCGCGGGAGGCCTCCACAGGCGGAATGTTGCTGTTGCCGTCGATCACCGGGATCTCGCCGCAGTTGCGCGAGCTCGCCGACGGCCTGGCCGCCGCTGGAGTCAACGCGCTGTCCTGGGACATCTGGCGCGGTCGGCCCGGCAGCGACGACCCGTCACAGATGGAGAACCAGTTCCAGTGGGCGTCGGAGCTGGATGACGAGTCCAGCCTGACCGAGATGGACCGACTGCTCGACCACATGTTTGGCGAGCTGGGTTGCCGACGGGTCGGTGTGATCGGCTGGTGCATAGGCGGCCGGTTCGCGCTGCTGCTCGGTGGACGGGACAGCCGGATGGCGAACGTGGTCGCCTACCACCCCACCGTGCGAGACACCCCGGCACCGAACCACACCCTGGATGCCACCGAGTTCACCGCCCGGATCGCCGCGCCTGCCATGATCCTTTATCCAGGCGCGGACGAGGTCGTGTCGGTGGAGAGCTTTCATCGGCTGCAGACCGCTCTGAACTCGCGGACCACCGGGCCGAGCATCGCGCATGTCTACCCCGGAGCCGGGCACGGCTTCACCGCCCGCGCACAGCATCACAACCCGGTCAACAAGGCGGCCACCGACCTGTCCTGGCCCCAGGTCATCGCGTTCATCCGGGCCACCACCCTCGTCTGACAGGACATCTACGATCGCCGGTGACCGAGCCCCCTTCCGCGAATCCGCGGAAGGGGGCTCGGTCACCGGCGCAGCAGGCGCTTCCCCGACCACTGCTACCGAAATTCATTCGTAGTGCATCGGCCTTCAGGCCGGTGGTGGAGCGAATCTGACAGGGGCGACGCGGAGCGTCGCGGTCTCGGGTCCGGTGGCGCAGGACTTCGCGGTTCTTCGCCTGCGGCGCGGTTCTTGGTGAGGGCTTGTCCCGGCAGAGCCGGGTGGTGCTCATGCCGGCCGGTTCTGCTGTTCGATGTACTGCCTGACCACGGAGAGCGGGGCGCCGCCGACGGTGCCGGCGAAGTAGGAGCCGGACCAGAGCTTGTTGGCCTGCCAGTAGTGGTGTACCAGGTCGGGAAACTCCTGGCGCAGGCGGCGGGAGGAGACGCCCTTGAGGGAGTTGACCAGCTTGGTCACGGCGACCTTGGGCGGGAAGTTCACCAGCAGGTGGACGTGGTTGTCCTCGCCGTTGAATTCCACCAGGTCGCACTCGAAGTCCGTACACACGGATCGCATGATCTCCTCCATGCGCCTCAAGTGGGCATCGGTGAACACTCTGTGCCGGAACTTGGTCACGAAGACCAAGTGGACGTGCATCACGAAAGTACAGTGCCGACCAGTTCTGATCTTCTGCATCTCACCCATAACCCAAGTATGTATCGTGGCCGCCATGCAGCTCCGGTACGCCTTCAGGTTGTACCCGGACCCCGGCCAGCAGACGACGTTGGCGAAGGCGTTCGGGTGCGCCCGCGTCGTGTTCAACGACGCGGTGCGTGCTCGTGAAGACGCCCGAAAGGCCGAGCAGCCGTTCCCGACGGCCGGTCAGCTGTCGAGGAAGCTGATCACCGAGGCGAAGCGGACAGCCGAGCGGTCCTGGCTCGGCGAGGTCTCCGCAGTGGTGCTCCAGCAGTCCCTGCGGGACGCCGAGATGGCGTACCGCAACTTCTTCGCCTCCCTCCAGGGCATGCGCAAGAGACCGAAGGTGGGAGCACCACGGTTGAAGTCCCGCAAGGACACGCGGCAGTCGATCCGGTTCACCGCCAACGCCCGCTGGCACCTCACCGACAACGGCCGGCTGAACCTGCCGAAGATCGGTCCGGTGAAGGTGACATGGTCCCGCACGCTGCCGGTCACCCCCACCTCGGTCACCGTCATCAAGGACGCGGCCGGACGGTACTTCGCCTCCTTTGTCCTCGACACCGACCCCGCCGCCGACGCGGCCCGGATGCCGCAGAGCGACCGCACCATCGGCATCGATCTCGGCCTGACCCACTTCGCGGTCCTCTCCGACGGCACGAAGATCGACTCCCCGCGCTTTTTGCGGCGCGCGGAGAAGAAGCTGAAGAAGGCCCACAAGGAACTGTCCCGCAAGCAGAAGGGATCAAAGAACCGGGCCAAGGCCCGCCTCAAGGTCGCCCGCGCCCACGCCGAAGTCGCTGACGCACGCCGTGAGTTCCACCACCAGCTCTCCACGAAGCTGATCTCCGAGAACCAAGGGATCGCCGTGGAAGACCTGTCGGTGGCGGGACTGGCCCGCACGAAGCTGGGCAAGTCCGTGCACGACGCCGGATGGTCATCGTTCCTCAACATGCTCCAGTACAAGGCGGAACGGTACGGCCGCACCCTGGTCACGATCGGCCGGTTCACACCGACCTCCCAGACCTGCTCCGCCTGCGGCGTCAAGGACGGACCCAAATCCCTGAGCGTCCGGGAATGGACCTGTACCGCCTGCGGCACCGTCCACGACCGGGACACCAATGCCGCGATCAACGTGAAGACGGCCGCCGGACTGGCGGTATCGGCCTGCGGAGCGCCGGTAAGACCAGGAGCAATCCCGGCACAGCGCGAAGAAACAGGAAGCCACGGATTCCCCACCGGAAACTGCGCCGCGTAGCGGCACAGCAACCGGCGGAGAAGGCCAGAATCCTCGGGCTTCAGCCCGAGGAGCAAGTCAACTGAGTGCTCCCGTCGTCACGGTGACCGGGAGGCTTTCCAGACCCCGGATGACGTTGTTGAGGTGCCGCCGTGGAGGGCCGGCCAGGTGGATCGCCTCTACGTGATCCAGCAGCGCCGACAGGATCGCGTTGCCCTCCACCCGTGCCAGTCCCTGGCCGGCACAGGCGTGCACGCCGGAGCCGAACCCGACGTGGTCCATCGGCGCCCGGCCCACGTCGAACTTGTCCGGCTCCGGCCACTTGCGCGGATCCCGGTTGGCCGAACCGAACAACATCGCCACCTGAGCCTGCGGCGGGATCGTGACGCCGTCGATCTCGACCGGCCGCGTCGTGCGGCGGAAGAACACCTGCACCGGTGATTCAAAACGCACGACCTCCTCGAAAGCGGAACGGAGCAACGTCCGGTCGGAGCGCAGGGTCGTCCACGCGGCCGGATGCTCGGCGAACAACCACAAAGCACTGCTGATCGCGTTGATCGTCGTGTCCATGCTCGCCACCAGGTACGCGCGCAACAGCCGTCCCACCTGGTGCTCCTCGATCACGCCCCGGTCGGCCGCCTGATACAGCGCCTCGCCCCAGCCACCCGGCGCGAGGTTGTCGCGGTTCATCATCGAGATGAGCTCCTCGAGCAGCCGGTCGGAGACCTGCACCGACGCCGTCGTCCGCTCGTTGAGGGGGCCGAAGGTGTTGAAGAACGCGTCGGCGAACACGAGCACCTCGTCCCGCGCGCGCAGGGGCATCCCGATCAGATCCGCCACCACTGTCAGCGGGAACACGCGCGCCAGATCACTCACGACGTCGAATGAACCGCGGGCGACCACTGACTCGACCAGCTCAGTGGCACGCCGGGCTATGCCGTCTCGCAGGCCCGCCAACGCACGCGGTGCCAGGCTCTCCGACAGCACCGCGCGCAGCACCTCGTGCTCCGGCGGGTCCGTCGCCAGCACACCACCCCGGCGGCGTTCGTTCAGCGACGGCTCATAGCCCACGCTGTCCACGGAGGAGAACCGTTCGTGGTCGCGCAGCGCCGCCCGTACGTGCTCGTACCGGGGCAGGGCCCAGCAGTCGTAGCGCTCCAGGTACACGGCGGCGCCCGTCTCCCGCAACACCGCGTAGGCGGCGTAGGGATCGGTCAGAACATCGTCGGCGAAGATGTCCACATCGGATATCGGAGTAGCGGCCGTAGTCATCCTTGACTCCCTCATTCATCGCGGTGAAACCGCATCCGTTCGTGTGCGAAGCCTCGTTCGGGCCGCCCGGCAGCACGGTTGACCGGCCGTGGCCGGTGCTCTCCTCAGGCGCCGATCATGTTGAAGCCGCCGTCGGCGTTGAGGTAGACGCCGGTCATGTGGGCGGCGTCGTCGGTGGCGAGGAAGAGGGCGGTGCCCGCGAGTTCGGCCGGGCCGGGGATGCGGCCCATCGGGGTCTTGGCGATCATGTCTTCGCGGCGGCCGGACTTCCAGTCCGCCCGGCCCAGGAGCGTCTCGGTCTCGATGAAACCGGGTGCGAAGGTGTTGACCCGTACGACGGGGGCGAAGGCCTGGGCGTAGGACTTGGTGATGCCGAGGATGCCGTACTTCGCGGCGGCGTACTGCGGGGCTCGCGCGCTGCCGCGCACGATGACGGTGGAGCCGATGTTGACGATCGCGCCGTGGCCCTGGTCCAGCATCCGGGCCCCGAACTCGTGCGTGCAGAGCATGGTTCCCTTGATGTCCACGGCGAGTACGTGGTCGATGGACTCCTCGGTCAGGTCCCGCCAGGACATCTGGTCGCCCGCCACGTCACCGACGTTGTTGACCAGCACGTCGAGGCCGCCGAACTGGATGAAGACCTCCTCGGCCATGCGGATGACGTCGGTGTGGACGGCGATGTCGGCCTGCACGGTGAACGCCTCGCTGCCCGCTTCCTTGATGCGGGCGACGGTCTTCTCGGCACCGGCGGCGGAGTTGCGGTAGTGGACGGCGACGCGGGCGCCCTCCTGGGCGGCGCGGACGGCGATCTCGGCGCCGTAGCCGGTGCCGGCGCCGGTGACCAGGACGGTGCGGCCCTCGAAACGGCGGGGGATGGGCACGGGGGGCGGGGTGTGGTCGGACATGCGGGTCCTTGTCTGCGATGGTCGGACGCGGGTTCCGGGGGCAGGGGTGACGGAGACAACCGGCGGGCTGTCGCGGCCCTAGCCCTCAGACGGCTGGGTGGGTCAAGGGCCGGTGAAGTGCTGTCGGATCTCGCCGATGCCCTCGACGCGGCTGACGAGTACGTCGCCGTCGGTGAGGTAGCGCGGCGGGTTCATGCGGTTGCCGACGCCCGCCGGGGTGCCGGTGAAGACCAGGTCGCCGGGGAAGAGCGGCAGCACGGCCGACAGCCGGGCGATGAGCTCCGGCACCGGGAAGATCATGGACTTCGTGCGGTCCTGCTGGACGATCTCGCCGTTCAGCAGTCCGGTGATCTCCAGGTCGTCGGGGTCGTCGAGTTCGTCGGGGGTGACCAGGACGGGGCCGATGGGGCCGAAGCCGGGGAAGGACTTGCCCAGGCTGAACTGGGCTGGTTTTCCCTGGAGTTGGGTGACGCGTTCGGAGAGGTCCTGACCCACGGCCAGGGCGGCCACCGCCTTCCAGGCGCGGTCCTCGCTCACCCGGTACGTCTCGCGCCCGATCACCGCGACGAGTTCGACCTCCCAGTCGACCTTGCCCCGGGGGAGGGCGACGCTGGTGTGCGGGCCGGTGACGCAGGCCGGGAACTTGGTGAAGACGAGCGGTTCCTCGGGCGGAGTGAAGCCGGCTTCCGCGGCGTGCGGTGGGTAGTTGAGGGCCACGGCGAACACCTGGCGGGGGCGGGGTACCGGTGCGCCGAGCGCGGTGGGGTCGACCGGGATGTCGTACGCGTCCTCGGGCAACCCGGCCGCCCAGTCGCGTAGGCGTGGCCAGTCCTCCAGCAGTGCCATCGGGTCGGTGGGCAGTCTGCCCAGTGAGGCCCAGCGGACGTTCGCGGCCCGGTCGCCGCTGACCACGACGGTGTGGCCGTCGAGGACGCCGAGCCTCACCAGTCCACCTTCTCGGGTACGGGGGTTCCGTGCCCCTCCTGCCAGCTGACGATGGGCGTGCGCAGGACGCCGAGGCGCTCGACCTCGGCCTCGACGACGTCGCCGGGCTTGAGGTACATGTCCGGGTCGCCGCTGAAGCCGGCCACGCCCTGGATGGTTCCGGTGGTGATGAGGTCGCCCGCGCTGTAGCCCTGCGGGGAGTGGTAGGCGACCAGGTGCGGGATGGAGACCGACATGCGGTTGGTGTTGGACTTCTGCCGGACCACGCCGTTGACGCGCAGTTCCATGTCGAGGTTCTGCGGGTCGGGGATCTCGTCGGCGGTGACGATGTACGGGCCGACGGGGCAGAAGGTGTCGATGGCCTTGCAGAAGGAGAAGACCCCGGATGCCATCTCGCGGCGCTGGATGTCGCGGGCGGTGATGTCGTTGAAGACGACGTATCCGGCGATGTGGTCGGGCGCGTCGTCCACTCCGAAGAACTTGCCCGGCTTGCCGATGACGACGGCGATCTCCAGCTCGTAGTCCAGCTCGCTGGTGAGGTGTTCGGGGTAGATGACGGGTTCGTCGGGACCGACGATCGCGTCGACGTTCTGGAAGAAGACGATGCCTTTGTGCATGGGGTGCGACCAGTCGACGTTCTTCGACTCGTCCTCGTGCTCACGGAAGTTGCCGGATGTATGGAAGAACTTCTTCGGTACGAGCGGCGCGCGCAGCTTCACGTCGTCCAGCAGCAGCCGCTCACCGGTCTCCAGGACCTTGCCGTCGCGCTCGAAGTACTCCCGGGTGCTGCGGACTTCGAGTGGCAGCACGAGCCGTTCCTCGAGTTCCAGCCTGCCGACCCGCCCGTCGTCGAAGGTGATCAGCTTCATGGTTCTCTGCTTTCTTTCGAAGAGTGAAAGCGATATTCACTGTGTGAACTTTGAGTTGAGTATTGAAGGGTCATCGTGGACTGTCAAGGCGTTGCCGGGGGCTGAGGCCCGCGGTCATCGGGACTGGACGCGCTGCCCTCGCCCAGAAAGACGCGCAGCTGGAGGGCGAGCATCGAGTAGTAGCCCACCAGCGTCGTCAGCTCGAACACGCCTCGCTCTCCGACCGCGGCCACGGCGTCGGCGTACTCGTCGTCGTTCAATGTGCCGTGCCGCAGCAGTGCTGTCGTCGCCCGCAGGGCAGTGCGCTCGGCCGGCTCGGCGAGCTCCGGCACCCGGCCGGCGCGCAGTGCGGCCATCTCCGATTCGGTCAGGCCACCGCTGGTGCGGCCGACGGCTTCGTGAGCTTCCCGCTCGAAGGCGCTGTCCCAGTGGGCGGCCACGGCGAGGATCGCCATTTCCCGCACGCGATCGCTCAGCGAGGAGCTGTAGCGCACAGCCGTGCCGAGGGCCTGCGTCGCCAGACCCACCGGCGGGCTCAGCAGCATGGCGTTGAAGGGGCCGCGCAGCCGCCCCTCCTGGTCGGTCAGTGGGAACGCCTGCGGCCCCAAGGCGCGGGCGCCGCCGGTGACGGCCCGGTAGACCTCGGCCTGCTCCTCGTCCAGTTCACCGGGCAGCAGCCCGCCCAGTCGCACTCCCATTCCGTCCTCCTTGTCGTCGCCCCATGGCGGATGGTCTGATGCTGGCTTCCATACAATGAAAGTGACCGTGTTCCGTCGTAGTGCTCACCGTGCCCAGCAGACCGAAAGCGAGACTCTTGGTGCCGCCGCGTGAAAAGCCGACCAGCCCCCTGCCCGCCGACGGCTCCGCGGCGTCCAAACGCAGCTACCAGGTCGAGGCGCTGGCCAAAGGGCTGCGGTTGCTCGGGCAGTTCTCCGAACAGCGGTCGTCGATGAAGCTGACAGACATGGCCGCCAGGGCCGGCGTGCCGTTGCCGACCGCCTTCCGGATGGCCGCCACCCTGGTGACCGAGGGGTTCCTGGAGCAGCTGCCGGACGGCTCCTACCGTCCGGCCCCCAAAGTGCTCACGCTGGGCTTCGCGGCGTTGCGCGGCATGGACGTGGTGGAACTCGCCGACGGGCCGCTGCGCCGGCTCGCCGCGGCGACGGGCCAGACGGTAAACCTGGGCACCCTGTCCGGCGACCAGGTGCTGTACCTGATCCGGCTGCGCAACAACGACCTGGTGACCGCGAACATCCAGGTGGGCTCGCGGCTTCCGGCAGTCGGCACGTCCATCGGAAAGGTGCTGCTGAGCAGCCTGGACGATGCCGAGCTGAAGCAGCGCCTGACGGAAGAGTCCTTCGCCGGGGCGACCGGCCCGAACGCGATCCGGTCGTTGGCCGAGCTGCGGCCGGCGCTGGCGAACATCCGCGAGCGGGGCTGGGCGGTGCAGGACGAGGAGCTCGCCTACGGGCTGCGCTCGGTGGCCGCGCCCGTGCGCGACGCGTCCGGCTCGGTGGTGGCCGCGGCCAATGTGGCGGTGCCCGCGATGGGGTACCCCGTCACCCGCCTGCTCGACGAACTGCGCCCGCGCCTGCTGAACGTATGCCAGGAGATCACGCGGCTGCTCGGCGGAAGCTGACGGACGAGGCGGCCTGCGGTGCCGTCCCGTCCGGCCGGCTCCTGACTCAGACGAGCGTGCGGCCGCCGTCCACATACAGCACCTGCCCCGTGATGAATGACGCCTGCGCCGAGGCGAGGAACAGCACCGCGCCGACCACATCCTGCGGGGTGCCCAGACGCCCGGCCGGGACCAGGCTGACCATCTCCTCGCGCATCCCCGGCCTGTCCAGGTACTCGCGAGTCAGTTCGGTCTCCGTGTAGCCGGGGCCGACCGCGTTGACGGTCACACCGTCGGCGGCCCACTCCCGGGCCATCACCTTCACCAGCTGGTCCAGTCCGCCCTTGGTCGCCGCGTACGGGGCATGGTGCGGGTGGGCGAGCCGGGAGGAGACCGAGGAGAAGAACACCATGCTCCCGCGCCCTGCCCGGCGCATCAGACGTCCCGCCGCCCGCCCGGCATAGAAGGCGCTCGACAGATTCAGTGTGAGGATCCGTTCCCACACCTCGTCCGGTGTGTCGACCACCGCCCGGCGGTCGTTGGTTCCCACCGCGTGCACCAGCACGTCCAGCCCGCCGAGTTCATCTGCCGCCGCCCGGACGGTTTCCTCGCACGCCGCCGAGGTCGTGACATCGGCCGGAATCACGCGTACATCGGCGTCGGCGAGCGCCGGATCGTCCCGCAGAGCCTTGAGCTTCGCCTCGTCCACGTCCACGACGGCCAGGTGCGCCCCGGCCTCCGCGAGCCCCCGGGCGCAGGCTGCACCCAGGCCGCCTGCCCCCATGACGAGCGCCCGGCGGCCCTCCAGTCCCAACCAACCCATGGCGCACTCCTCCATGACTTTCGTGCAGTAAAAGTAACTTTTACAGTATGACGATAAGCCGTGCGGCGACACGATGTCCATCACGCCTGTCATGCCCGGAACTTGACCGTCACCCGGTCGCAGTGCTTTCGTTTGCTGCCAGTTGAAAAAGTCACTTTTATGCAGTGAAAATCCTTGGGAGTGCGTGCAGGGGCTGCCTACTCCTGCAAGTCGCTCGCCGAGGCGGTTGCCACCTGCTCCCTTGCCCCCACTCATCCATCTCAGGAGCCCCCCCTTGAGCGACTCGCCCCCGGCAGTGGAGGCGGAGGAACACAACTCCTCCGGTACTCCTCGCCACTTCGGTCTCGTATTCGCCGCTCTCATGGCAGCGATGCTGCTCTCGTCCCTGGACCAGACGATCGTCAGCACCGCGCTGCCGACCATCGTCGGCGAGCTGCACGGCGTGAACCACATGGCATGGGTGACCACCGCGTACATCCTCGCGGCCACCATCGCGATGCCCGTCTACGGCCGACTCGGCGACCTGATCGGCCACAAGTCCCTGTTCCTCGGCGGCATCGGCGTCTTCCTCGTCGGTTCCGTGGTCGCGGGCGCGGCGCAGGACATGACCTGGCTGATCATCGGCCGGGCCGTGCAGGGGCTGGGCGGTGGCGGACTGATGATCACCTCGCAGGCGATCATCGCCGACCTCGTGCCACCGCGGCAGCGCGCGAGATACATGGCCCCGATCGGTGCGGTCTTCGGCCTCTCCGCCGTCGCCGGACCGCTGCTCGGAGGCTGGTTCACCGACAGCATCGGCTGGCGCTGGTCCTTCTGGATCAACCTGCCGGTCGGAGTCCTGGCCCTCGCCGTCGGCGCGTTCGCCCTGCGCCTGCCGCGCAGAGCCGCCGAGGTCGCCTTCGACTATCTCGGCTTCGCCCTCATGGCGTCTGCGGTGACCTGCACGGTGCTCGTGACCACCTGGGGCGGCACGGAGTACTCCTGGTCCGATCCGCTCATCATCGGCATGGCCGTCGGTGGCCTGCTGGCCTGGGTGGTCTTCTTCTTCTCCCAGAGCCGTGCCACGGAGCCGATCATCCCGCTGTGGCTGTTCCGCAGCCGGATCTTCAACATCGCCACCCTGATCGGGCTCCTGGTCGTCGGCATCGGCATGTTCGCGATCCTCGGCTACCTGCCCACGTACCTGCAGATGGTCTACGGCCTCAGCGCCACCGAGTCCGGGCTGCTGCTCATTCCCATGGTCGTCGGCATGATGGCCACCTCCCTCCCGTCCGGACGGCTGATGAGCAGCACCGGCCGCTACAAGATCTTCCCGATCGTCGGCACGGTCCTCGTGTGCCTCGCCGCGCTGCTGATGTCCACCCTGGACACCGAGACCTCGCTCGTGCTGGTCGGCCTCTACGTGTTCCTGCTGGGCGCCGGTCTCGGCGGGACGATGCAGCCCCTGGTCCTGGCCGTGCAGAACGACTTCCCCGGCTCCGACGTGGGCACCGCGACCTCCGCCAACAACTTCTTCCGCGAGATCGGCTCCACCCTCGGCACCGCGGCCGTCGGCTCGCTGTTCACCCACCGTCTCATCGACCAGCTCGGCGACCGCCTCTCCGCCGACGCCGCCAGGGCCGTGGGTGACACCCACTCGCTCACCCCGGCCCTGGTCCACTCCCTCCCGGACAAGGTCCAGGACGCGGTGATCCTGGCCTACCAGCACGCCCTGACACCGGTCTTCGGCTACCTGGTCCCGGTGTTCGCCCTCGGCCTCGTACTCGCCTTCCTCCTCCCGGAGAAGAAGCTCGCCGACGAAACGGACCCCGGCCCCGACACGACATCGGCTGCCCAGCCCGGTGAGACAGGGCCGGACAACGCTGAGGTGCCGGCGCCGACAGGGCACTGAGCCGCATGAAAGCTGTGAGGGCGGGCCGGGCGGGCCCGCCCTCACCGTACGAGGCAGGGGGAGTGTCAGAGGGTGTCTCGGCCGAGCAGGAACGACACGAAGCGGCGGTCCGGATCCCAACGGTCACGGAGGGCCTCGAGACGGGACAGTGCGTCGGCGGCGAAATAGGCGTCCGGTCCCAAGCCGCGGGACGCCATGGAGTCGGCGCTCATCTGGTTTCCCATGGTCACCGGTTCCAGCTGCCGGGCATGGTCGATGACCCACGCATGCATGTCCGCGTCCTGGCTCGGATCGTCCCAGACCGTGACCAGCTCGACCATGGTGTCCCCGAGCAGGGAGAAAGCCATGTCCGGCAGTTCCGGGCTGCCGGCCAGGTTCAGCCAGTTGACGTGTGACCGCGGGGTGGGGAGCGAGGTGAGAGCCGCCTCGAGGGCCGGCACCAGGGCGGATGCCGACGCGTTCGACATGATGTTGTCGTGGCTGTACCGAAGACCCGCCGGGTACAGGTCGTCCACGCCCGTGAGGTCCTGCATGCCCCCGACCACGGCGGGGTCGATGCGCCAGAGCGCCTTCTCCCGCAGGGGCGCGTTCGTGAAGGGCGCGAGCGCCTCCTCGGCCTCACGCTCGGAGTCGGCGAAGGCGAACAGACCCAGCAACATCGTCGGTCCGTCCGGGGAGCGGGCCACGTGTTGGGTGACGCAGAGGGACGGATCCACGATCGGTGACATCTCGTGACGGATCCCGTGCAGCCAGCCGAGGATCTCACCACGCATCGCGAGCGGGTAGTTGTGCGCGGTGGCTTTGATCACGGCCGGCCTTGGCCGCAGCTCCAGGTGGAAGGCGGTCACGACGCCGAAGAACCCGGGGCCCGCCCCTCGGGCCGCCCAGTAGAGATCGCTGTTCTGCGACTCATCGGCCCGGACCGCCTCGCCGTCCGCCGTGACCACATCCACGGCCCGGACCAGGACACACCCGGGCCCGTAGGCACGCCAGTTCCATCCCAGACCCCCGCCCAGAAGGAATCCCCCCACCGCCACCGAGGAGCAGTGGCCGTGGGGAAAGAACAGCTTCAGCGGGTCCAGCGCCATATCGAGGTCCTGACCGAGAACTCCGGGTCCGACGACCGCGGTCCTGGCCAGAGGATCGATGTCCATGCTCGCAAGGCGTGATACGTCGACGAGGAGCGCGCCCTCTCGCAAACCGGCGGCTGAAGTGCTGTGCCCGCCCGCGCGCACGGAGACCTGGAGCCCCCGCTCCTTGGCCAGCCGAACGGCCACCGCGACGTCGTCGGCGTCCTCGGCCAGCACGATTCCGGCCGGGCGTCGCGCGGGCTTACGGCCGTTCCATACAGCATGGCGACGAGCCTGCTCGTAGCCCTCGTCACCGGACCACAACAGCTTCCGCTCCAGCTTTCTCTCCAATGGCACGGCTCTTCCTTTCGATGTGACAGATGCCGGGCGCTCAGGCACTGGCGGGGGTGATCAAGGAGAGCCGAATCGAGTCAGGTGAGCGCCTCACCCGGCGGCCGAAACTCACCAGCACGCGAACGCCGGCCAGGATCGCGGCGTCGCCGAGCGCGATGTCACTGGTGCTGATCCAGTAGGGCGCGCCTCCGTCCCGCGGTCGGCCGTGCGGTGGATAGGGGCGGTGCGAGGCTTCGGGCTCGCCCCGGCGGTCTTGTCTTCGCTGGACATGGCGTCCTCCCTGTCCGTGCGGCGGCTCTGCGCGGATCGGCTGCGGAGGCCGGTCCGGGCGTAATGTTGCGTGGCCCCGGCGCGGGGAGGAACGGCACCTTTCGTTGATTGAAACGGAGTCCCGCACAGACCGGGGCAGCCGACGTCGGCACCCGCCCGCAGCGCCGCCCGTCATCTCATGGAGGTTTCGCGTCCGCGAGGAGTCTGTGTGCCGGTCGGCTGCCGTTCGAACCGTTCCGTATCGGACTGTCTGCGGTTGTCATGCGTTGGGCTGCCAGGGTGCGAGGGCGGCGTCGACCACGTTGGCCACGGCGTCCGTGTCCAGGTGTGTGCCGAGCATGCACCGCTGGAACAGCAGGGGGCCGAGAATCCGGCAGACCAGGTCGCGGGTGTGTTCTTCGACGCCGGCGCGCAGTTCACCGCGGGCGACGGCGGCGGCGAGCCGGTCGGCCAGCTTCTCGTCGGCGCGGCCGAACATCTCGTCGCGCAGGCGTCGTACGTCTGGGTCCCGCTCGCCGCGTTCGATGACGGTGGCGGCGATGGGCTGGTTGAGCCAGTCGGCCTGCTGCTGCAGGTGTGCCACCAACTGGTCGCGGAATGGACCGTCGTCCAGGGTGAGGATCGGGTATGCGGCGGAGGTGAGGGTGTCCAGGAGGAGGGACTGCAGGTCGGGCCAGTGCCGGTAGACGGTGGCCCGGCCCACCTTGGCCCGTTCGGCGACGGCGGCGTGGGTGATGTGTCCGGGTCCTCCTTCGACGAGGAGTTCGGCGGCGGCGGCCAGGGCGGCGGCGCGGCTGCGGAGGGCGCGGGGGTCGTCGTGGGTGCGGGGCATGGCGGCAGTTCTCCGTTCCAGGCAGTCTGTGAGACAGGTTGACTCATAACCTCTATCTGATACATACTGTCTCACAGATGGTGCGGGACCCGCAGCATCGGACACCGTCAGGCACAACCGTCTTTGAGGCTCCGAGGAGAGACCCATGTCCGTGACCATGACCGAGAACGCAATCGCCCTCCGTTTCGCCGACCGCGCCACCGCCTACCAGGCGCTCAGCGAGTTGAAGCACCTCTCCTCCGCCACGACCGAGGTCCGTGGCGCCGTACTGATCGAGCGCTTGGAGGACGGCACCGTCCGCTTCCCCGAGGGCCTGGACACCGAAGCCGGACGCAACACCGCGGTCGGCGGGCTGGTCGGCTCACTGGTCGGCATCCTCGGCGGCCCCCTCGGTGTGCTGATGGGCTGGGGCATCGGCGCGCTGATCGGCGGAGGCCACGACTACAAGCGGGTCACCGAGGCGACCGGGGCCGTCGGCGCCTTCACACCGCACGTCCCGCCGGGCGGCACCGTCATCCTTGCCGGGGTCAAGGAGGCCGACACCGATGCCATGAACCTGCTGGCCATGCGCTACGACGCGGCCCTCGAACGCCGCCCCGCCGACTCCGTACGGACTGAACTGAAGGCGATGGAGAAGGCGGCCGACCAGATCAGGAAGCAAGAGGCGAAGGACGATCGCGACCGCAAGCGCGCTGAGCGCGAGCGCAAGGCCGCCGAGCGGAAGACCGAGGACGGCGCCCGCGGGCAGAAGCAGCCCGCCCCGCCCGCAGCCTCCGCCACAGACGCGGGGTAACACCCCCTGCCCCGCAAGGTGGGAGCGGACCAACCCAGGTCCGCTCCCACTTCGAGTGCCGCGTCGGATACGGAACCGCCGTCGTCGGCGAGTCCCACCGGCAGGAACAAGGCGAGTACGGGCGAGTACGGGGCCGAGACGAACATCCGCCGGGCGACCCTGTACGACAACTGCGTCACCGACATGAACGCGCCCACCTTCGGAGCCGGTGTCATGCGCCGGGTGTGCGTGTGTGCGGCGGAGTGGGACGCGCCTCCCGTGTCGACCGCGAGCGATCCCTTCGCTCAGCGGGTGACCAGCAGGCCCCGGCTGCGCAGCACCCGCCGCTCGAGCGGGCTGAAGATCAGCAGATCGATGGCGATACCGACCAGCAGGATCAGGAAGATGGCCAGGAACACCTGCGACATGCTGGCATTGGTCCGCCCGTTCTCCAGCAACTGGCCGAGACCGACGCCCAGATCGGGCGAGGAGGCGATGATCTCGGCGGCCATCAGCGAACGCCAGGAGAACGCCCAGCCCTGCTTCAGCCCCGCCAGATAGCCGGGGAGAGCCCCGGGCATCACGATGTGCCAGGCCTCGAGCAGCCCTGTCGCGCCCAGCGTCCGCCCGGCCCGCAGGAACAGCGGCGGGATCTGGTCGATGCCGGCGACGAGGCCGTTGGCGATGGACGGGACCGCACCGAGCAGGATCACGGCGTACATCATCGAGTCGTTCAGGCCCAGCCAGAGTACGGCGGGCGGAACCCAGGCCACCGACGGCAGCGACTGCAGACCGGACAGGATGGGGCCGATGGCCGCCCGGACGAATCTCACCCGGGCGACCAACAGGCCGAGCGGCGTACCGATGGCGAGCGCCATCAGGAAGCCGAGCAGACCGCGCGAGACGCTGGTCCAGATGTAGTCGAGAAGCGTGCCCTGCAGCCAGGCGGCGGTCACCTCGTCCCACACCGCGGACGGCGACGGCAGCTTGTAGCTGTCGACGACCGCCGCCCACACCAGCATCTGCCAGACCACCAGCACCAGCGCGACCGCGGTGACCGGCGGCAGCACCTTGCGTATCAGGGTCTCGCGCAGTGGCGTACGGCCGACCTGCACCGTGTCCAGCGCGTCGAGCCCGGCCTCCAGTCCCGCCAGATCGTGTGAGTCCTGGGGCTCCCCGGCTGCCGGAGAGCCGTCCTTCTTGCTGTCGGCGCCGGTGTCAGTGCTGGCCATGGCGGCGGATCTCCCTGCGTAGTTCTTCGGTGATGTCGGCGGCCAGCTCGGCCACCGCGCTGTCCTCGATGCGGCGCGGCTGCGGGATGCCGACCTTCCACTCCCGGGCGATCCGCCCCGGCCGCGAGGACAGCAGCACCACCCGCTGTGCCAGCCGCACCGCCTCCCGCACGTTGTGCGTCACGAACAGCACGGACAGTCCCGTCTCGCGCCAGATGCGGGTCAGCTCGTCGTGCAGTACGTCCCGCGTGATCGCGTCCAGCGCCGCGAACGGCTCGTCCATCAGCAGCAGCCGGCTGTCCTGGGCCAGCGCACGGGCCAGGGCCACCCGCTGCCGCATACCGCCCGACAGTTCGTGCACCCGCTTGCCGTACGCGCCCTGCAGCCGTACGAGTTCCAGCAGCCGTTCCGTCTCCTGCCGGCGCCCCGGCTTCGCGACCCCGCGCAGCTTCAGGGCGAGCTCGATGTTCTTGCCCGCGGTCAGCCACGGGAACAGTGCGTGCTCCTGGAACAGCAGGGCGGGTCGGCCTTCCGTGCCGATCGAGCCGGCGGACGGCAGGTCAAGGCCCGCGACCAGGTTGAGCAGGGTGGACTTGCCGCAGCCGGAGGCCCCCAGGAGGGTGACGAACTCGCCCGGTGCGACATCGAGCGTGATGTCGTCCAGCACGAGCTGCTGTCCGCCGGGCGTGCCCGGCGCGGGGAAGGACTTCGAGACATGCTCGATACGGGCGGCGTACGTCACCGCCGTGGCGTCCTCGGCAGCCTTGGCGAACGTGGTGGCCATGGTCGTCACCTCCTGGGAACTCATCGGGTGTGGTTGTCAGTTACTCGTTACTCGGCACCGAGACCGGCATCGTCGACCTCGTCCTTGCCCTCGGCCTTGAGGACCTTGTTGAGCGGTGCGAGATCGTAGATGCCCTTCAGATCGGGCTTCTCCAGCAGACTGGCCTTCACCGCGTGCTCCGCCTCGGTGTTGAGGGTGGCGGCCAGCGGGTCGTCGAGGAAGGTGATGGACTTCCAGGCCGGGTCGATGACCTCGGCGGGCAGGGCCTTGCCGGACTCCTCCTTCAGCGCCTCGTTGGCGGAGGCCTTCGCCTTCTCCGGGTTGGCGTTGATCCAGGCGTTGGTCTTCACCGAGCCGCGCAGTACGGCCTCGACGACGTCCGGGTGCTCCTTGAGGAACTTCTGCGACACGATGATGTTCGTGATCACGAACTTC
>NZ_JNWJ01000067.1:0-37498 GCF_000716805.1 Streptomyces yerevanensis | reverse complement strand
GAGCGGCTCGGCGTCGACCACGTCCGGGACGACGTCGCTGGGCAGGCTCTTCCAGAGGGTGTTCACGCGATCAGCTCCGACAGGGCGTTCCACAGGGTGTGGGCGGAATGGAGCATGGCGAACATGATCCTGTCGTCGGGGAAGGTGACGGCGGACCGCTGCTCGAGGTCGACCACTGTGTTGACCGCCGTAAGCGAGTCCATGCCGTAGTCCGCGAGGAGTGTGTCGTAGTCCAGCGACCGGTCGGCGGGGAGGCCGAGGTTGGTCTGGAGGATCTTCTCGAAATCGGTGGAGCGCTGCATCTTCCGTCCTCTCGAACCCGACAGGGGCTCCGACAACGTGGACAACCCAGGCCTGCCGCTGACCACAGTGGTCTACGGCGGGCCTGGGTTGTCCTCTTCGTGATCATGTCACCGGCCGGTGACAGCGTTGTCCTGGAACGAAGACGCCGGGATCTCTTCGGCTCGCAGCCCCCTCATAGTCATCGAGCGAGCACCGAGAAGCCGAAAGCGCTTCGGCCTCAACCACTGACTACCAAGGGGATTTCATGTCCGGCAACCGTCGCAAGGCCTTTCTCCTCTCCGCAGCCCTCGTGGGCGGCGCCATGCTGATGACTGCGTGCCAGGACACGGACAAGGCCACGGACGCCGGCGCCGCGCAGGGTTCTTCGTCCGCCACTCCGGTCGGCGATGCGGCTACCCCGTCCGGCTCGTCGACCGCGGGCAGCAGCCAGGGCTCCGACGCGGCGGGCAAGGGGACCGAGGACGGGGCCGGCTCCGGCGCCGACACCGGCAACGGCGAGCGGGAGCCGGTCGGGCAGAGCTGCGGCGCCAACGACATCTCCTGGAGCACCAGGTCCGAGACCCAGGCCGGCGGATACATCCTGATCATCGCGAAGGCGAAGTCGGGGATCACCTGTGACCTGCCCGCCGCGCTTCCGACCGTGGCGTTCGGATCCGACGGCACCCAGGCGGGTCCAGCGGAGCAGGCCGTCGGCCAGCAGATCACGCTGAGTGGGAACACCACCGCGTACGCCGGGGTGAACCCGAAGAGCACCAACGGAAACGGTGGCAAGGAACTGGACAGCATCATCGTCGGCGTCGGTGACGACGACCCCAACCCGGTTTCCCTGCCGGTCGGCACCATCACTGTCGAGGACCCGATCGTCACCAACTGGCACACTGCCCCGACGGACGCCGTTCCCTTCAGCTGAACGGACCCGCAGCTCGGGATCCATGCTTGAACGGCTCGGCGCAGGCAGCGGCCGGGCCCGGGACCGGGCCTGGTGGCGGCGCCGCCAGTCGGACCGACCGAGCCGGGGTCCACGAGGTCGACCTGGACGAGGCAGTCAACCGCAACCAGCTGGCCCGCGCCCTGGCAGGAGTGTCTGGCCGTGGTGGCGTCCGGTGAGGTGGTCACGCCGATCCAGGCCGAGGCCGCCCCCTGCTATTCCTGGCCGGACGTCATCTACCTCCCCATACGCGGCGCCCCGTTGGGCGAGTGGGCCCTGGTGTGGCGCACCGTCGGCGCGACTCCCCTGATCGAGGGCTCGTCCGGGCCGCCGAGGACGCGCTCACCCTCCGCCCCGCGGACCTGCCGCCTGGCTCTGCGAGCCGGAGCCGACGGGACGGGGCAGCCCGGCGGGCGCGCGACCAAGTCGGGGTCACTCGACGGACCGGGGTCGCCCAACCGATCGGGGCCACTCGACGGACCCGGACCACTCGATAAGCCATGAGGAGCGGCGACCGTCGCGTACCCGCGATCTGGATCAGCCAGAAAACTCCCAAACTGGGCTGGTGCTGGGAGGGCAACCCGCACACCTGGCTCGGTATGGCCTCCGCGGGCGACCGGCGTGCCACCACCGGGAGCTCCGGCTCCTGACGGAGAACACTGAAACCACACGCGTCGGGCCGGGCTGTCGGCGATGGCACGGCCCACGGGCGCCCGGTCGTCGACCAGCACGGCAAGGCACCTGCACGGACCGGCAGCTGACCTGCGCCATGCCGGGTCTCTTCAGGGGCAGTCGTACGTGAAGTGAGTGGTGACCGTGCGGTGGGTGGGGGACTGGATCTGTAGTTCGGCCCTTGCCGTGTAGTGGCCCTTGCCCTGGAAGGTCCACAGCAGGTGCAGACGTGCCTGTCTCTGGCCCCGGACCACCACTTCGCGCAGGACGCCCGAGGTGGTGCCGTCACTTCGGGTCCAGCGGTAGGAGAGCGTGCCCGGCCGGCCGTTCGTGGCGACGAGGGCGACTATGTCCGCTGTCCCGTCGCAGCCCAGATCCGTCGGCCGGGCCGTGACCGCCGCCGTACGCACCGCGACGGAGGGCCCGAGGCGCTGCCAGGCGAGGAAGGCGATGACGGCGATCAGCACGAGCGCGGGCAGAGCGTGTCTTCGCAGACGTCGGCGCGGGGGCACGCGAGGCGGCGGCACCGCGGGCAGCGTCCTGTGGGTACGGTGCGCGATGGCGGCTGTCACACCCGGGCCGAAACGCAGCACGGTGCCTTCGGCACGGTCGGGCAGCGTCGGCGGCGGCAGGATCCCCGTGGAGGGCGGCCCGGGGAAAGTGGTGTCCGGCTCGGGCCTCTGGATCCAGTGGCTGGCCAGCACCGTGGCGCTGTACTCGGCGTCGGCGGAGCCGAGTTCGTCGGTCGGGGCGTGTTCGTCGGTGGGGCCGAGGTGGAGGGTGGTGTGGTCGTCGGCCGGGTCGAGCACCCGGGTTTCGTCGGCGGAGCCGAGCACCTGGGTGGGCTCCCAGTCCTCGGCAGACGTGGGAGTGCGGTCGTTGTGAGCGCTCATCCGATGACACACCCTCTGGTCAGAAGCTGCTGCGAGGCGCCGCCGTCGGCGGAGGCCGGAGTGGTCGTGGCCTGCACCGTCCAGTAACAGCCGTTGCCCTGGAAGGTGTGGTCGACGGTGAGCGTGTACTGGGTGGCGCCGCTGCGCTCGAAGGTCTGGGACGCACCGTCCGGGGTGCCGAGCTGTCCCCCGGTGTCGCCCGTGAACCACGAGACGGTGATGGAGAGCGGTCCGGTGCCGTCCGTCGTGATGTCGATCGTTGCCGAGGCGGTCGTCGGACCCGTCTGCCGGAAGCCCGACACCGCGACGTCCTTGACGGCGGGGGCGGCCGGCCCGGTGGGGGCGTCCGGCGCGGTGGGGGCGTCCGGCGCGGTGGGGGCAGCGGTCGTCGGCGTCGCCTCGGTGGTCGCCGCGCCGGGTGTCGTCGTATCAGGGGCCGGGTCCGTGGTGGCGGCGGATACCGAGGGCTCGCCGGTGCCGGCCGTCGCCGAGTCCGAGGGCGACAGACTGGGCGACACGGTGGACGTCGGGGGCGGCGAGGACGAGTTCGCCGACGCGGTCGGCGGAGCGATGAGCTCTCCCGACTCCACACCGGGCTGGGCTCTGGTGGTGGCCAGGGCCTGCGCCGCCTGCTGCGGATCCGCTCCCAGCGGGGTGTGCTGGATGCCGTAGGTCAGAAGGACAGCCAGCAGCACGGCCGCACCGGCCACCAGCATCCCTGGCCGGCCGGGACGCCACGAGTGCGCCCGGCCGAGGCCCGGTTCGCGGCTCAGGACCGTGCGTGCGGTGTCCGTCGTGGTACGTGGGGCGTTGCGGGCCGAGGGCAGCAGCAGCGGCAGCAGGGCCACCAGCGCGGCGAGCCGAGCGCGACCGCGTTCCTCCCAGTCGGGCCCGTAGGCGGCGCCGGCCACCGCCTCCAGTTCCGTGACGAAATCCTCGGCGTGAGTGGGCCGTTCCCGCGGGTCCTTGGCCAGACCACGCCGGACCAGCTCCCGCACCACCTCGGGGGCCTCCTCGGCGGGGACGGGCGCGTCGACGTGCTGCAGCGCGAGTTCGGCGAGATTGTCACCCGAGTACGGCTTGTGGCCCGTCAGGCACTCGAAGAAGGTGGCCGTGGCCGCGTACACGTCGGCGGCGGGAGAGGCGGGCGCGCCGGTCCACTGTTCCGGAGCCATGTAGGCGGGGGTTCCCGCCACGCCGACGCTGGTGCCGGCGTCCACCGCGATCCCGAAGTCGACCAGCTTGGACGATCCGTCCGGTACGACCAGGACGTTCGCCGGTTTGTAGTCGCGGTGGACGACGCCGATGCGGTGCGCGTCGGCCAGGCCGAGCAACGACCCCTTGAGGACCACGAGCGCGGCCTCGGGATCGAGCGGACTCTCCCTGGTCAGCAGGGTCCGCAGCGAGACACCGTCCACCAACTCCATCACGATGGCGGCGCCGTCCGGGCTCTCGACATACTCGTACAACCCGGTGACGTACGGGCTCTCCAGGCCGCCGAGCAGCCGCGCCTCCGCCCTGAAGTCGCGTACGAAGCCCGGCCGGGTGCGCAGTGACTCGCTGAGGTACTTCACCGCGACCGGCACGCCCGTCTCCTCGTGCACGGCCAGGACGACCCGCCCGCTCGCCCCTGATCCGAGCTCCAGTGACTCGGTGTATCCGGGCACTCCCCATGTGTTCATCCCAGCCCCCCAAGGCCGCACGTGCTACCGGAAACTCACCCGCCCCGGAGCTTCGGCCACGCGTCAAAAGACACGTTTTCAGCCACTGCGGTTGCGGTGCGGCATTCGGTATCCCCGTTCCGGACACCGGTAGCCGGGATATCGGAGGAGCACCACTGGATAGTGCCTCAGAACCTGTACAGATCGACCCGGAACGCCGGTAACAGTCCGGCGCACGGCCCGCGTCCCACGCGGGTACGCGACCGGTCCGACCCGTTTCCTGCCGCTTTTGCCGCGGCTGCGGAGTGAATCACGGGTGGCTGAAAAGATCACACGGATCGAGCGGAGGCGCCACCGGTGACCGGAATTCCGGCACCAGAAAAGGAGCGGCACGGCGGTACGGTGTCGGCTGCCCCCGCAGCACCATGAGCCACCCTCAGTGGGTACAGGCCGGTTCAAGGGCCCCCGATTCGGCCGCGGTGGCTCCGTCTCCCGGTTCGGCGGGCGGGTCCAAGGTCGGCGAGGAAGTCCGCAACGGCAGCGCGGTCGTCAAGATCAGCAAGGTGCACGAGGCCGACGGGATCCTCATGGACGGAGGCACCAGGAGCGGAGGTGCCGAAGCGAAGTACGTGGCCCTGGAGACCGTCGTCTTCAACGACACGAAGTCCGGTATGGACCTCACGTGCTCGCGGCCCATCGTCAGCAGCCCGATCGACGACCAGGGCCACCGTTACGACCCCATCGACGACCTGAACAGGATTCCGGGGAACCCGCAGTGCGACGAGCGGCTTCAGCCCGGCTCCAAGGACCAGATGGTGTTCGCTTACCGCGTGCCCAGGAGCGCCAAGATCACGGCTTGGGAGTTCTCCGAGTCCGACCGGGAGCCGTCCACCATCGACCTCGGCGGAACCTCCCCGACGTAGCCTGACCGCTGGCCGCGATCCGACCAGCAGGTGTGGGCCTCGCTGTCCTCGGTGATCAGTTGCCTCGCGCCGGATGCGTGTCCGCTCCTCCGAGTCCGAGTTGCGCGCAGGCCAGCAGAGCCACCTCGATGTCCAGTCGGTTCTCGGTGAGCGGGTGGCCGAGGATCTCCTCGGCCTTGCGTATGCGGTAGTGGACGGTGTTCTTGTGGACGTGCATACGTGCGGCGGCGTCGGTGAAACTGCCCTGCGCGTCGAGGAACACCTGCACGGTCTCGCGCAGGCGGACCGTGGCGCCGTCGTCGTTCATGAGGTCCCCGAGGACGCGTCCGGCCCACGCCCTGACGTCGGCGAGGTGATCGACGAGGAGGCCGGCGAGCGCGACCTGGGAGTGGAGGACGAGCGCGCGGTGCGGGTCGGCCGCGGTGACGGCGACCGTGCGGGCGCGCTGCGCGTCCCTGAGGGTCTGACGGAAGCCGTCGAGCCCGGGGGACGGGTCGTCGCCGACGGCGATCCGGAGTGCCGGGTGCTTGTCGAGTTCGTGTTGGAGGAGGGGGAGGTCCAAGGTTGGTTTGGCGGTGGATGAGATCCAGGCCCAGTGCGTTCGCTCGTCCGCCGAGATCGTCAGTGGAGCCTTGCCGGTGGCCGCGGACAACATGGCTGCGCCGGCGCGCAGTTGGGCCGCGTCCGGATCGGGTGAACCGGGCTGCGTCCAGATGATCGCGGCGAGGTGCCAGCCGCGCAGGGACGTCGACAGCATCTTCTCGGCCGACGCGAGGTCGAGCCCTTCGGTGTCGAGCACCGCGCGGACCTGGGCGGCGCGGGCCGCGTCGGAACGGGCGTCCCACCGGCTGCGCTCGTCCTCGTAGATGTCGATGATGCCCTCGATGACCTGGTCGATGTACCTGTTCGTCAGTCGCGCGATCTGGCTGGTCGTGGCCAGGGCGGCTTCGGTGGGCAGGTCGAGACGGCCAAGGGTGGTCATGGCCCGCTGGACGACCATGTGCTCGCCGAGGCGGTAGGCGCGCAGGAGTGCCTCCAGTGACAGGCCGTGCTGGGCGAAGCGGCGGGCGTACTCCGCCGCGGCCGGTGGGACGGTGATGTCGTCGAGGGAGATGTTCAGCTCCAGCATGTCGACGATCGCCGCCAGGTTCGACGCGGTGCTGGCGACCATCAGCCGTCGTACGGCGTCGTCGTGGCGGAACTCGGGGATGACGTCGACGAACATCGAGGTCATCTCGGCAGTGAGGTTCTCGAGATCGGCCTGGGTGCGCCTGGCGACGTCCCGCACGATCACGTCGACGTTGACACTGGCGGCGCTCATGGCCGGACCGTACCCGAGACGTCCGCCTCCCGCTTTGTGACGGCGGCACAAAAAGGCGGGTTCGGGCTGGGACGCGAGCCCATGGTCGGACGCGTATTCCCTGCCTACCTTTCAGTTATTGCGTTGGTCTATTACCTTCGTCACGGTGCGACTCAATGGTGAGGAAATCGTGCAGCACATCGCCGAATTGCCGGACGTCCGGGCCGGCCGGAATCCCACCGGACCCTGTATCGCGGATGATCGCGAGCAGCTGGACAATGACGCTTTTCTGAAACGGGTCCGGTCCGCGGCGAGTGTCCTCCGCACTCACGGAATCGGTATCGGCGATGTGATCGCGGTGGCTCTTCCGAACCGTCTGGAACTCGTCGTCATCATGTTCGCGGCATGGCGGCTGGGCGCCGCGGTCACGCCGGTGAATCCCGGGCTGACCGATGCCGAGGCCCGCCATCAGATCGAGGATTCCGGAGCCAAGGTGGTGATCACCGATGACCGCGGCATGGGAACCCTGGACGTGGCCGCGTTCGCCGACACTCCCGCTGACCGGTCCCCGGACGCCGTCTCCCCCGCCTCCGACGCCCTCGCCCTGATCATCTACACGAGCGGGACCACCGGCCGCCCGAAGGGCGTCATGCTCGACCACGCCAACATCGCCGCGATGTGCCGGATGATCGTCGACGGCATCGGTCTGGACGAGACCGATCACAGCCTGCTTGTTCTGCCGTTGTTCCACGTCAACGGGATCGTGGTGAGCGTGCTGTCGCCCCTGCTGGCCGGCGGGCGGGCGACGATCGCGGGGCGCTTCCGGGCGCCGGCCTTCTTCGCCTCGGTCGAGGCCGCGGGGCCGACGTACTTCTCGGCGGTACCGGCGATCTACGCCATGCTCGTCTCGCTGCCGGACGACGTACGCCCGGACACCTCGTCGCTGCGCCGGGCGATCTGCGGGGCCGCGCCGATGCCCGCCGAGCTGATCGCCCGGTTCGAGAACCGGTTCGGGGTGCCGGTCGTCGAGGGCTACGGGCTGTCCGAGGGCACCTGCGCGTCGACGCTGAACCCGCCCGCCGGACCGCGCAAGCCGGGGACGGTCGGGCTCCCGCTGCCTGGGCAGACGGTCGCCGTGATGGACGCCGAGGGCCACGTCCTCGACGCCGGGTCGGTGGGCGAGGTGGTGGTCCGTGGCCCGAACGTCATGCGCGGCTATCTCGGGCTGCCGGACGAGACGGCCAGGACCGTCGTCGACGGCTGGCTGCACACCGGCGACGTCGGGCGCTTCGACACGGACGGCCATCTCGTTCTGGTCGACCGGATCAAGGACATGATCATCCGGGGCGGGGAGAACATCTACCCCAAGGAGATCGAGAACGTCCTGCACACCCACCCGGCGGTGTTGGAAGCGGCGGTGGTCGGCGCGCCCGAACCGGTGCTCGGTGAGGTGCCGGTCGCGTACGTCACGCTGCTGCCGGGTGCCGCCGCCACGGCCGAGGAGCTCGTCGACCACTGCCGCGGCTCGCTGGCCCGGGTCAAGGTACCGGTGTCGGTCGTGGTCACCGAGTCGCTGCCGAAGAATCCGGTGGGGAAGATCGACAAACCCCGACTGCGCTCATTCACCGTGAGCTCGTAGAGCGCAATCACCCCACATCGCGCCCACATCATCACCCCGCATCACCCGGACATTTTCCATGCGAATTTCCGGTGTGGATCAGCACGCCCGAAAATCGGTACGAGAAAGGCGAGAACAATGGGGTTCAAAACAGGTGACTTCCCGCCGGTCGATCCGCAAACATTCCTGGACAAGCCTCTTCAGGAACGTATGAAAACGTTGGCCCTGCACTGGGTGGAGTACGGTTTCGGCTCGCCGAAGATGATTCCCACCACGTACGTGGTCAAGGTCCTCCTCCTGTACGTCCTCGCCGGTACGGCCCTGGTGACCTGGACCTCGGACGCCGGACCGTTCTGGGACGTCGCCCACTGGTGGGACCAGCCGGACGTCTACCAGAAGCTCCTGCTCTGGACGGTCTTCCTGGAGGCAGTGGGCGTGGCCGGCTCCTGGGGCCCGATCGCGGGCAAGTTCAAGCCGATGACCGGCGGCATCCTGTTCTGGGCCCGGCCCGGCACCATCCGGCTGCGCCCCTGGAAGCGGGTGCCGTTCACCGACGGCGACCGCCGTACGGTGGCCGACGTCGTCCTCTACCTGGCCTTCCTGGCGTCCCTGCTGACAGCCGTCGCGGTGCCCACCGACGGACTGGTGCGCCCGGCCCTGCTGATCGCGCCGATCGTGCTGTACGTCGCGTGCGGCCTGCGGGACAAGACGCTCTTCCTGGCCGCCCGGGGCGAGCAGTACCTGCCCGCGCTGGTGTTCTTCGCCGTCCTGCCCCTCACCGACATGATCGTCGCGGCGAAGCTGCTGATCTGCGTGGTGTGGATCGGCGCCGGGGTGTCGAAGTTCGGGCTTCACTTCACCAACGTCGTGTCGCCGATGGTCTCCAACAGCCCCTGTGTCCCGTCGAGGCGGCTCAAGCGGCTCCACTACCGTGACTTCCCCCATGACATCCGCCCGTCGAAGGCCGCGACCGTCATCGCGCACGTCGGTGGCACCACCGTCGAGATCGTCACCCCGCTGGTGCTGCTCTTCTCCACGAACCACCGGCTGACCGTCGCCGGCGTGGCGTTGATGGTCGTCTTCCACCTCTTCATCGTCTCGACGTTCCCGCTGGCGGTGCCGCTGGAGTGGAACCTCCTGTTCGCGTACCTGTCGGTCTTCCTGTTCCTCGGCTTCCCGGCCCAGGACGGCTACGGCGTCGGCGACATGTCCTCGCCGTGGCTGACCGCCGGGATCGCCGCGGCGCTTCTGTTCTTTCCCGTGCTGGGCAATCTGCGCCCGGACCTGGTGTCGTTCCTGCCCTCGATGCGTCAGTACGCGGGCAACTGGGCCTCCGCGCTGTGGGTCTTCGCGCCGGACGCGGAGCAGAAGCTGAACTCGCTGCCGCACCGCCCGACCACCAACCAGGTCGACCAGCTCCAGGCGATGGGCTACCCGGCGGCTGTCGCCGAGATCACCATGCAGCAGACGATCGCCTGGCGGTCGATGCACAGCCAGGGCCGTGGCCTGTTCTCCGTCCTCATGAAGAACCTTCCCGACCTCGACCAACGGACCGTGCGCGAAGGCGAGTTCGCGTGCAATTCGCTGATCGGGTTCAACTTCGGCGACGGCCACCTGCACAACATCGACCTCGTCAACGCCGTGCAGTCCCGGGTCGGGTTCGCCCCGGGCGAGTGGATCGTCGTATGGGTGGAGTCGCAGGCCATTCACCGCAAGGTGCAGCACTACCAGGTGATCGACGCCGCACTGGGGGTCATCGAGCGGGGTACGTGGAAGGTCGCCGACGCGGTCAAGGAGCAGCCGTGGCTGCCGAACGGCCCGATCCCGCTCGACGTGACCTGGACCCGCGTGCAGTCGTCGCCGGTGGTGGGGCAGGGCACGGTGGAAAGCTTGGCGACATGAGTAAGGCAATCGTGGTCGGTGCCGGCCCCAACGGGCTGGCCGCCGCCATCGCACTGGCCCGGGAAGGCGTAGAGGTCACCGTCCTCGAGGCGGCCGACGAGATCGGGGGCGGCACCCGCTCCGGTGAGGCGATCCTTCCCGGGCTGCTGCACGACCACTGCTCGGCCGTCCACCCGATGACCGTCGGCTCACCGTTCCTGCGCGGGCTCGGCCTGGACCGCTACGGGCTGCGGTGGGCGCTGCCGGAGATCGACTGCGTACATCCACTGGACAGCGGCGCGGCAGGGGTGCTGCACCGCTCGGTCACCGAGACCGCGGCCGGTCTCGGTGCCGACGGCCGACGCTGGCGGTGGCTGTTCGACGGCCCGTCGGCGGCATACGACACCTTCGGCGCCGACATCCTCGGCCCGCTGCTCCGCGTCCCACGGCACCCCGTCCGACTCGCCCGCTTCGGCGTCCCCGCGCTGGCCCCCGCGTCGCTGCTGGGCAAGGCGTTCGCGACTGAGGAGGCGCGGGCGCTGTGGGGCGGGGTGGCGGCACACGCCTTCCACCCTCTCGAGCGGCCACTGAGCGCCGCCATCGGACTCGGCATCCTCACCGCGGGGCACCGGCACGGCTGGGCCGTGGCCGTCGGCGGATCACGCCGCATCACCGACGCCATGGCCGCGCTGCTGACCGATCTCGGCGGGAAGATCGAGACAGGCGTACGGGTGCGGTCGGCCTCCGAACTGCCGCCCACGGACGTGACCCTCTGGGATGTGGCGCCCACCGCACTGGCCGACATCCTGGGCGACCGGCTGCCGCCCCGGGTCGCCCGTGCCTACCGGCGGTTCCGGTACGGCCCGGGGGCGTTCAAGGTCGACTTCGCGGTCGAGGGCGGCGTGCCCTGGACCGCCGAAGCGGCGCGGCGGGCCGGCACGGTGCACGTCGGCGGCACGTACGCCGAGATCGCCGCCACGGAGCGGGACATCCACGCCGGACGGATGCCCGATCGGCCGTTCGTCCTGGTCGGCCAGCAGTATCTGGCCGATCCCCTGCGGTCGGCCGGCGACGTGCACCCGGTGTGGACCTACGCCCACGTACCAGCCGGTTGGTCCAGCGACGCCACAGGAGCGATCACCGCCCAGATCGAGCGGTTCGCCCCGGGATTCCGGGACCGGATCGTCGGCACCGCAGTGCGCACCACCCCCGGATTCGCCGCGTACAACCCGAACTACGTCGGCGGCAACATCATGACCGGCGCCAAGGACATCCCCCAGCTGCTGTTCGGCCCGCGGCCCACCCTGCACCCGTACGACACGGGTCTGCCCGGCCACTACCTGTGCTCCGCGGCCACCCCGCCCGGCCCCGGCGCACACGGAATGTGCGGAGCCCACGCCGCCGCACGAGCTCTGCGCCACCTCCAAGGGCAGACCTGGGACCCGTGACGCCGAGGCGGGGAGCGGCACCGGGGGTGAAGAAGCCGCAGCATGTACGCGTCTGCCTGCCCCGCCCGGCCCTGCGGCAAAGGACCGATGACTGTCCGCGCGCACCCGGCCGTCCGCCGGTCGGAAGGAAGTAGGCCCGCCTCCGAGTCAGACCCGTTGTCGGAGGGTGTCGTTGCGACCTCGAGCTGACCTTCCCGGATACCCGCCCGAGGCTCATCGGACGGAATTCGCCAGTTTGGTCGCGCCGTTGAGCAGGTACTCCAGCGGTCCGCGGCGGAAGAAACGAGACCAGACCGCCGCGAACAGGGTGGCTCCGACGATGAACCAGAACAGCAGCGCGGTGGAGGCGGATCGCGGCGGGGTGGCCGCTTCGCCGGGCAGGGCGAGGATGACCAGGATGTGGCCCACGTAGATGGTCAGGGACATCGTGCCGACGGCGATGATCGGAGTTGCCGGCCGGCGCAGCCACGGCAGTCGGTCCATCGCCACCGTCACGCACAGGAGCACGGTGATCGCGATCCCGATGCTGCCGATGAGGTCGAACGTGGAACCACTGTGCGGCTCGGCTGCCAACAACCCCCATGCGTCGGGGCCCCACAGCCCACCACCGACCGGCATGTCGAAGGATCCCGGTGCCATGCCGGGGTCCTTCATGGCACCGGGATCCTTCATGGCAGGCATCCCGGCCATGATCTTCTGATCGCCGCCGGACAACCGGAGCGCCAGCCACGAGACGCCGTATCCGAACCCGATCAGCGCGGGACCGACCACGGCCAGCCGCCGCTGCACCGCGCCGGAGGTCAGATCCAGCCGGCCCAACGTCATGCCGGTGACCACGAACGTCATCCAGGTGATCGCCGGGTAGAGGCCGGTGAGCAGGAGGTCGAGCAAGCCCACGCCGGAGAGTCTCGCGATCGGGTCGTACGCGTCGATGCTCTTCACGATCGACTCGTTGAGCAGTGCCCTGAGGCCGAACGCCAGCTGCGGCGTGACGACCGCGAGCGCGACCGCGATGATCGCGAGCATCCTGGCCCGCAGCCGCAGCAGAGGTAGGGCCAGCAGGAAGTACAACGCGTAGAAGTTGAGGATTCCGGCGCCGCCGAAGTTGGTCATCGCCAACGCGCTGCCCAGCACCAGCAGGATCACGGCCCGGATCACGATCCGAGCCTTCGCCTGCCGGCCGGCCAGTCCGGTCTTCGGCTCACGGCGGCCGGCGATCAGCATCAACGAGAACCCGGCGAGGGTGGCGAACAGCGCCGAAGCCCGGCCGCTCGCCAGGCCCAGGAACCAGTCGCCAACGCCGCCCCCAGGCGTGGGGAAGGGACCAACGTGCACGGCGAACATTCCGAACACGGCCAGTGCACGGGCGAGGTCCACCCCGACGAGCCGCGCCATCGGCGCTGGGCGTTCCGTCGCCGTGGCGGACTCGGGTGCGGATAAGGAACGCGGAGACGCCTTCTTGGCGGTTTCGATCTCAGTCACTGGGACAACGTTGCTGAAGCGCGGGGGCGGTCAACCATCCGACGGGCTTCGGGAGGTGCCCCGCCGGTCGGCCGTACACGAATGACTGCGGTCGCCGACCTGCGCGTCGAAGCATCCCGAGCTCGCCAGAGACCACAGGGCAACAGCCTCACCCGGCTGCTGATCAACGCCTGCCGCACCACGAGGTGGCCTGAAAGGACTTCCCGGCTCGAGGCAACCCTTTGCGGAGCCTGTGACCACAAGGAGTCGGATCCGGCCATTCCAGTGCCTGATTCCGCCACTCCCCTGGTGAACAGCGTGCAAGGAGAACACCTCCCCATGGAGAACCCCACGAACGGTGGGCGCCGCGGGCGTCACCGCCGTCGCTGGACCGCGACCGGTCTGCTGCTCGGCGTGCCCGCCATCGTCGTGCCGTATCTCCTGTTCTCGCAGGAGGATTCGCAGGCCGCGACGGTCGACGGCGATGCCTACTACCGGCTGGTTTCCGTACGCAGCGGCAAGGCGATGGACGTCAACGCCTTCTCCACCGCCGACCGCACCCGCATCCAGCAGTGGACCGACCAGAACACCGCCAACCAACAGTGGAAGCTGAGACCCACCGGGGACGGCCACTACGAGCTGGTGAACCGCAACAGCGGCAAAGTGCTGGGCATAGCGGGCGATTCGACCGCCCAGGCAGCTGCCGCTGAGCAGCAGACCGACAGCTCCTCCACCTCCCAGGAGTGGCGGATCGACGAGGTGAGCGGTTCCGGCGCCGTCACCTTCACCTCCCGCAGGAGCGGCCAGGTCCTGGACGTCTCCGGAGGCTCCACGGCCGACGGCGCGGCAGTCATCCAGTATCCCGGCAAGGGCAGCACCAACCAGCAGTGGAAGCTGGTGAAAACGGCCGAGACCCAGACGGCCGGGACCGGCACCGCGCAGACCACGGCCACGGCCGGACCGTATGTGTGGAACAACACTCAGGTGGTAGGCGGCGGTTACGTCACCGGGCTGGTGTTCAACCCTCGGGAGAAGGGCCTGCTGTACGCGCGCACCGACATGGGCGGCGCCTACCGCTGGGACGTCGCGGCCGAGCAGTGGATCCCGCTGACCGACTGGGCCGGCGAGAAGGACTGGAACCTGCTGGGCATCGATTCGGTGGCCACCGACCCCGTCGACCCCGACCGGCTCTACCTCGGGGCGGGCACCTACACCAACAGCTGGGCGGGCAACGGCGCGATCCTGCGCTCCACGGACCGTGGCCGCACCTTCCAGCGCACCGATCTGCCCTTCAAGCTGGGCGCCAACGAGGACGGCCGCGGGGCGGGCGAACGGCTGGTGATCAATCCCGCAGAGAACGGCACCCTGCTCCTTGGCACCCGCAAGAACGGCCTGTGGCGCAGCACCGACCACGGCGTGACATGGAGTCAGGTCTCCTCGTTCCCCGTCAAGGACGGGGCGAGCAGCGGCGCGGGCATCTCCTTCGTGACGTACGGCCCGGCCGGAAGCAAGACGGTCTATGCCGGCGTCGCCGACAAGTCCACCTCCCTGTACCGCTCCACCGACGGCGGCAGCACATGGCAGGCCGTCTCCGGGCAGCCCACCGGCCAGATGCCGCAGCACGGCGTGCTCTCCGGTGACGGCTCGCTGTACCTGACGTACACCAACGTCGTCGGACCCAACGGCGTGACCGCGGGCTCGGTGTGGAAGTACACGCCGACCGGCGGGGCGTGGAAGAACGTCTCGCCGTCCCAGGGCAGTTACGGGTTCTCCGGTCTGGCCGTCGACCCGCAGAAGCCGTCCACGGTGATGGTCACCACCCTCGACCGCTGGTGGCCCGAGGACGAGATCTACCGCACCACCGACGGCGGCACGACCTGGCAGGCACTGGCCTCGAAGTCGGAGCGGGACGACTCCGGCGCTCCTTACGTCGGTACCGGCACCGGGCACTGGATGACCGCCCTGGCCATCGATCCCTTCAACTCCGGGCACGTGCTGTACGGCACCGGCAGCGGCATCTGGCGCAGCAAGGACGCCAACGCCACTGACAGCGGCGGCACCAGCCACTGGATCGTGGGGGCCCGAGGGCTGGAGGAGACCGCGGTGCTGGACGCGGTCGCCCCGCCCGGCGGGGCCACCGTCATCTCCTCCATGGGTGACCTGGGCGGTTTCCGCTACGGCTCCTCCAGCTCCCTGACCGAGGTGCCCGCCGGGCGGCTGAAGAACCCGATGATGATCACCAGCACCGACATCGATTTCGCCCAGTCCAACCCGTCGGTGATGGTCCGCGTCGGCCGTGGCGGCGATCAGGACGGCGCCTACTCCACCGACGGCGGCAGCAGCTGGAGCGGCTTCAAGGCTGAGCCGGTGGGCAGTGCCGACAGCGGCCAGGTCGCGCTCGCGGCGGACGGCTCCGCCATCGTCTGGACCGAGGAGGGTCAGGCCCCGTACCGCTCGACCGACAAGGGGGCGAGCTGGTCGAAGGTCAGCGGCCTGGGCAACGGCGCCGTGGTCGTCGCCGACCGCTCCTCGGCCCAGACCTTCTACTCACTGTCCGGCGGCACGCTCTACGCCAGCACCGACGGGGGTGCAAGCTTCACCGCCCGCGCCACCAACCTGCCCGCCGGCCGACTCACGGCCGTCCCCGGCATCGCCGGGGACCTGTGGATCGCCGACGGTGGCAAGGGGCTGCTGCACTCCACCGACGGCGGCCGCACCTTCACCACGCTCGGGGCGGTGCAGTCCGCCTCCGCCCTCGGCTTCGGCAAGGCCGCGCCGGGCGCCTCCTACCAGGCCCTGTACCTGATCGGTACCGTCAAGGACGTCACCGGCGTCTTCCGCTCCACCGACAAGGGCGCCACCTGGCTCCGCGTCAACGACGACGCCCACCAGTGGGGCAGCATCGGCGGTGTCGGCGTCGTCACCGGCGACCCCGACACCTTCGGGCGCGTCTATGTCGGCACCAACGGACGCGGCCTCCAGTACGGCGACCCGTCCTGACCCCACCGCCCGAGCGGGGCCGCAGGCACAACGGCCTGCGGCCCCGCCCTGGCTGAGAAGCCGTATCTCAACCGATTGCGATGGACCGCGGACGACCGCCTACCGTCCCAGTGCTTGGCCAGCGGGGCCGCCGAGAAGGAGTCGTCCGTCTTCCGGCCGACCGCCCAAGCGTCGGTCCTGCTCCTCGCGTCGACATCCATGAAGTCACTCGAAGCCACCTCGGAAAGCGGTAACGCGAGCTTCCAGGGCGTCTCCGCCTGGGCCTTCGTCTCGGTCTGCGCCTGGGCGGCCCACGGTGTGAGGGCGAGGGCGCAGGCCGCCTCGCTCCCGCCACCGAGCGCAAGTGGGGCGCCTTCAGCATCTTCAACGTCTGGACCTCGGACGTGCACAGTCTGTACGGCTACTTCCTGGCCGCCAGTCTGTTCCTCGTCGCGGGCAACACCTTCAAGTTCCTCATCGGCGTCGGTGTGGGCTCGCTGATCATCTACTGGCTGATGACCCTCATCGGCAAGGCGGGCGTCAGGACCGGTGTCCCCTACCCGGTCCTCGCCCGCGCCTCGTTCGGCACCTTCGGCGCCAACGTCCCGGCTCTCGTACGGGCCGTGGTCGCCACCTTCTGGTACGGCGCCCAGACCAGCGCCGCCGGCGCCGTCGTCGCCTTCCTCGTCCGCTACGACGGTCCCAAGGACCTGCACGAGACCACCCGGCTCTTCGACCACAGCGGCCTCGAAGTGCTGTGCTACCTCGGCGTCTGGGCCGCCCAACTGCTCATCATCAGCAAGGGGATGGAAACGGTCCGCCGTTTCCAGGACTTTGCCGGGCCGGCGGTCTGGCTGATGATGCTGATCCTGGCGATCGCGCTGTCCGTGGAGGCGGGGGTACTGTCCTTCTCCGTCGACATGCCGAGCGGCGACCTGGCCACACTCGCCAAGAGCGCCACCGGACTCGACGTCAGCCCCGGCTCACTCGCCGCGATCGCCGCGATAGCCGCCACCTGGGTCACCTACTTCGCGGCCCTGTTCCTCAACTTCGGCGACTTCGCACGCTTCACCCCCGACGAGAAGGCCCTGAAGAAGGGCAACATCTGGGGCCTGCCCGTCAACCTGATCCTCTTCTCCCTCGTCGCGGCCATCACCACGGCCGCCGCCAGCAAGGTGTACGGGGAGGTCATCCTCGAACCGGCCGTCATCTCCGCGAAGTTCGACAGCGCGTTCCTCGTCCTGCTCGCCTCCCTGACCTTCGCCGTGGCGACCCTGGGCATCAACGTCGTCGCCAACTTCGTCAGCCCCGCCTTCGACTTCGCCAACGTGGCCCCGAAGTACGTGACCTTCCGGCGGGGCGGCCTCATCGCCGCCGTCATCGCGCTGCTGCTCTACCCGCTTCACCCCTGGGACAACGCTCCCAGCTTCGTCAACGCCATCGGCTCGACGATGGGCCCTCTCTTCGGCGTGATCGTCGTCGACTACTACCTCATCAGGAAGGCACAACTGAACGTGCCCGCGCTGTACCAGGAGCACGGGGAGTTCCGCTTCCAGGGCGGCTGGAACATCCGGGCGTTCGCGGCCGCCGCGGTGGGCTCCGTCTTCTCCAGCATCCTTCCCGTCTACGGGCCGTCCGGATACGGGACGAATCTGGGTCCGTACTCCTGGTTCATCGGCGTCGCCGTGGCCGGGGTGCTCTACTTCGCGTTGAGCGGGGGCAGGAGCCCGCTCAACGCGAGGACGGCGGAAACGGAAGCGCCAGAGGCGACAAAGGCATAGGAGCCGGGTTCTTCCAACAACCCGAGCAGGGCGCCTGATCTGGGCTGATGCCTGCCAGGCGCCCTGTTTTGTCGGGCGGGTCCGCCGTCCTGAGCACGGAGAAGGCCACGAATCGGAACCGGGCTCTACGACGAAGGTGATGGGCAGAAGGTGGTTACGGAGGGGGGTACCGTCGGCAGCCACGCAATTCCGCCCGGCCGCTGCGAAAGGACCGGATCTCCGACCTGGGCCTTCCGTTTCCCGAACGGGTCGCGCGGGCTCTGTGTTTACCCGACGGTGTTGTCGACCTTGAGGTTGTAACTGACCCGGTTGCCGTTGACGGCGGTGGCAGTGACGATGACACCGCGGGTGTCGCTGCTGGTAGTGATCTGGCAGCGGATCGTGGCGCCGACCCGGGCCGGGAGGTGCTCGGCACAAGTGACCATTTTGGGACGCTTGCCGGTGTCCGCGGCGACCTTGTCGGAGATCGTCAGCGCGACTCGGGCCTTGTGGACGGCCCCCTCCTCGCTGACGCCCGTGTTCTCGGGCTTTGCGGGGTCGTCGCCGACCGGCTGCTCCTCGGCCGTCGGCTGCTCCTCGGCCGGTTCCTCCTCGACAGGGGCTGCTTCCTCGCTGGCCGTCGCCTCATTCTTCTTCTTCTCCGCGTTGCCGATGCTCAGGGAGCATCCAGTGGCGAGAAGCACCGTCAGTGCGCCCAGCGCAGCCGCAGCCGCAATCCTCTTTTTACGCCCCGTGTGCCGCATTATTTCCCTCTATTTGTGAGTGATGAGAAAAGAACAGGAAGACGCAATCGACCGAATCGGTTCTGCGTATGAGCGGTTGGCGGTGCCGTCGCCATGCCCAGCTCATACTGGATCGCGTAAGAAGTCGGCGAACTGCCGCGCGCGCAGCACCAGTTCGTCCACGACGATCCACCTTCCGGCTTCAAACGCGGCCCATTACCGTTCGGTCTCCGCGTCGGCGGCACAACAGGCCACCGCTTTTCGGCCAAACCATAGGACGATGGCCGGGCCCGAAATGTGTCACGCGTGCGGGAAACTTTGTCAGCAGCGCTCCATCGACATCGGCTGCCTGTCGAGGGCCGTCGACACAACCCGGCGCGGCGGTACACACCGCAACCGGCCACGCGTCCGCCCCGGGGCCGGTGAGGGCGCAGGTGAGCTGACGTCGTGCCAGATGGCTGCCCTGGGGGCGACCTCGATGCCGTTGCACGGCGAGACGGCGGCCTGCCATGCTGATCTTCGCGACTGGATCGCGTCGAGGAGGGCTTGTGAGGGCACGGAACGACGCGTCACCACGTCGGCCCCATGGCCGATTCAGACGAAGGCCTGCCCCATGAGCCCGGTCCTGGACACTGCGCTCGTACCACCGCGAGACCGGGAGGAGACGATCCGGCATGCGGTATGGGAATCCGTCGTGCCGGTCGATATCGATCACCATCTCCCGCCCAAGGACCTCTCGGTTCATATCGGGCTCGGCACCGTCGGGCCCATCAGGATCTGCTCGGCGCGGGCGACCGCACTGACCGTGCAACGGACGGAGCGGCTGGCCAGGGAAGATGAGGAGCCGGCCGTCTTCCTCGGCCTTCAGCTGACGGGCACCAGCCTGGTGACTCAGAACGATCGCCAGTCCCTACTGAGACCCGGCGACTTCGCCCTCTACGAGACAACCGCCCCCTACACCCTTGACTTCAACGAGGGCGTCGCCCACCACTTCTTGCGTTTCCCCCGCGCGGCACTCGCGCTCCCTGAGCGATCGCTACGAGACATTGCCGCAGTCCCCCTCGGCTCCGACAACCCCGTCGCGAGCCTCGCCTCCACGTACTTTTCCCAACTGGCCGTCAGCGAAGAACTGCGCCGAGGCCTGCACGCCGACGCAATCGTGGAGCCCAGCATCGAACTCATTCGCGCCGTCGTGGCGTCCCAGCTCGGAAACTCCAGCCTGGCCAGAGCGCCGATGGAGGCAACGCTCAACCTGCGGATCACTCAGTACATCCGAGCGCACTTGGCTGATGCCGACCTGTCGGCCGCGAGGATCGCCGCCGTGCACGGCATCTCGGTCCGCCACCTCTACACGGTGCTGGCCCGTTCGGATATCAGTCTTGGCGACTGGATACGTTCACACCGGCTGGCGGAATGCAGACGAGAGCTGGCCGGCCCGAACGGCCGGCTGCGGACCATCGCGGCGATAGGCCGGAGTTGGGGATTCGTGGACGCGACCCACTTCAGCAAAGTGTTCAGACAGGCCTACGGCGTCTCGCCCCGGGCTTGGCGCGACCAGAACCGTCCCCGCCCCTCCGCCTGAACCGGCCGGCACGTCGATCGCCTGAAGTCCCCGGGACGGCGGGGCTTCACGGCGCACACGTCTCCCAGCCGAGAATTCGGCCGTGCCAGATCCTGCGGGGAACCAGTCGACCGCCCACCAGGCGCCGACACCTCTCCGCCGCAGGCCAGACCCGGAGCCGACCCCAGATGCCCTTAGCTTCCCGAGCTGAGAGCGCGAGTTCGATTCTCGTCACCCGCTCCATGATGAAACCCCAGGTCAGTGGCCTGAGGTTTATCCATTGCCGGGACTTCTCAGCGAGTCCCGCTCGCCAAACCCGCGAAGATGGGGCACGCGGAGGGCACGAGCACTCGACGAATGCACGCGGTCACCGCTCCTAGTTGCCAAAGCAGGCCGCTCGCCTGGGATTTCGTGGTGCCCACTGCGAGCGTTCACGCATGCGAGCCCTCAGCCTGCTTTTCCCTCGACGCGGGAGCAGTAGCCGGTGAAACCGGTGAACACGCCCAGGAACAGCAGCAGGACGCCGAAGACCCAGTTGAGACCTCCTCACCGAGTTGGGGCATGTTCGCCCCGATCACCGGCCGGGGGCCTGTCGCCTCGCAGAACAGGTACCGGTCGGTCACGGACGGGACTTCGCCGTGCCGAGCCCCCGTTACCGGACGGACCCTCACTCGTCGGCGCACGACGGGTGTCGAACCTCATCGGTACCACCGACTATCCGTGCATTCGCCGGGATCCCACACCGCGGCCCGGGCTCGCCCTGATCGGCGATGCCGCAACCGCATCCGACTCCGTTTCAGCCGTCGGATGCGGATGGACATTCCGCAGCGCCGCATGGCTGGCCGACGCGACCGCCGAGACTCTGGCAGCCGGCGGGAACCTGCAGCGCGCCCTGCGCTCCTACCGCCGGGCGCGCCACTTCATCGACAAGTACGACGCACTGGGCCGACAAGAAGCCCTGGCCAAACCACCCGCCCTGCTCCAGCGGGCGGTCCGCGCGGCAGCCGTCACCAACCCCGACATCGCCCGTCGGGTCGCGATGTTCGCGATGCGGGCAGACGACCCGTCGGTGCTGCTCAACTTCAAGGTGGCGGTCCGGGCCTTCGCCGGGTCGCGGTTGCTGCGGTTGCGAGGAGAGTCCTCGATCACTCCCGCCCGGCAATCGGCGGGAACGCACGAGCGAGCCGGCTCAGCTCCTGCCCACGGCTCTTGACCGAGTTCCATGTCCACACCGAACCACGAAACGAGCGCCCGGTTCTCACTTCTCGGCTCCTGCACAGACGCTCCGCGACCGAGTCGCGTGACGGTCACGGGCGCTGGAGCCACAGTTCGTGCCCCACCGTGCGCCGAACCCGTCAGCGATGCAGGATGAGTCGGGACGGCTTCATTCCGCTCGACCCACCGTGCCGGGAGGAGGCAACGATGCTGCGGACGCGGCTGTGCGACGTACTCGGTATCGAGGTGCCCGTCATCGGCGCACCGTACGGGCCGTACGAACAAGTCGATCTCGCCGCGGCCGTGTGCGGGGCGGGAGCCCTCGGCAGCCTGGGCACGGCGTTGCGCCCGGTCGCCGACCTGCGGCGCCAGTGGGCCCGGATGCGGGAGCTGACCGACCGCCCGTTCGCCGTCAACCACACCATGCGCCCCCTGAACGAGGAGGCATTCCAGGCGACGCTCGACGAGCGCCCTGCCGCAGTCTCCTTCCACCTCGGGGTTCCAGACGATCTGGTCAAACGCGCCCACGACGCGGGCATCCTGTGGATCCAGCAGGTCATGGACGTCCGGCAGGCCGAACAGGCCGTGCGCGCGGGCGTGGACGTCATCGTCGCCCAGGGAGGCGAGGCAGGCGGCCAGGGCGGTGAGGTGGCCACCATGGTGCTGGTTCCACAGGTCGCGGACATCGCGGAGGGGATCCCGGTCGTCGCCGCGGGCGGCATCGCGGACGGACGGGGGCTGGCAGCGGCGCTTGCACTGGGCGCCCAGGGCGTGGCCGTCGGTACGCGTCTGCTCGCGTCGATGGAGATGAACATCGCCGAGGAGTGGAAGAACCGCATCGTCGCCGCTGAGGCACGCGACACGATCAAGCTGGAGCACAGCGACAGGTTCATGCCGCACTTCTCACGGCCCGGTGGCTATGCCTTTCCCCGGTCGCTGCGTACGCCCTTCCTCGAGGACGCCGAAGCGCATCCCGAGCGAGTGCAACCGACCGAAGCCGGCCCCCGCATCGTGGAGGCCGTGCTGAACGGACGAGGGCACGAGTTCCTGCCGTTCACCGGTCAGTCCGCGGCGCTCGTCCACGACATCCTTCCGGCGGCCGAGATCGTACGGAGGATCGTCGATGACGCGGAGACGGTTCTTCGCCGGACCGCCGACATATGCACCCGCAGTACATCGCACTGAGTTTCGGCCGCCCCTCCTCTGGATGCCGATCGGCATCCAGAGACATCGCCGCCAGAACCCTGCGGGCCGGGTTGGTGGGGTGTCTGTGCTGGTGGGGTGGGGGTGCGCGGTGTCCATGAGACCTCCTGCCATATGCAATATATTGCGTTCTGCGTGTTGGCCGGTAAGACTGGGGCCGGAGGCGGTGGCCTGTCAAGGGGTCCCGCGTCGGCATCCCGGCTTACGGTCGCTGGCAGTGGCGAGGAGTGTCAGATGGCACAGGCCACGCGCATCGAGCACGACCTGGCGGGAGACAAGGAGATCCCCGCCGACGCCTACTGCGGCGTGCACACCGTGCGGGCTGTGGAGAACTTCGCGATCACCGGGTCGACCATCGCCCAGTTCCCCGACCTGATCGCCGCACCGGCCGCGGTCGAACAGGCCGCCGCGCAGGCCAACCGCGACCTCGGCCTGCTGCCTTCGGACATCGCCGCAGCGATCATCAGCGCGTGCGAGGAGATCGGCTCAGGACGGCTGCACGAGCAGTTCGTCGTTGATCCCGTCCAGGGCGGGGCAGGCACCTCGACGAACATGAACGCCAACGAGGTCATCGCCAACCGGGCCCTGGAGATCCTGGGCCACCCCTGCGGCTTCTACGACGTGATCCACCCCTGGACCACGTCAACCTCGGCCAGAGCACCAACGACGTCTACCCCACCGCCGTATGTCTCGCCCTGGTCACCACGCTGCACCGGCTCGATGGCTCCCTGGGGGCGCTGGCCACGGCCTTCACCGAGAAGGCGACGGAGTTCGGCGGCGTCCTGAAGATGGGCCGCACCCAGCTCCAGGACGCCGTCCCCATGACACTGGGCCAGGAGTTCACCACCTACACCGTCATGATCGAGGAAGACCGCCGACGCCTCACCGAGGCCGCCGCCCTGCTACTGGAGTCCAACCTCGGCGGTACCGCGATCGGCACCGGCATCAACGGCCATCCCCGCTACGCCGAACTCGCCTGCGACACCCTCGCCACCCGCTGTGTCCCAGGCATCACCGCCAACAGGGAAGCTCTCACCTGCCGTTCCCTGAAGAACACTGTCAGCCCATCGGGGCCGGGCTCGGCATAGCTCTCCAGGTGCTGGCGGGACTCCGGTTGAACACGCTCTCCCACGGCCGCCGCCAGAAATGACCGGAGCACCAACCGTCAGCCTGTCGGGCACACCGCTCTCAAGGATGGTGACCTGGAGCTGCGACGACTCGTCTTCATCGATGAAGACGACGCCGACGGTCAGGCGGCCCCAGGGGGCGTGGACCTACGCGAAGACCGTCAGCGAGGTCCGCGGCGGCCTCTATACGGTCCACCCGGGCTGGAACACCGCCGACACGCTGCAGGCGCTCTGGAAGGACAGCACCCCCGAGGAGCCGGAGGCGCCTCCCGGCCCCCGCCGTACCCCGGCTTCGAGCAACCGCTCGCCATGCTCTGCGCGGAGATCCCCAACTCGCGCCATCCGCAGCGGTACACCGAGCTCGACAGGTTCAGCACGAAGCGTGCCGGGGACCTCGGGCACTGGTGGGCATGGGCCTGATCTCAAGGATTCAGACACCGGCCCGGTCCAGCGCGCTCTGCAAGGACTGTTCGTAGCCCGCGCTGGTGTACGTGGCGCCGGACACCGTGTCGATGTCCGCGCTCTGCGCCTCCAGCGTCTCCTGATTGAGCTCGGGGATGGCTGTGGAGGAGATGTCCTTGCTCCGCGGCGTCCCGTCGGGAGAGCGGACGGCGGTCGCCCCGGTGATCCTGCTGCCGGTGAGGGTGATCCGTACCTGGACCGGACCGTACTTCGTCTGGGCCGTGGCCCCGGTGACGGTACGGGTGGTGGGCGCGGCCGAGGTGGTCTTCGGGGCGGAGGGGGCGCTGCTGGTCTTCGCGGGGGCGGACGACACCGGGTGCGGCGGTGCCGCGCTCCTGGAGGAAGAAGTGGACGGAGTTCGCCCCTTCTCGGACGGCCCCTTCTCGGACGTCTTCGGCGGTGAGGGCGACGCGGACGGGGACTGCGAGGACACCGACGAGGAAGGGAACGCGGTGGCGTCCGCCGTGAGCGCGGGCGTGGGGGTGCCGGCCCTCCCCAGCGCCGGGTCCGTGGTCGGTTTGAGCACCAGCAGCAGCACTATGCCGGAGACGGTGCCGACGGTGGCCAGCAGCGCATGGCGGAACGGGTGCTTCTTCCTCATGGGAGTCCCAGCGCATCGGGCGTGCGAAGTGTCACGGTCCAAGGGCAGCGCGGTGAAGTGGGACGCGGCGAAGGCGAAGAAACTCTTCGCCGAGCTGAGGAACGACCGGCCGGTGAGCATCGAGGAGAAGGGCTGACCGGCCGGTCGGAGACCGTCCCGCGTGCTTCACCCTGGCGCTGGACAGGCTTGGCTCCTCAGCCAGTTGATGCGCAGAGGCTTCCGCCAGAGGGCGGCGCTCTCCGGCTTCCGGGCCGCGTGCCTCAGGTCGGCAGCCACTTCACCACCGCGTCTCCGCACTCGGCCGTCTGCGCGTAGAACTCCGTCAGGTCCCGGTGCGCCGCCGCGAAAAAGTCCCGCGTGTCGGGCTCCGCTGTCACGCCGCCATAGCGCGGGAGCAGTTCGTCCCGGGCGAAACCCCACAGCGCGTCGAAGTCCGCCATCGTCAGGAACCCGGCCACCCGGCGCGCCCGGCCCGCCGTCAGCATCAGGAACGGCGGCTTGCAGGGGTCGGGGTGGAACACCGGCCGACCGCCGAGCACCACTTGGGCCTGGGGCCGATCCCCCGCGCAATGCGGGGGATCGGCGGCGTAGAGCAGCTCCTGATCCAGATAATGCTTGTCCAGCACCTCCTCGCGACGTCGGTCGACGCGGCGCCGGACGGTATCCCGGTCGTCCCCGAACAGTCGTTCCAGCCAGGTCGCGCTGTTACGCAGTGCCGCGGACGGCACAGCTCGCAGATGGAAGTAGGTGCTCATCACAGAAGGAGCGCACAGGGGCTCCGGAGTGTCACTCCGGCCCGGCGGACGCCTGTTCCGGGGGAGCTCCCCCGGCCGTCGCGCAATGAGGTGGAAGGCGATTCTGTACCAATTGCCGGAATCCGGGGGAACCGGGTGACGAATCGGCTGCGGGCCTCGCTTCTCCGTATGTGACTACCAAGCAGGAATCGAGACCCCAAGCCGCGGCCAAGCCCGTGCGGTGGGCGGCGGACACGGTTTCGACGATCCGGGAGGGGGCGCGATTGCGCCTCGACTACTCGGCGACGAGCCTCTGGCACGTCGACCGGATGATCGACGAGTTGCGGCGGGAGGCAACGCCCTACGCCGCGGTGGAGAGCGTGCTGCGCGGCTTCGGGGCGTACGCGGGTGAGGTGATCATCCGCCAGGCGGGCGGGGAGTGGTGGGCGGCGGACGGCGGCCACTGGATCCACACCGGCGACGGACGACCGTGGAACCCCATCGACGAGGCCCGCCGCTGCCTCGCCGGGCACGGCTCGCTGCGCCTGCTGTGCCGCGACGCGACGACCGGCGCACGCGAAGCCCTGGATCCGCGGGCCCGGTGAAGTCCGTGATCCGCGCCCACCCGCCCGCTGTTCGGTCCGACGGGTGTGGGGCGGCCGGGCCTCCGTGCAGTGGGCGGAGGCCCGGCCGCCCCCTTCCCTCTCCGTGCCGCTCCCCCGGGGGGAGTCAGGGGCGGCACGGAGAGGGGTTCGGGGAGTGGTTTGCGTCGTCGACGTCCGGTCGGGCGGTCGCCGTCGGCCTGTCCAGCGCGGACTCGGCACTCACACAGCGCACGGTCGGCGCGAAACGTCACCCGGGCAGGACGGTGCCGGTCGCGCACTGGCGTCCGAACCCCGGACCCGCCGATGTTGATGAAACGTCACGCCGTCGGGCTCCCGGCGTACGCGTCGGCTCAACGTCCGTATACGGCCCGTCTCTTGGAGCGGTCGATGGTCACGCGCCTTCGCCGGCTGTGCGACAGGGACCCGGAAACGACGTGAAGGGCGCCTGATGCGTTGTGACACTTCTGTGTGCACGCACGCTGATCACCATGGGGCCGTCGAAGCGCACGGGCGCGTCGGACGGCACGGACTCGCAATGAACCCGGTGCGAACGAGGACGGTCTTGGGCCAGGAACGGCAACCCCGCTACGCACAGGCCCACGACGAGGAATTGGGCGCGGCCGTCGCGCGGGCCCAGGACGGGGACGACACCGCGTTCGCGGTCGCCTACCGGATCGTGCAGCCGGGCCTGCTCGGCTATCTGCGCGGATTCGTCGGCGTAGACGCGGAGGACGTGGCGTCCGACGCCTGGCTGGAGATCGCCCGTGACCTCGGACGGTTCAAAGGGGACGGGGCAGGTTTCCGCGGCTGGACGGCGACCATAGCCCGGCACCGGGCACTGGACCATCTGCGCCGTCAGCGCGTGCGGCCCCGGCCGGGGTCGATCGAACAGGACGTACTGGACCTGCCGGGCCCACACAGCACCCATGAACAGGCGCTGGAGTCCCTCTCCACCGAGCGGGCCCTGGAACTGGTCCGCGGGCTGCCGCAGGACCAGGCCGAGGCCATCCTCCTGCGCGTTGTCGTCGGCCTGGACGGCCCCGCCGCCGCGCGCGTCCTCGGCAAGCGTCCCGGCGCGGTGCGCACCGCCACGTACCGGGGCCTGAAACGCCTCGCCCACCAGTTGGGCGTCGGGAGGGAGGCGGGAGAGGGTGTGACGGATGAAGCTTCCCGGACGCTGGGGGAGTCGACATGAGTCACGACGGCGTCAGTGGACGGGCAGACAGGCATCAGAACCCGACACGCCGGATGTGTCCAACAGGACGGGCGAGAACGGAAAACGGACATGGGTGATCGGCTGAGCGGCGACGGAGTCACAGGCCGTCGACGTGTGCGCCCCGGCGACGCCGTTCCCGGCTCGTGGGACCTGCGTGACGACGCCGCGCTGCAGACGGCGCTCGCCGCCGCCGTGCTCGCAAGCGATCTCGACCCCGAAGCGGAGCAGCGGGCCGTGGCCGCCTTCCGGGCCGCCCACGGCGCGGGGGCGCACCGAGCGCGTACCCGGCGCCGGGACGACTGGCGGCTGCTCGCGGAGCGACGTGCCGGGCGCCGTGTGAAGACGACGTTCGCCGCTGTGTTCACCAGCCTCACCCTGGGCGGTGTCGCCGTCGCGGCCATCGGTTCTGCCGGCTCGTCCGCGGACGGTACCGGCCAGAAGACCCCGCACCCCTCGGTGGCCGCCCCGGCCCGGCCGGGCGGTGAGACCTCGCCGGCATCCTCCAGCGGCCCCGGACCGAGCGACGGCCCGTCCTCCGCCCAGGACACCGAGGCCCAGTGCCGCGCCTACGAACAGGTCAAGGACCGCGGCAAGACGCTCGACGCGACGGCATGGCAGCGGCTCGTCGCGGCGGCAGGCGGCGAAAGCAAGGTCGCCGCGTACTGCGCCGAGCAGCTGGCGCGGGCGACAGCCACGCCGAGCAGGTCCGTCGACAGGGGCAAATCCAGCGCGGGTGCCGCAGACCCCGGCACGGGGACGGCGGGGAACACCGGCACGTCGGGGAACACCGGCACGTCGGGAAACACCGGCACGTCGAGCAACGGCAATCCCGGCAACGACCCCGGCGGCGCCGACGATGCGGCCGGCAACGGCCGGGCAAGCGGCGGGAACCACGGGTAACCTCTGCGCCCACCGGCCGAGCCGCTCGACGATCGGGGGCGTCACGGTCTCGTTCGTGCTTCGTGGTGCCCGCGTCATGGTCCGGGCCGACTGTTTCGGGCCCGGACTCGGACCGGGAACGAGCATGGCCGACGAGATCGGAAATGCACGGCCGTCCTCGCTCTTCAAGCAGAGCAGTCCGTGGCCGCGTACGTAGAGAGTGCGTCCTCCCGCAGGACGTACGGCATCACTCGCGCACAGCGAGGCGAACCGATCCGAGGCGTCGTGCCTCCCATGAGCCAGTAGCCGTAGGCACGCCCCTGTGACGTTTGCAGCGCCTCTTTCGATGTGTAAGTGATGGGGAAATTAAGCATTAGTGGTGTCAGTAATGCAGAAGAGGCTGGTGAGGCGATGGCCATGTGAGGACCTTCCCCGGATGTGGCAGAAGTGATGGATTCTTGCGCAAGGAACGCGCGAGAGACTGCACGCAGGCAGCGTGCGAACTTGGAGGTTTCGAGTGCGACCGTTCACCCTCAACTACGCCTTCCCCAGGCCGCTTGCGACCGTGGTGACGCCATACCGCTTCGACGAGTCGCTTCAACTGAACGTGCTTCCCGACGGCCGCCCGGCCGTCACCGACCCGGACCTCCTTCTGGCGGCCGGTACGACGACGTCCACCGCCGGTTCCCAGACGCACTTCGACGACTGACGAATCCGTAACCGAATGACCGTACTGATCCTCACGTCCGAGGAGGACGTCACCGCCGACATGGTGGTGGCCAAGCTGCACGAGGCGGGGGTTCCCGTGATGCGGCTGGACCCTGCCGATCTGCCGGGCAAGGCGGTGTTGTCCGCGCATTACGCCCATGGCGACTTCGAGGGCCACCTGTCGGTGAACGGACATGTGCTCACCATGGGAGGCCTGCGGTCCGTATGGGTGCGCAGGCCCGGCGAACCGGCCGCGCACGCGGCACACCCCTCGGCGTGGTTGACCGCCGAGACCCGTCAGGCGTTGTTCGGAATGCTCTACTCCGCCTCTATCCGATGGATGAACCATCCGCGCAACGCCGATCAAGCCCGCCTGAAGCCATGGCAGTTGAGGGTCGCTCATCTCAGCGGCTTCGCCGTACCACCGACTGTCATCACCACCTCCCCACGCCTGGCACAGCAGTTCGCCGAGGAGCACCGGGACGTGGTGGTGAAGTCCGCCTCGGGGCCGCCGCCCGGTGACCCCAAGCTGGCCCTGCCCACCACCCTGATCGGACCCGACTCGGACTTCTCAGGCGTCGCGGCCGGTCCTGCGCTGCTGCAGCGGTACATACCCAAACGTGCCGACATTCGTCTGACCTGTGTCAGCACTCGGCTGTTCGCCGCACGGAAGACGGCCGAGCCGGACCAGGTCGACGGGCGCTACGGCGACACCGAGCACACCTGGGAGGCGGTTTCGGTGCCCGAACGCGTCGGCAAGTCGGTGCACGAGTACGTCGCCATGGCTGGACTGGCTTACGCCGCCTTCGACTTCGCTGAAGATGAGGAGGGTTACTGGTGGTTCCTCGAGTGCAACCAGAGCGGCCAGTTCGGCTTCGTCGAACTGGAGACCGGGCAGCCGATCTCGGAATCGGTCGCTCTGTGGCTGGCACAGCGCAAGGCGGGTCGCCGCGTTCACGAGAGCCACCCCTGGTGAGACAGCCACCCGGCAAGCGGCGGCCATCTCACGCTGCCGGGCGTGGTCGGAGTCCAGTGCGCTTCTCCTCACTCATGAAGGCGCTGTAGAACGGCATAGGCCGAGGCCGTGCCCTACCCGTGCCCGTAAGTGCGGACAGCCACGGTCAACAGCGGTGCGACCAGCCCTGCCCATCACACCAACATGACGGCATCTGCGCAGGTCAGCAGCCACGTGGCCGCGCGAGCGCTGTCGCTTCCCAAGCTGAGAGCGCGAGTTCGATTCTCGTCACCCGCTCTTCTTGAAGCCCCAGGTCAGCGACCTGGGGCTTTGTTTTTCGTTGCCCCGTCTCCTAGGGCGTGTGTCGAAAGTGGATCTTGGGCGTGCGATGATCTTGATTCGTGGCGCGTGGAGATCTGTCGGACGAGCAGTGGGCCGTGCTGGAGCTGCTGTTGCCGAAGGGCAAGAAGCCCGGCCGGCCACCGGTATGGACCCGGCGGCAGCTGATCGACGGCATACGGTTCCGGGTCCGTACCGGCATCCCGTGGCGGGACTTGCCCGAGGAGTACGGGCCGTGGGGCCGGGCGTACGACCTGTTCCGCCGCTGGCAGCGCAACGGCACCTGGCAGCGCGTCTTCGCCGAACTCCAGGCCCGGGCCGATGCGAAGGACCTGATCACCTGGGACATCAACGTCGACTCCACCGTCTGCCGGGCCCACCAGCACGCCGCCGGAGCGCGGAAAAGGGGGACCTTCAGAAGGAGCCGCCCGGCGGTGTCGCCGTCGAGCCCGACGACCACGGCCTCGGGCGCTCGCGCGGCGGTCTGACCACCAAGCTGCACCTGGCCGTCGAGCAGGGGCAGAAGCCCATGTCTATCGTGATCACCGCCGGGCAGCGCGGGGACTCCCCGCAGTTCGAGGTCGTCCTGGGCCGCATCAGGGTGCCCCGGCCTGGGTCCGGCAGACCGCGCACCCGGCCGAGGCGGGTGCGCGCCGACAAGGCGTACGCGTCCCGGAAGAACCGTGTCTACCTGCGCAGACGTGGCATCCGCTGCACCATCCCGGACAAGGCCGACCAGGCCCGCAACCGCAAGAGACTCGGTTCCCGCGGCGGCCGTCCGCCGAAGTTCGACCCGGAGGACTACAAGGCTCGGCATGCGGTCGAGTGCGGCATCAACCGCCTCAAAAGGCACCGCGCCGTGGCCACGAGGTACGACAAGCTCGCGGTCCGCTACGAGGCGACCGTCCTCATAGCGGCCATCAACGAGTGGCTGTGACCTAGTTTCCTTGCACCCATTCCGTCTTCGCTTGCGGGCACGAACCGTCTGGTGGTGCCGGTCCGTCCCTACGTTGTCGAGGCTGCTTCCGGCCTCACCCCCAACCCGGGGCCCAGCCTGCCTCCAGCTTCAACCGGTCCCTGCGAGAACCGGCGGCGGACTCCTCCTTCCACGAGATCCATCAGCGCCTCGTGGCGCACAGCCCAGCTCATCGATGCACAAGAGATCGACACGGCCGTACCGGGCGATCGTCTTGGTCAGCAGCTTTTCGTCGGCGGCCTCGACGAGCTCGTTGACGAGTTTGGTGGCCAGGACGTACTTGACCCGGAAGCCGGCCACCGCGGCCTCGGTGCCCAACGCGATCAGCAGATGCGACTTGCCGGTGCCGCTGTCGCCGATCAGACACAGCGGCAGTCCTTTGCGGACCCAGTCGCCGGACCAGTGACCCGGGCGCGCCCGACGCCCGTTCTCCACTGCCGATCGCGGCGTACGAGGAGCCGGTACCCGGCGGCCGCCCGCGGCCCGGCCGCCCCCCGGAGGACGCCGCCTCAGCGCGCCAGCTCCGTTCCGAACCGTGCCCCCTTCTGCGGTGCGCCCAGCGAACTCGGGGAGAACGACGTGATGTTGGTGGTCGTCAGGCCGTACTTCGAACCGCGCATGACCCAGACGGCGCCCGAGTCCACGTACGTGCCGTCTTCCCAGGGGGCGGCCACGGAGAGGTCCGCGCGGTTGTTGGCGTTGACGTCCGCCAGGAGGACCGTACGGCCGAAGTTGTCGTGGGTCTCGGAGACGCCGGGGACACCGGACGTGGACTGGTTGAAGGCCTGCGCACCGGTGCCGGTGAGGCCGGCGGAGCCGCCCTTGAGCAGAACCACGGAGCCCGCCTCGCGGATCGAGCCGATGCCCTCGCCGGGGACGCCGACCGCGATGTCCGGGTAGCCGTCGCCGGTCACGTCGCCCGCGGCGAGCGCATAGCCGAACTGGTCGCCGTAGTTGGCGTCGATGTTGCCGGCCTCGCCCACGCCGGGGACGCCCGCGGTGTCCTGGTTGATCTTCGCGGTACGGGTGGAGAAGCCGGACGAGGAGCCGTAGACGACACGGATGTCGCCCTTGTCGTACTCCATCGTCTCGGAGACCTGGTCGACCTGCCGGGCGATGAAGTCGCCGTAGCCGTCCTTGTTCACGTCGGCGATCACCCCGCCGACCGTGTAGTAGCCGGTGGACTGGAAGGTCGTGCTCAGACCCGTCGAAGTTCCCTTCCACATCCGGGACTTGTACTGCATCTCCTCGAAGCCGTGCTGGGTGACGACGTCGTCCTTGCCGTCACCGGTGATGTCGCCGACCGTGAAGCCCTGCGGGCCGTCCTCATCGTCGAAGGCGAGCGTGTCGGTCGAGGCGGGCAGCCCGGCGCGGCTGAAGGGGCCGAAGCGGACCTCCAGCGCGCCGCCGACGTTGGCCACGAGGTCGGCGTGGCCGTCGCCGTTGATGTCGCCCCCGCCCACCTGGTAGGTCGTGCCAGCGAGCGCGGCGCCGCCGCTCAGGCCCTGGGCGGAGCCCCACAGGACCACGGGGTTGTGGTAGCCGCCGACCACGAGGTCGGTGTAGCCGTCATCGTCGAGGTCGCGGGCCGCCGTCCAGCTGCCGAACCGGTCGCCCTCCAGGACGTCCGCGGGCACGCCCTCGGTGGCTCGGGTGAGCAGCTGCGGATGCGCGCTGTCGGCGCCCGCCAAGGAGCCGTACACGACCGAGATGTACCCCGCATCCGTGACTCCGGACACCGTGGCGCGCGGCGCGCTGATCGCGAGGTCGGCGAACCCGTCGCCGTTGAAGTCGACCACCGGCGTCGTCGCGGTCGTACCTGCGGCGGAGGCCGGAGCGGACAGGGCCACCGGGGCGGTCAGCAGTGCGGCGAGGGCGGCACATCCCGCCACGGAACGACGGCGTGGGCGAGAGGACACGGGATCTCCTGGTGTTGGTTCTGGGTACGACGGCCGTTCATGTTCGACCTCACGTAGACCGTCGGCCGGGCGAAAAGGTTGTGGTGCAGGTGGCTGATAACAGCCCACGACCGACCGTTCCCGTTCGATTACAGTGCTGGACTGTCGGGCGGACGGTTGTGCCGTGAGGAGGGCCCGAAGGGACGCGGACAGCGGGTGCTGTGAGGAGGGCCTGAGTGGACGCGACAGCCGGTGCCGTCTGGGGCCGCGCCGAGCAGCAGGACTTCCGCAGCCGGGTGCGCGGAACGCTGCTGGGCGCGGCCGTCGGTGACGCCCTCGGCGCGCCCCTCGACGGGCTCTCGCTGGCGGAGATCCGCGAGACGCACTGCGGTTCCAGCGCCTGTCCCATCGTCTGCTCCGGCTGCGCCATGTGGCGGCTGCGTTGTGCGCTGGGTCAGATACGTCAGCGCACCGCCCACAGCCACACCGACCATCGAAACCACCGGCGTCCACAGATCTCCTGCCATGGCCGACTACTACCAGCACCTGCCCACCGACCGCTGCCGATCTTGCGAAGCGGACACGCTCGCCCCAGATGCCGAGCCACTCCAAGATCCACTTTCGACACACGCCCTAGTGGTCGGGGTACGCGGCAGCCCATCGCCGGTCATGCGCGGAGGTAGGTGAGGACGGCGAGGACGCGGCGGTGTGCCTGGCCGTCGAGGTGGAGCTCGAGTTTCTGAAGGATGTTGCTGACGTGTTTGTTGACCGCCGCTTCGGTGACGTACAGCTCGCGAGCGATGGCGGTGTTGGTGCGCCCCTCGGCCATCAGGGCGAGGACCTCGCGCTCTCGCGGGGTGAGGCGTTGCAGGGGATCGCGGCGGCGGTTGAGGAGTTGGCGGACAACCTCGGGATCCACGACCGTCGCGCCTGCGGCGACCTGGGCGACCGCATCGACGAACTCGCTGACGGCGCTGACACGATCCTTGAGGAGGTAGCCGACCCCGGTGTCGCTGCCCAGGTCGAGCAGGTGGGCGGCGTAGGACTGCTCGATGTACTGGCTGAGCACCAGGATCGGCAGGCTGGGGCGCTCTTGGCGCAGGGCGACGGCGGCGCGCAGGCCGTCGTCGGTGTTGTCCGGTGGCATGCGCACGTCGGTGACGACGATGTCGGGACGGTGTTCCCGAACGGCGGCGATCAGGGCGTCCGCGTCGCCGACAGCGGCGATCACCTGGTGGCCGAAGCGGGTGAGCACTCCGACGAGGCCGTCCCGCATCAGCGGGGAGTCCTCGGCGAGTACGACGGTCAGCGGCACGGCAGCTCCACATGCAGCAGGGTGGGCCCGCCCGGCGGGCTGGAGATACGGAGTCTGCCGTCCGCCGCGGCGACGCGGTCGGCCAGGCCGATGAGGCCGGTGCCCGCGTCCGGTGCGGCACCGCCGACGCCGTCGTCGCTGACGGACAGAGCCAGCAGGTCGGTGTGCAGGCGAGCGTGCACCTCGACTCGGGTCGCCTTGCTGTGCTTGACGGCGTTGGTCAGGGCCTCGGCGATCACGAAGTACGCCGTGGTCTCCACGGAGAGCGGCAGACGACGTGGCAGGCGGATGTCGACCGTGACGGGCAGGGCGGAGCGCCCCGCCAGGTTCTCGACCGCAGCGGCCAGGCCGTGGTCGGTGAGAGCCTTCGGGTGGACGCCGCGGCTGAGCTGGCGCAACTCGTCGACGGCGAGCGTGACCTGCTCCTGTGCCTTGGCGAGCTGTCCGGCCAGCGGCGAGTCCGGCTCGGTGTCGAGGACGGCCAGTCCGAGCATCACGTTGAGGGAGACCAGCCGCTGCTGCGCCCCGTCGTGCAGGTCCCGCTCGATCCGCCGCCGCTCCGCGTCGAAGGCGTCGACCAGCCGCGCCCTGGAGGCCCGTACGTCGGTGAGCTCGCGGCCCAGTTCGCTGTCGCGCGGCGCCAGCATGAGTCGCGTGACCGCGGCCCTGGCGCCCGCCCAGGCGGTGATGGTGTACGGCGAGGCGGCGAACAGGCAGAGGCCGACGATCACCAGCGGCCAGGCGCCGGGATCATCGAGGGGCGACATGATCACCAGCACGGGGACGACCAGGGCGAAGCCCAGGACGATGAAGTCCATCCACCACAGCGCGGTCGCCGACACCACGGTGAAGCCCAGCTCGCGCCAGGTCGCCGGCTCCCGCAGCCGGGTTCGCACCCATCCGACGATTCCCGCGCGTTCGGGAGCCCGGTGCGGGTCCGGCACCGGGTCCAGGTCCACCAGACGCAGGCGCCACCGCTCGAATCGGGTGACGGCGATGCCGGACAGTGCCACACCGAGCAGGATCAGCGCCCCGACCAACACCACCAGCGAGACGACTCCCGCGACGAGCGCGACCACGAGGACGACGCTGGTGACGGTGCCGAAGACGACACCGGACAGCAGGTACGCGAAGGACCGCCAGGGCCAGCTGGAGCCGAGCACCTTCAGCGGGTTCTGGCCGAGCGCCTGCCAGGCGGTCCGATGTCGCACCTTCCGACTCTAGCGAGCCGGAGATCTTGAAGCAGTAGTGCATGCACTACCCCCTGGACTCGCGTGTGCGCCAGTGCGCCGACGGGGGACGGACCGGTGCACTGGGTTCCATGAAGCTGTTCACCGTCTTTGCCGGTACGCGTCGCCGACTCGGCACCGTGGTGGCCGCGCTCGGTATCGCGATCGCGGCGACCGCCGTACCGGCCCCCTCGGCCGCGCAGTCCACCGCCACCTTGGATCCGGCCTCGATCGACCGATTCGTACGCGACTACCTGGAGCAGACCCGCCTGCCGGGCGCGGTGGTCGCCGTGACCAAGGGCGCCCAGGTCGTCCACACTGCGGGGTACGGGCACACCGCGTCCGGGCAGGCCGTGACGGAGCGGACCCGCCTGCCCGTGGCGTCACTGTCGAAGTCCATGACCGCACTCGCCGTCATGCAACTGGTCGAGGCGGGCAAGGTCGACCTGGACCAGCCTGTGCACCGCTACCTGCCCGAGTTCACCATGGCCGACCGGCGCGCCCAGGAGATCACCGTCCGGCAGGTCCTGACCCAGACCTCCGGTATGGCCGACTCCGCCTACCCGGATCTGACCCGCACCCAACCGCACACCCTCAAGGAGGCCGTCGCCGCGATGCGCGAGGCGCACCTCGCCACCGCGCCGGGCACCCGGCACCGCTATCACAATCCCAACTACTTCGTCGCGGCCCGCCTGGTCGAGGTGGTCAGCGGACAGCCCTTCGCCGACTACCTGTCCGCCAAGCTCTTCGAGCCGCTGCGCATGACGCACACCGCATCCGTCGACACGACCACCGAGATGCCCGACCGGGCCCGCGGCTACGTTCGCGCCTACGGCACGACGTTTTCCCGTCCCCACCCCCGCTGGTTCACCGCCGGCGGCCATGGTGTCGTCACCACCGCGGACGACCTCTCCCAATGGCTGATCGCCCAGAACAACCAGGGCGTGTCCTCCGACGGTCGCCGTATCGCCACGGCACGCACCATCGAGCTCACGCACACCCCACCGGAAGCGCCGAAGGACACGGACTACGGGATGGGCTGGTGGCGGAACCGGCAGAGTGACGGGCCCGAGCAGATCCAGCACACGGGCCAACTCCTGACCCACAATTCCATGGCCACCCTGCTGCCCGACAGCAGGATCGGCATCGCGGTCGTCACCAATACCGGCCTGATCTCCGGAGACGACGCCGCTCAGCTCTCGCAGGGCCTCGTCGACCTCGCGCGGGGCAAGAGCCCCGAGGTGGCAGAGCCCTTCTCGATGACGGCCGACTGGGTCCTGGCGGCGCTGACCCTGCTGGCGACGGGCCTTGGCATCCGCGGTGTCCTGCGTGCACGTCGATGGGCGCGGCACACCGCACGGCGACCATGGTGGCGAACGGTCCTGCGGTTGCTGCCCCAAGCCCTCCCCATCCTCTTCCTCACCCAACTCGCCTCGCTGCTCGGCTTGTTGATGAACCGCTCCGGAACCCTGACGCAGACCACCTATGCCTGGCCGGCCCTTGTCGTATGCGCAGCGGCCGGTGGCCTTGCCTCCACCGCGGTCATCACCGCCCGGGCCCTCGCTCTGGTCCGTTACCGCCGACGGGCCCGGCATGGAGCCGGAGGCAATGAAGGTGACGCACCACTCGGTACTCGGGACGAGCCTCAGGCCCTCCGCCCCGCTTGACGCCGGATCTCCACCACGACGCGTATGCCGACGGGCAGATGACAAAAAGGGTGATGTGCCCCGGGGGGATGGAGTCGGGGCAGGCCGGAGACTCCACGGAACCGGGGCCGGCTCAGTGGGAGGTGTACTCCCACTGGACGTTGGTCTTCAGGCAGGGCACGGCGGGCTCCCCGGAGTCAGGAGAACGTACGGACGACGTCACGGACCCGCGCCACGGTGTCGCCGTACGTCCCGAAGT
>NZ_JNWJ01000066.1:0-37580 GCF_000716805.1 Streptomyces yerevanensis | reverse complement strand
ACGGGATCGGCGTGGGTGGACATGGCAGGTCTCTCCAGTCTGGTCAGGGAAAGGGAGGCCGTGCTGTGCTGCCCGGGAACACGAGGGGCCCCGGCGCCCTGTTTCTGATGCAGAGTCAGGAATGTGACGCGGGAACCGGGATGAAGTCAAGAGGTACGCCACCCCGAGCGGCATACGCCATGCGGAGCCCGGCGCTCCTGCCCCGCATCCGCCGGTCCCTACCCGACATCCGACCGAACCGGACCGCAACGACCCCGGCTGCCGCGTGACCGGCGGGCCGTCCTGTGCGTGTCCTCGCACAGGACGGCCCGCCGCACACAGGGGCTTATCCAGCTCAAGCGGTGGGCGGGCAACTGACGGCTCCGGACTCCTTGCGGAGCCACGCCTCTCGGCGTTACGGGCAGGTCGCGAACCGGCGGGCGACGGCCGGGACCGCGTGCTGCTCGAAAGTCACACGGCGACCCTCGTCAGCCTGAGGCGTCCCGGTTCTTCACACCCGCGCCGCGCGCAGATAGCCCGAGTTCGCCACCTGACCGAGGAACGTCAGCCGGGTGTCCGTGGCCATGTGCTTCTCGTAGGCCTCTTTGATACCGGGCCACTTGGGGTGCCCGAAGTCGTCGAGTACGACGATGCCGCCGGGCGCGACGATCTGCTCGGCCCACGCCAGATCCGCGAGGACGCCGGGGGCGGAGTGGTCGCCGTCGATGATGATCACTCCGTAGGAACGGTCGGAGACCAGGGCGCGCACCTCGAGGTCCTCGGAGAAGCCCTGCTGGATGCGGGCCGCGGCTCCGGCGGTGCCCGCCAGGGCCAGATTGGTGCGCACCGCGGCCCCGCGCACGGGGGCGCCCGTCGGGTCGTCCCGCTCGGTGGTGCCGGGCTGGAGCTGCAGGCCGGCGAGCGGGTCGACGATCGTCAGGCTCGGGTCGCGGCCCGCGCGCTCCATCATCCGGATCAGGGCCGCGCCGAACATTCCGTACAGGGTGCCGATCTCCAGGATCTCGTCGTTCGGCGGGTCGAGCAGCGGTACGGCGGAGAGCTTGCCGCAGATGTTCATGGTGCCGCCGGCGATCCGGCCGACTCCGAGCGCCTCCAGGGCGATGAGCAACCGGAACGACTGGGCGATATTGCGCTCCGCGCCGTCGCTGTCCCCGGTCATCTGCGCCAACTCGTCGATGGCGCGCTTGAGATGGACCTCGGCAGGGAGTCGCGACACACCGCGCCCTGTCCCGTTGAACAGCAGCTCGATGGGGTGCTGGCGCTGGCGCAGCGCCGTCAGCTCGCGCTGCAGTCCGCCGTCGGAGCCGTCCCCGATGGCGCGGCGTATCTGGCGCTCGATGCGCTGATCGATGAGGTCGGCGACCGGACGCAGGGTGCGCCTGGCGGTCTTGGTGGTGAATAACCCTCGCATGGCTCTGTGTCCCTCACAGGTAGAGGAGAAGTACCGCGTACATGTGGGGGGAACAGAAGGGTGTGCACGCCTTTCCCCGTACGACGGTGGAGCGGGCGGGCACGGTGGGGTGCTGCGTTCGAAGGACAGTAGAACGTAGAACATCCACAGATCAAGCACAGCAAACGACGGCGTCCGGGCCAGGAAAAGCGGGAGTGGCCTTCGGGCCACAAGGGGGTTACCGCATCAGGTCGGCAGGGTGGAATCACCGTCCGGGACGGCGTTTTTTGAGACCTACCGCCGGCTGGCCCAACGCCCGCGCGGCCACCCCCAGTACACGCGCCAGGCCGAGGATCAGGGCCAGGTCCAGGAGGAGGTAGAGCGTCTGCGACGGCGTCACCGGGAGGGATTTTCCTCGGCGTCCGACCGGTCCTCGGCGGTCGGCCGAGGACCGGGAGTCCCGCCCTCGCCGGGCAGGACGACGTCGGCGATGCCCTTGTCCAGGTCGATGCGCGTCCGCGGCGGGGTGCCGTCGCCGACCTCGTCGCGCTGCAGTACGGCGGGTTGGTGCCGCAAGGCGAAGATCTCGGCGCTGGATCGAGTGGTGGACGGCAGGCATACGACCCGTCAGGAATCGAACTCGTCGTCGCGGGTCTCCGGCAGGGCGAGCAGGCACAGGAGACTCAGCAGGCAGAGCCCGCCGGTGTAGAAGCCGAGGACGAGCGGGGAGTCCCAGTGGCTGTTCAGCCAGGTGGCGATGCTCGGGGCGAAGCCGCCACCGAGGGTGTTGGCGAGGATGAAGGTGGCGGAGGCTCCGGTGTAGCGCAGGCGGGCGGGGAAGAGTTCGGCGAGGAAGGCCGCCATGGGGGAGAACATCAGCGCCAGCAGCATGAGTCCGACGGTGTAGGCGCCGGTGATCACCAGGGCGTTGCGTGAACTCAGCGAGGCGTACATCGGCACGGCCCACACCACACTGCCGATGGCTCCGGTGAGCATCACGGGGCGGCGGCCGATCCGGTCGGCCAGTCTGGCGACCGGGAGGGTGACGGCGATTCCGGCCGCCGCGCCGATGCTCGCTGCGGTCAGCATCGTGTTCCGGGGGATGCCGAGTGACTGCGGCCCGTACGACAGGCTGTAGACGATCGTCAGGTAGTAGACGGCCGAGCCGCCGATCGCCGCGCCGGTGCCGAGCAGCAGCCGGCCGGGGTGCTGCTTGAGGAGCGTACCGAGCGGAAAACGGGACACAGGTGCGGGTGCCGTACGGCCGGCCGCCGAGCTGAACACAGGTGACTCGGAGACCGTCGACCGCACCCACAGGCCGATCACGAAGAGCACGATGCTGAGCAGGAACGGGATCCGCCAGGCGCCGTCCGCGAAGCCGTCCTGGCCCGCGATGTTGAGGGTGGGCAGGATGACAGCGGTGGACAGCAGGAAGCCGAGCGACGGGCCGACATTCGGGATGGCTGCGTACAGCGCGCGGCGCCCGGGCGGCGCGTGCTCCGCGGCGAGCAGCACCGCCCCGCCCCACTCACCGCCCATGCTCACGCCCTGCAGCAGACGGAGCGTCACCAGCAGTACAGGAGCGAGGAGTCCGGCGGACTCGTACGTCGGCAGCAGTCCGACGCCGACCGTCGCCACACCCATCAGCAACAGCGAGATGACCAGGGCCCGTCGGCGGCCCAGCCGGTCACCGATCGTCCCGAACAGTACGACGCCGAGGGGGCGGGAGAGGAAGGCCGCGGCGAACGTGAGGAACGCGGCCAGGGAGGAAGCGGTGGCATTGCCGGAGGGGAAGAAGGCGGGTCCGAGGACGAGCGCGGCGGCGGTGCCGTACACGGCGAAGTCGTAGTACTCGATCGTGGTGCCGACCAGGCTCGCGACGGCGACCCGCGACGACTGGCCCTTCGCTGCCGCCGATGGTGCCGTGGCCGGTCTGGGGCCGGCGGTCTCGGGAACGGTCTTGGAAGTCGAATCAGACATGGGGGATCACTTCCGGTAGGCCCGGAGCAGGGGAACGATCCGGGTCCAGGTGGGGGACGGCCTCGCATGTAACACGAACCGGAGTGCGCCTGTCACCCTAATCCCGGGAATTCAATTTCAACAAGGTTGCCGCCTCGTCCGATTTACCGAACAAGGTCGCCGGGATCCACGAAAGAATAAGAACTCGTTGACACGTGGCACCAACAAATAGGGCCTCGATGCGGCTGCGGGCAGGGAGAAGTCGCATCGGTGCATATGCAGCACACTGCACCCACCTTCTGGTGATTTACTGCACAAAACCCCCACAATCACCACACCTCGACGCCGTCAACCCTGTCATTCCTGTCAATTCCCTATCAATATTAATGCGAGTGACGGAATAGAAATTCATCGGTTATCGCGTCTTGCCAACCGGAGATCGCCCATGAATGCTTACGCGGGATCGAACTTGAAAGTTCTACGACCCTCGTTTTTCGGACACCTGGACCCCAAACGGGATGATGCTGTTCGACTTTCCGAAGTGTTCAATCGAAGCCGCTGCCGGACCTTTGCCATGCAGCCTTTGGGCTGGGAAGGCGCATTATCCATGCTGAAAACTGGCAAGTCATTGCGTCTACGAAGACTGTCGTTGGCGGGTGATGACCGATACCTGTTCGTCCCGCTCGACCACAGCGTGTCGGACGGCCCGCTCGTCCCCGCCGGCCAATGGGACGATCTGTTGCGGGCGCTGGTGGCCGGCGGGGCCGACGGGATCATCGTCCACAAAGGACGTGCCCGTGCCCTCGCGCCGGAGGTCCTAAGGAGCTGCGCGCTGGTGGTGCACTTGAGCGCCAGCACCGCCTGCTCCGCCGATGTCGATGCCAAGGTGCTGGTCGGCGACGTCGAGGAGGCGCTGCGGCTCGGCGCGGACGCGGTCAGCGTGCATGTGAACATCGGCTCGGACACCGAGGGCCAACAGCTCGCGGATCTGGGGGCGGTGGCCCGCTCCTGCGATGACTGGGGCATGCCGCTGATCGCGATGATCTACCCGCGGGGCCCCCGGATCGAGAACCCGCGCGATCCCGCCCTCCTCGCACATCTGGTCAATGTCGCCGCGGACCTGGGTGCCGACATGGTGAAGACCTCTGTCGCCCTGCCGCTCGAGCGGATGGCCGAGGTGGTGGCCCACAGCCCCATCCCCGTTCTGGCGGCCGGAGGGCCGCCGGACGGCTCCGACCTCATCGAGTACGGCACCGCGGTGATGGCTTCCGGCTGTCATGGGCTGGCCGTCGGGCGCCGGATCTTCTCGGCCCCCTCACCCGCCTCTCTGGTGGCCGGGCTCGCCGCGGTCGTGCACGGCCGCGGCGCGGACGGCACCACGCCGGGGGACACCGGGCAGGCGACGCGTCCAGACGGAACGACCAATGGCATGGGCATGACTCATTACTCGACGATCGGAGCAGGTGTCGTATGAGGTTCGCGTGGATCGATCTCCGTGAAGTCCCACGGCCGCAGCTCCAGGCAGTGGTGGACGCGGCCATCCACACCCGGATGGCCGGGGTCCTGGCCACCGATGCCGAGCTGCTCGGGACGCTGCCCCCGACCATCACCCGGGTGCTGGCCCCCGCGAGTCCGGCCACGGCCGCCGCGAAGAAGCCGGGCGACAAGGAGGTGCAGGGCACCGGGGGCACTAAGGACGCCAAGGGTGCCAAGGAGGCGAAGTCCGCGGTCGACGCCACTTCCTCAGCCGCCGCCACCTCCCCGGCCGGAGCCGGAATCGACGTCCTGCTGCGGCGGTTCAGCACCCAGGACGAGCTGGACGCGCTCGCCGCCGACAACCGTGCCGCCGGTGGCACGCCCGTCGTCGGCCTCATCGACGTACGGGACGACCGCACCCTGCAGCTGTCGTGCGCGGGCGCCGTGGCGCTGCCGTACACCGTCATCCACTTCGCCGACCCGACCAAGATCCCTCTGGAGATCGTGCTCGCCGCAGCGGACTCCGCCGACGGCAAGCTGGTGACCGTCGTCGACGACCTGGAGGAGGCCGGGATCGTCTTCGACGTTCTCGAGCGCGGCTCGGACGGCATCCTCTACGCGCCCCGCAGCGCCGACGAGGTGTTCGCGCTGGCACGGCTGCTGGAGGCCACCACACCCCAGCTGGAGCTGTCCACGCTGACCGTGGAGAGCATCCGGCACGTCGGGCTCGGCGACCGGGTCTGCGTGGACACCTGCTCGCACTTCGATGAGGACGAGGGCATCCTCGTCGGCTCGTACTCCTCCGGGTTCGTGCTCTGCTGCAGCGAGACCCATCCGCTGCCGTACATGCCGACCAGGCCGTTCCGGGTCAACGCCGGTGCCCTGCACTCGTACACGCTGGGGCCCGAAAACCGCACCAGCTACCTGAGCGAGGTCGGCTCCGGGATGGCCCTGCTGGCGGTCGGCGCCGACGGCCGCACCCGGCGGGTCGTGGTCGGCCGGGCCAAACTCGAATCCCGGCCGCTCCTCGAGATCCGCACCCACGCCGAGGACGGACAGCTGGTCAGCCTGACGGTGCAGGACGACTGGCACGTACGGGTGCTCGGCCCGGGAGGGAAGGTCCTCAACGTCACCGAACTGCAGACCGGCGACGAGCTGCTCGGCTATCTGGCCCAGGACAAGCGCCATGTGGGCCTGCCGATCGGCGAGTTCTGCAAGGAGGTCTGATGGGCGAGCCAGTGGACCTCGTGGATGACGCGGACGACGAGATGGGTCCTTTCGTCCAGCGGCTGTTCGACGCGCGGGACGACGGCCTGCCGTATCTGACGCATCAGCAGGAGACCGTCCCCCGGGCTGAGTTGCGGGAACGGGTCGCCAAGCAGGCCGCGGTGTTCGCCGGATACGGCATCGGTCCTGGCAGCACGGTGGGCCTGCGGACACCGCCCAGCTTCACCCAGGTCGAGGTGCTGCTCGCGCTGTGGCGGCTGGGTGCCCAGGTGCTGCTCTTCGACTTCCGGCTCAAACCGGCCGAGGTGGAGGCGCTCTGCGCGTCCTGCCGGCCGCAGTTCATGGTCAGCGCCGGTGTCAACGTCCGGGCGACGTTCGGTTTCCGGCCCGAGTACGAGGTCGTCACCGAGTACCGCGGCACCGGCCGGGCCGCCACCACCGGACACCGGCTGGTCCAGTTCAGCTCGGGCTCCACCGGGCGGCCGAAGGTGATCGGCAGGACCGCCCGCTCGCTCGCCGCCGAGGTGGAGGCGTTCGCCGCGGTCCCCGGCATGCCGGGCGAGGGCGACCGGCTGCTGCTGCTCAGTTCGACGGCGCACAGCTTCGGCCTGATCGGCGGGCTGCTGTACTCGCTGGCGGCCGGTGTCTGTGTGGTCTTCGCACCCCGGGTCTCGGCCCGCGACCTGCTGCGGACCGCAGTGGACCACCGGATCACCGCCCTCTTCGGTGTGCCGATGCACTACGAACTGCTCGCCGCCGCCGTCGATCCCCCCGCACTGCCCGACCTGCGGACCGCGGTGTCGGGCGGCGAGATGATGCCCCCGGAGAGCGCGGCACGGTTCGCCGAACGGTACGGCGTCGCGGTCGGCGAGGCGTACGGGACCACGGAGACCGGCATCGTCGCCATCGACGTCGGCGGCACGCTGCGAGGGTCGGTCGGCCGGGCCGCACCGGGTGTGGTGCTGCGGGAGCACGAGGGCGAACTGGACGTCGCCCTCGACGAGTCGCCGTATCTCTTCGACTCGGGCGGTACGCAGTACGCGGACGGCTGGCTGCACACCCGCGACCGGGCCACGGTGGACGGCACCGGAGCGGTCCGGCTGCACGGCCGCGCCGACTCCGTCGTCGTGATCGGCGGGCTCAAGGTGGACCTCACCGAGGTCGAGAACGTGATCCGCGAGCACCCGGCGGTCGAGCAGGCGGTCCTGGTCCACGAGGGCATGACCGAGGCGTATGTCGCGGTGGCCGCCGGGTACGGGCAGCTCTCCGCCGAAGAGCTGCTGCGTTGGTGCCGGGAGCGGCTGGCCGACTACAAGCTGCCGCGGGTGATCCGGCTCCTGGAGGCCTTGCCCCGCACGTCCAACGGGAAGCTGGTGCGCGACGCGGATGCGTTGCGCTCCGCTGGGTGAGCAGGGGTACTGCCGGTGGTTTGTTGTCCGCGGGTCCGTTGTGGCTGGTCGCTCCCCCACTCTCGGCTGCTCCCCCAGTGCCTTAAGGGCCTGGGGGGACCCCCAGAGCAGGGGGACCCCCATCGCGGCGGAGCCGCAAATCAATACAGCCCCGCGCCCCTTAAGGGCACGTCCCCTGGCGCCCGCATGAAGGGGCGCGCCCACGCAGCGGAGCCGCCCTACGTCGCAGCCTCACGCCCCTTCGGGGCGCTCAACTCACTCACCTGAACCGTTCAATGGAGATTCTGATCATGAGTACGTCAACCTTGGAAGACGAGATCCGCGAGTTCGTTCTGACCTCTGTCATCGACGAGATGAACATCCTGACGAGCCGCGACGGCATCACGGACGAGAGCCCGGTGACCGTCGGCGGGCTGGATGTGGACTCACTGAGCCTGATCGAGCTCACCCTGCGGCTGGAGTCGCGGTTCGGCGTGGAGATCCCGGACACCGACATCGAGCCGCTGGCCTCCCTGACCCTCGGCGGACTCGTCGCCGAGGTCGTCCGACGCGGTGCGAAGGCATGAGCGCGGGAGCCACGGCGAGCGACGCGGACTCCTCGCTGTCCGCCATCACCACCGACACCGTCCGGGAGTTGCTGTCGGACCGCAAGATCTTCCCGGGGCTGCCCGACGACCTCGGCGAGGACGCCGAACTGGTCCTGGACTCCCTCGGGTTGGTGTGGCTGCTGCATGTGGTGGAGGAGCGCTACGGCCTGGTCGTGGAGCCCACCGACGAGGACATCGCCGGGCTGACCTCGCTCCGGCGGCTCACCGGGTTTCTGCGCGCCGCCCAGACGGACCGGGCGGAGGGGGGCGGCCGCGATGAGCGGTGAGGTGACGGTGACCGGATTCGGCGTACGCACCGCGTTCGGTACGGGTGCCGAGGCCCTCCGGCGCGGGGTCTTCGCGGGAGTCCCCTCGTTCGGACCCACCACGAGGTTCGACACCGGCCCGTACCGTACGCCGATGGCGGCCGCAGCCCCGGACGGACCCGACGCGGTCGAGGACTGGGCGCTGCGGCACGCGCTCGCCCAGTGCGGCGCGGAAGCCCTCGACATGGCCGGCCTGCGCCCGGGCACGGAGGCGGCGGTACTGCTCGGCGTCGCCGGGGACCACACCAGCATCACCCGCTATTGGCGAACCGCCGCCGACTCCCCGTCCCCATCCCCAGAGCCCGTCCCGGATGGTCCAGGCGACCCGGACGGCCCGGACGGCGCAACGGGCCGGAACGCCGACGCCGTGCCCGCGCACCTCGCCGAGTTGCTGGCCGGCGGCCTCGGGCTCACCGGGCCGCGGCTCACCTTCACCAACGCCTGTGTCGCCTCCGCCGCCGCGATCATCCACGCGTGCCGGCTGATCTCCTCCGGCCGGATCGATACGGCGGTCTGCGCGGGCGGATACCTGGTGGAGGAGGAGACCTTCGGCAAGTTCGACTCCGGCCGGGCACTGTCCCGCGACGGCATGGTGCGCCCGTTCAGCGCCGACCGCAGCGGGCTGCTGCTTGGTGACGGGGTGGCGGCCGTCGTGCTGGAGTCCGCCGAGCACGCCCGGCGCCGCGGTGCCCGGCCGCTGACGGCCATCGCGGGCTGGGGTGCGGCCACGGACGCCCACCACATCGCCCAGCCGCACCCGGAGGGAGTCGGCCTGGCCCGCGCGGCACGCCAGGCGCTGCGGCTCGCCGGCGACCCGGACGGCGCGACCCTCGGCTATGTCAACGCCCACGGCACCGGCACCAAGTACAACGACGGTGCCGAGACCCGCGGGCTGCGGGCCGCCTTCCCGGAGCGGGCCGAGTCGATACCGGTCAGCTCCACCAAGAGCACCACCGGCCACCTCCTGGAGGCGGCGGGTGTCGTGGAGTTCGTGATCACGATGCTGGCCCTGATGGACGGCGTACTGCCGCCGACCGCCGGATACGGCCGGCCGGACCCCGAATGCGACCTGGACTACGTACCGAACCAGCCGCGCCAGGCCGACCCGCGCCGGGCCCTCACCATCAACGCCGCCTTCGGGGGCGCCAACACCGCACTCGTGCTGGAGCGGCCATGACGACGGAGAAGATCGAGAAGACGGTACTCCGCTCGCCCCTCGGCATCCTCGCGACCGCCACCGCGACCCACGGCACCGGGCGGTCCGAGTCCGAGGCCAACGCAGACATCCCGCTGCCGAGGCTGCCCGGCTTCGTGGAGTCGGCCTTCAGCCCGCTGGCGTACGAGGTCAGCAGGCAGTGCCTGACCGAACGGCCCGGGGACGGCGCACGTACCGCCGTGGCGCTGGCCACCCTGATGGGGGACACCACCACGGCGGACCTGGCCAGCCGGCGCATGGTCTCCGGGCGGGTCCACAACCCGCTGCTGTTCATGCAGGCCACCGCCAATGCCGTACTGGGCTATACGAGCCAGGAGTTCGGGATCACCGGGCAGACGTTCAGCCTCTCCACCCTCGACGACCCGGTGGCCGAACTGCTGGCCATGGCCGATCTGCTGCTGGAGGACCCGGAGCTGGACCGGGTCCTGGTGCTGGGCGTGGAGCTGGGCGGCGGCGAGCGTCTGGCCGCCGCATACCGGGAACTGGCCGACAGCGGCCGCCCGGTCCCGGACCTGCCCGCGATCGCCGGCCTGGCGGCGGCAGTGCTGCTGGGCCGTCCCGGAAGCGAGGCACCGGTGTCGGTCCGGTCGGCCGAGGCGTTCGACGCCGACGACACAGGGGCGGCCGGGCATCCCGGAAGCATCCAGGGCCTGTTCGACCTGGCCGCCGCCCACCGGCGACTGCTCCGGGACGGCGGCAGCCACCTCCTGGTGACCGAGCCCCGGTCGCCCGCATTCATGCTCACCGCCGGCACCGAGGCAAGGAACGAGACGGAGAACCATGCTCATCAGTAGGCAGGAGCGGGCACGGATCTGCTCCGACACCGAACTCGGCGCCGGCAACATCCTGGAGCGCCTGAAGGCGTACGGCCGCCCGCTCGACGAGCCCGTGCTGCGGACGGACGGCAGCTGGCAGGCGCCGGACGGCAGCCGTCCCGAGGTGCTGACGCTCGGGCAGCTGCACGAGGTGGTCGAGACGTACGCGGGCTGGTACGCGGCCCACGGCGTGGCACCCCGCGACCCGGTCGCCGTGCACTCCCACTCCAGTGCCGAGAACGCGGTGAACTACCTGGCCCTGACGTCTCTCGGCGCGATCCCGTCGCTCGTCAACGGCAACCTGCGCCCCGAGATCGCCCGCGAGTACGTGCGCCGTCAGGGTGCGGTGGGCGCGTTCACGGACGCCGAGCACCACTCCGTGCTGTCGGGCCCGGAGTCGGGGCTCGGCTTCTGCGTGACCGCCGACGGGATCGGGCCGGAGTTCCGCGAGCGGTTGCCGCAGTCGTACCCGTACCGGCACGACCCCACCGACCCGGTGATCATCTCGCACTCCTCCGGGACCACCGGTATGCCCAAGGGAGTGCCGCACACCCACCGGACGCTGATGTACTCGCAGGTGCACCGGCTGCGCTACTCCACCGGAGCCGACATGGCGCGCACCCTGGTGGCGCTGCCGGGCCCGCACAACGCCTCCATCGCGACTCTGCTGTACTGCCTGCTGCTGCGCGCGGACATCAAGCTGCTCTCAAGCCAGCGCGGCACCGAAGTGCTCGACGCCATCGAGGAGTTCCGGCCGAGCACGGTACTGGCCTTCGCCGGAACCTTCGGTGAGATGGCCGGGGAGGACCTGGCGGCCCGTGACCTGTCCAGCGTCGAGGTGTGGTTCAACACAGGCGACGCGGCGCACGAGGCGCACATCCGGGCCCTGGTGCGGCACGGCGGTCACGAGCAGATCAGCAGGGACGGCGGGGATCTGCGCCGCAGGCGGGTCGAGGGTTCCGTCTTCATCGACGGGCTCGGCTCCTCCGAGGTCGGCCACTCGATCTTCCACAACCGGCACACCAAGGACACCTCCGCGTACTCGCGCTGCATCGGCAAGCCGTTCAGCTTCGCCGAGGCCGCCGTGCTCGCCGAGGACGGAACCCCGCTGCCGCCCGGGGAGATCGGACGCCTCGGCCTGAAGTCGCCGACGATCACGCCCGGTTACTGGAACGACTCGCTGACCTGGAACCGGATGCGGCTGGGCGGCTACTGGCTGCCCGGGGACCTCGCCTACCAGGACGAGGAAGGCAACTTCTACCACCTGGACAGGGCTACCGACGCCATCCGGACCCGCGACGGAATCCTGTTCAGCACCCGCACCGAGGAACTGCTGCTGCGGGAGCTGCCCGAGCTGGCCGACTGCACCGTCGTCGGGGTCGCCCCGGCCGGTGTACGAGCCGACTGGGACGGCGACGGAGAAGCCGAGGCGTACGCGCTCCTCCAGCTCACGCACGACGGCGCCGACGACAACGACGACAACGAGGCGTGGACCGCGCGGGTCAACGCGGTCCTGTCAGGCGCCGGATTCCCCCCGGTGACCCGAGCCGTGCCGATGAAGCCCGACGACGTGGCCAAGGGCGCCACCGGCAAGGTTCTGAAACGCGTGATGCGCGACCGCTTCGCCGCCAAGGAGCTCGCATGAGTACGGGAACGGATGCCGGCGAAGTCAACCACCGCGCCCGGGCGTCGGAGGCGTACCGGCTGTGGTGGCAGCACGACGCCAACTGGTATCAGGGGGTGGCCGCGCGGTTCGGGCAGCAGGCCGCGAACGAGATCAACGCCGAGGCGATGCGCAAGGTCGCCCTCAAGGTCGCGCAGCAGGTCGCACGCCGGAGCGGCCCGCTCCCCGGCACCGGTGACAGCGGCAAGGACCTGGAGGAGCTGCGCCGCCGCTACGACGACTGCGGGGACCGCATGTTCCCGCCGGAACTGCGCAACGCCTCCACCGAGGTGGAGGGTGACGACCTGATCGTGCTCACGCTGCGGCGGAACTTCGCCATCACCATGGTGCGGATGTCCGGTTCGCTGGAGGGCTACCAGTGCCCGTGCACCGACATCCACGAGGGCTGGTCCGAGGGACTCGGCGTGACCCTGACGGAGAACCGGGCCGAGAGCTGTCTGCGGGACGGCGACAAGGCGTGCCGCCTGCTGATGCGGGTCGCCACTCCCGTCGCTACTCCTGTCGCTTCTGGCGGGGAGGGCTGAGCCGTGCGGGTGCTGGTCGCCGGGGCCACCGGAGTGGTCGGACATCCGCTGGTGGGCGCGCTGCGGGCGCGAGGACACCAGGTGAGCGCGCTGGTACGTGAGGAGTCCCGGGCCGGGGCCCCGGAGGCGGACGCGGTCGTGGTCGCCGACGCCCTCGACCGTCAGGCCCTGCTGGCGGCGGTGTCGGCCGCCAGGCCCGAGGTGGTCGTCCACCAGATGTCGGCGTTGCGGCTGCTGCGCGACGACCCCGCGGGGGCCTTCGCGCTGACCGCGCGGCTGCGTACCGAGGGCACCGCCAACCTGGTCGCGGCGGCCCGGGCGGCCGGTGCGCGGCGGCTGGTCGCGCAGTCCATCGCCTTCGCCGCCGCCCCGGCCGGGGATCCGGTCCTCGACGAGGACGCGCCGCTGTACGTGGACGCCCCGGACCCCGGCTGGGCCGCCACCGTACGGGCCGTCGCCGAGCTGGAGCGGCTGGTCCTGGGCGGCGGCCCGGACCTCGCGGGCGCGGTGTTGCGGTACGGCACGCTGTACGGCGCCGGGACCGCGTACGCCCGTGACGGCGGGACCGGGCAGCGGGTGCTGGCCGGGAAGCTCCCGCTGCCCGAGGGCGGCTCCGGGATCATGTCGTTCCTGCATGTGGAGGACGCCGTGGGGGCCGCGGTGGCGGCCGTGGAGTCGGATGCCACCGGGGTCTTCCACGTGACGGACGACGACCCGGCCCCGGCCGCGCAGTGGCTGCCGCACTACGCCCGCGCGCTGGGCGGCCCGCCCCCTCGCACGGTTCCGGCGGCGATGGCGCCCCGGCTGCTCGGCTGGTTCATGGCCCACCAGCTCACCGCGGCACACGGCGCGGCCAACGACCGGGCCCGTACGGCACTCGCCTGGAAGCCGCTGCGGCCGAGCTGGCGCGACGGGCTGGGCGGGGAATGACCGAGCCAGGACTGACCGGGTCGGCACAGAGCGGGCCCGGTGACGCCCTCGTCATCTGTGTGATCGGTGCCGGTCCACGAGGGCTCTCGGTCCTGGAGCGGATCTGCGCCAACGCCGACGGCACCGCCGGGACCACCCGTCCGGTCGTGGTCCACCTCGTCGACCCGTACCCGCCCGGCGCGGGCGCGGTGTGGCGTACCGACCAGCCGGACGAGCTGCTGATGAACACGGTCGCCTCCCAGGTGACCCTGTTCACCGACGACAGCGTGGACTGCGTGGGGCCGTCGGTGCCGGGGCCCAGCCTGTACGAGTGGGCGCGCATGGTCAGCCAGGGAGCGTTCGCCGAGGGCTGCCCGGACCGGGTCCTGGACGAGGCGCGGCGGCTCGGCCCGGACACCTACCCGACCCGGGCATTCCACGGCCACTACCTGAAGTGGGTGTTCCGGCACCTTCTGCGCACCGCCACTCCCCGAGTGACGGTCCACACGCACCGGGCGACCGCGGTCGCGCTGGACGACGCCCCGGACGGGCGGCAGACGGTGACACTGGAGGACGGCGGCCTGCTGTCCGGGATGGACGCGGTGGTCCTGGCGCTCGGCCACGGGGAGCTGACCCCGAGCCAGGAGGAACGGGAGCTGCGCTCCTTCGCCGACCGGTACGGCCTGGCCTATGTGGGTCCCGCCAACCCGGCCGACGCCGATCTGAGCGGCATCCTGCCGGGCACGCGGGTGGCGCTGCGCGGTCTTGGGCTGAACTTCTTCGACCAACTGGCGCTGCTCACCGAGGGCCGCGGCGGCACGTTCAAGGAGAGCCAGTCCGGACTCGTGTACCTCCCGAGCGGCAACGAGCCGATCCTGTACGCCGGTTCGCGGCGCGGTGTGCCGTACCACGCCCGGGGCGAGAACGAGAAGGGCGCACTCGGCCGCCACCACCCCCGGTTCCTCACCCCGGAGGTCATCGCCGGGCTGCGGCGGCCGGCGGACGGCGGGCAGCCCGTCACCTTTCGCAGTGACATCTGGCCGTTGATCGACCGGGAGGTCCGCACCGTCTACCACGAGGCGTGGATCCTGGCCGCCCACGGGCCCGGGGCCGCCGATGAGTTCGTACGGTCCTGTCTTGCCGGGGCCAGTCTTGCCGGGGCCGGGGAAGCGGCCCTGCTCGACCGGTACGCGGTGCCGCCCGGTGAGCGGTGGGACTGGCAGCGGATCGAGCGTCCGTACGGCGAGCGGACCTTCGCCGGCCGGGACGACTTCCGGCACTGGCTGCTGGACCACCTGCGGCGGGATGTCGCCGAGGCCCGGCTGGGCAATGTGAGCGGGCCGCTGAAGGCCGCGCTGGACGCCCTGCGGGATCTGCGCAACGAGATCCGGCTGGTGGTCGACCACGGCGGTGTCTCCGGTGAGTCGTACCGTGCCGAACTGGACGGTTGGTACACGCCGTTGAACGCGTTCACCTCGATCGGTCCGCCGGCCTTCCGGATCGAGCAGCTGATCGCGCTGATCGAGGCCGAGGTGCTGCACATGGTCGGTCCGCGGATGCGGGTGCGGCCCTCGGCACGCGAAGGCGGTTTCCTCGTGGACGCGGAGCTGGTGTCCGCGCCTGAGGTGCTGGTGAGCGCACTGGTCGAGGCGCGGTTGCCCGTTGTCGATCTGCGGCGGAGCACGAATCCGCTGCTGCGGGGGCTGCTGACGGCCGGCCAGTGCGGCCCGTACCGGCTGACCGGCTGGGAGACGGGTGGACTCGCTGTGACAGGGAGCCCGCCCCGGCTTGTGGACGCGGCGGGCCGGGCGCATCCGCGCCGGTTCGCCTTCGGGGTGCCGACGGAGGGCGTGCGCTGGGTGACGGCGGTCGGCATCAGGCCGGGCGTCGGCTCGGTGACGCTGGAGGACTCGGACGCGATCGCGCGGGCGGCTCTGCAGCTGGCGGGGAACGAAGTGGCGTTGTCCGCCAGGACTTTGACCGTACGTCAGACACCAGGCGCAGGGGGCCGAAGAGCGTGAACGGGATGTCTGTGGGCACCGACGCGGGCCTGCTCGCCCCGACCTGGGCGGGCACGCCCGTCGCGGCCGAGGTGACCGACGAGGCATGGCTGCAGGCGATGCTGGACGCCGAAGTGGCGCTGGCCCGGGCCCAGCACGCCGTCGGGCTGACGCCCGCCGCGGCGGTGGAGGCGATCGCCTCGGTGGCCCGCGCGGACCGCCTCGACCTGGTCGCCCTGGCCCATGCGGCCCGGGCCGCGGCCAACCCGGTCGTCGCGCTGGTGAGCGCCTTCACCGAAGTGGTCGCCGCCAGGGACGTGGCAGCCGCCGAGTACGTACACCGCGGGTCGACCAGCCAGGACATCCTCGACTCGGCGGCCATGCTGGTCGCCCGCAGAGTGCTCGGCCTGATCGCCGCAGACCTGGAACGCACCGGCGCCGCCCTGGCCGCGCTGGCCGACACCCACCGCCACACGGTCCTGGCCGGGCGCACCCTGGCCCAGCACGCGGTGCCCACCACCCTCGGCCTCAAGGCAGCGGGCTGGCTCCAACTCGTCGCCGACGCCCTGGCCCGGGTCCGTACGGTCGCGTCCGCGCTACCGGCCCAACTCGGCGGCGCGGCAGGCACCCTGGCCGCGTACCGCGAGTACGCGGCCTTGGACGGCGGGGTGGGTGAGGGCGGCGTGGAACTGCTCGCCCCCTTCGCCGAGGCACTGGGGCTGGCCGAGCCGGTGCTGCCGTGGCACACCGTGCGCACTCCGATCGCCGAACTGGGCGCGGTGCTCCAGCTGGTCACCGGAGCGCTCGGGAAGTTCGCGCTCGATGTGCAGACGCTGTCCCGTACCGAGATCGGCGAGGTGTCCGAGCCCGCGGCCGCGGGACGCGGGGCCTCTTCGGCGATGCCGCAGAAGCGGAACCCTGCGCTCGCCACGCTGATCGTGGCGGCGGCCCGTCAAGTGCCCGCCCATGCCCTCGTACTGGCGCAGTGCATGCTCGCCGAGGACGAGCGGCCCGCCGGGGCGTGGCATGCGGAGTGGCAGCCGTTGCGGGAGGCGCTGCGGCTGGCGGGCGGGGCCACACACACGGCCGTCGAACTCGCGGAGGGGCTGATCGTGCACCCCGAACGGATGCTCGCCAATCTCGAGCTGACCGGCGGCGCCATCGTCACCGAACGGCTGACGGTGGCGCTCGCCCCGGTGCTCGGCAAGGTACGGGCGAAGAAGCTGCTGACCGCCGCCTCGGCCGAGGCCGCCGACACCGGGCGCACGATCGGCGAGGTGCTGTCCGGCCATCCCGAGGTGACGGCCCGGTTCACCCCCGACCAGCTGTCCGAACTGCTCGACCCGGCCCGCTACACGGGCGCCGCCGACGCGCTGGTCGACCGGGCGCTGCGCGGCTACGGGCACCTCGGCGACACCACGGACGACGGAGGCATCCGATGAGCACCGTGAGCCCGACGGAAGAGAAGGCCGCGCCGTCCCGGTCGTGGCCCGTCCTGGTGGTCGTGGTCTGCGCCCAGATGCTGATCTGGCTGGACACCTCGGTCCTCAACGTCGCCGTCACCACCCTCGCCGACCCGGACGAGGGCCTGGGTGCGACCCCCGCCGAACTGGAGTGGGTGGCGAGCGCCTACACCCTGGTCTTCGCCGGCACCCTCTTCGCGGGCGGCGCGCTGGCCGACCGTTTCGGCCCCCGCACCACCCTCATCGCCGGTCTGGCACTGTTCGGCGCGGCCTCCGGCGCCGGGGCGTTCGCCTCGAGCCCGGCCTGGCTGATCGTGGCGCGGGCCTTCATGGGCGCGGGCAGTGCGCTGCTGATGCCCGCGACTCTGTCGGTCATCGTGCAGAGCACTCCGGAGGAGAAACGCACCCGGGCGATAGCGATCTGGAGCTCGTCCAGCGGTCTGGGCGTGGCCGTCGGCCCGGTCGTGGGCGGGGCGCTGCTCAGCCATTTCTGGTGGGGTTCGGTGTTCCTGGTCAACGTGCCGATCGTGGCCCTGTGTCTGGCCGGGGTGGTGGCCGTCGTACCCGAACTGAAAGGTCCCCGGCGCCGGGTGCTCGATCTGCCGGGGATGGGCCTGTCGGTGCTCGGCCTCGGCGGCGTGGTCTACGGGATCATCGAGCTCGGCAACGGACGGACCTGGTACGGCCCGCACGTCCTCCTCCCCCTCCTCCTGGGTGGCGCACTGCTCACCGCCTTCGTGGCCGGTCAGCGCAGGTCCCCGGCCCCCAGCCTGGACCTGCGGCTGTTCCGGCAGCCCGGGTTCACGGCCGGGAGTGTGGTGCTGCTGATCGCGTTCATGGCGCTGGCCGGGCATCTGTTCTACGCGGCCTTCTACCTCCAAGGGCCCCGCGGACTCTCCCCCGCCGACGCCGGAACCGTGATGATCGCCGCCGCGGTCGGCATCGTCCTGGGCAGCCAGGCCTCCCCGGCGATGAGCCGGCTGCTGTCGGCCCGGTGGACGGTCGCGGCCGGAGTCCTGGCCACGGCCGCGACGTACGTCGGTTATCTGTGGTTCGACGGACGGACCCCCGTCCTGACCGTCGCCGCGCTGCTGTGGGTGCAGGGGTTCGGGATGGGTCTGGTCGGTACGCCGGTCACGGCCGTGATGATGAGCGGGGTGCCGCCGCATCTCGCGGGCGCCGGATCGGCCGTCAACAGCGTCACACGGCAGGTGGGCGGGACGCTCGGGGTGGCGATGGCAGGCTCGGTCCTCTCCGGGGTGTACCGGGCGCGGATGGCGGACGCCGAACTGCCCGGTGACGCACAGGGGTTGACGGTGAGCGCCGAAGAGCAGGCCCGGACCTCGGCCGAGGCGGCACGCTCGCTGGCCGGCTCGCTGCGTCTGCCGGAACTGGCGGCCACGGCCGACCGTGCCTTCCTCGACGCGATGTACGCGGCCACGTTCTGGACCGCCGTACTGGCCCTCGTCGGGTTCGCCGTGTGCGTCGTCGGGTTGCGCGTGCGGGACGTCAACAGCGGGAACAGCGGGAACAGCGGGACGGGAACATCGGAAGCGGGGAAAGCACAGGAACAAGGGCGGGGGACCGGGGCGCGATGACCTACCGGGGCGCTGACACCAACCTCACAGGTGCCTTCCGGGGAGACGGCGATGCCGATGGGCGGCCACATTCTGTGAGTTCTGTGTGAGTCCTCGGCGGGGTGGACGCCGTGGCGTGGTCTTTTCCGGCGGGCGTGGCCCTCGGTTCCCATGGAGCGTTCACACTCGTGCAGGTCGGGCCCAGACGGGTGGATGAGTGTGGGTGGTGCGTGCGGTGATCGCGCGTATGGCGCACACCATCGGTTCTGGAGTCCTGATGATCGAAGTGCATGGGCTGACCAAGCGGTACGGCGAGGTCCTCGCCGTGGAGGGGCTGACCTTCGCTGTTCGCCCGGGGGAGGTGACTGGATTTCTGGGGCCCAATGGCGCAGGGAAGTCGACCACGCTGCGCATGATCCTGGGCCTGGACGCCGCCAGTTCGGGCACTGCCACAGTGAACGGGCGGCCTTACGTTGCGCAGCCCGCGCCGCTGAAAGCGGTCGGGGCTCTGCTGGACCCGGGGGCGGTGCTGCCGAGTCGTACCGCGTACCACCATCTGCTGGCGCTCGCGGCCGGGAACGGCATCCCGCGCGGCCGGGTGGAGGAGGTACTGGCGGAAGTCGGCCTGGAGAACGTGGGCCGGCGCAGGACCGGGACGTTCTCGCTCGGGATGCGGCAGCGGCTCGGGATCGCCGCGGCGTTGCTGGGTGATCCGCCGGTGCTGGTCTTCGACGAGCCTCTCAATGGTCTCGATCCGGAAGGCATTGTGTGGATCCGTTCGCTCATGCGGCGGATGGCCGCCGAAGGGCGCGCCGTGCTGATGTCGAGCCACCTGATGAGCGAAATGGAGCTGACCGCCGACCATCTGATCGTCATCGGGCGCGGTCGGCTGATCGCGGACATGACGATGAAGGCATTCATCGAAGCGCACTCCGACCGTGAGGTCCTGGTACGCAGTCCAGAGACTGCCGCGCTGCACCGGATGCTGGCCTCGGCCGTGGACGTGCGCACGGATGGTGCGGACGGACTGGTGGTGACCGGTCTTGAGGCGGCTGAGATCGGGTCGCTGGCCGCGGCCGGCGATGTGGAGCTGCACGAGCTGACACCACGTCAAGTGTCCTTGGAGCAGGCGTTCATGGACCTGACGCGTGATGCGCTGGAATTCCGAACGGAGAAGGCGGAGAAGACGGAGAAGGAGGCGAGCCGATGAGCCGGACGGCCGCGCGGACCCGGCTGGGGATGCTGAGGACAGGGGACGCGCTCGCGCGAGTGCGGCCGCACAGTTCGCCCGCCGCCCCGAAGTCGGCGGGCCGAGCGTCGTTCCGGCACTGTCTGCACGCCGAGTGGATCAAGATTCGTACGATGCGATCGACCCTGTACGTGGTCCTGGGCACCCTGGCGTTCTGTGTGGGGCTCGCCGCTCTGAACGGCACGTCCGCCGGGACCGAGTACGCGGACATGGCGGCTGAGGACCGGGCCGCTTTCGACCCCTTGGCCGTCAGTCTGCGAGGCTATCTGCTGGCGCAGATCGCGCTCGGTCTCCTGGGCGGTCTGGTGATCACCGCCGAGTACGGTGCCCGCACGATCGTCGGCACGCTGACGTCCGTGCCGCATCGGGGCCGGGTGCTGGCGGCCAAGGCCGTGGTGCTGGTGGGTGTGGCGTTGCCGGTCGGGCTGCTGGTGTCGCTCGCCGGGTTTCTCGTCGGGCAGGCGTCGCTGGCCGGGGCGAACGCTCCGCACCTGGGTCTGTCCGATGGTCTGGCGGCGCGCGGCATCTGGGGCGGCGGCCTGTACCTGGCCCTGGCCGCTCTGTTCGGACTGGCGCTCGGCACCGTGATCCGCAGTACGACGGCTACGGTGACGACGCTGTTCGGCGTGATGCTGATCGTGCAGGCGTTCGCACCGGCACTGCCCGGAGCGGTCGGCGACTGGGTGTCGAAGTACTGGCCGCCCATTGCCGGCGGACAGATCATCACCGGCTACCGTGATCCGGCGCTACTGGCTCCCTGGGCCGGACTCACGGTCATGGCGGGGTGTGTCGCGGTCCTGCTGACGGCGGCGTTCATCGTCTTCCGCAGGCGCGACGCTTAGCGGACCAGGAGAAGCCAGGAGAAGCCAGGAGAAGTGGGACTGGACGATCGGTCGGGGGCGGGACGTATGGCGGCATCACAACGGCTGCTGCTGGTGGAGGACGAACCGACGCTGCGTGAGCTGCTGTCGGCGAGTCTGCGGCTTGCCGGGTTCGACGTCGTCTCGGCCGCGACCGGCGCGCAGGCGCTGGCCGCGGTGCACGACCAGCGCCCCGACCTGATCGTCCTGGACGTGATGCTGCCCGATGTCGACGGTTTCGAGGTCGTACGCCGACTGCGTGAGCAGCATCCCGCTCCTGGAGCGGGCCACCCGCCGGTGCTGTTCCTCACCGCACGCGACGCGGCCGAGGACCGGATCAGCGGGCTCAGGGCCGGCGGAGACGACTACGTCACCAAGCCGTTCAACCTCGAGGAGCTCATCCTGCGCATCCAGGCCGTGCTGCGCCGCACCAGCGGTCACCACCCGGACGGCCGGCTGGTCGTGGGCGACTTGGAACTGGACCCCGACAGCCACCAGGTGACGCAGGGCGGGCAGCCGGTGCAGCTGTCCCCGACCGAGTTCAGCCTCCTGCGTGTGCTGATGGAGAACGCCGGACGGGTGCTGTCGAAGGCTCAACTCCTCGAACTGGTCTGGCACTACGACTTCGGAGGCGACGACAGCATCGTCGCCTCGTACATCAGCTACCTGCGCCGCAAGATCGACGCAGGCGAACCGAAGCTGATCCACACGGTGCGCGGCACCGGCTACGTACTGCGCAGGCCCCGGCCGTGAGCGCGTCGCCGGTGCGCGGCCCCGGCCGACGGCTCCCGCTGCGCGGTCCGGGCGGACGGCTCTCGCTGCGCGGCCGACTGGTGATCATCTCCCTGCTGCTGCTCGTAGTGGCCCTGCTCGGCAGCAATGCGCTGCTCGTCGCCTTGCTCCAGCGCAGCTTGGTGCACCAGTTGGACGGCCGGCTGCATACCGCTGCCAGGGTGGCGGCGCGTCTGCCGGACCTGTCCGGCACACCCGGCGATACGGCGCCACAGATGCGGGACACCGTGGAACGAGAGCTGACGGGAGACGTCTATCTGGCCTACCTCGACTCGGACGGGCGCGTACAGCGAGTCCTTCGGCCGGCTACCGCCAGTGCACCCGAGCTGCCGACGCTCGACGCGGCGGCGGTCGACGTACGCAGCGGACATCCCTTCGAAGCCCCGGCCGAGAACGGCGGCGATGCCTGGCGAGTGATCGTCGTATCCGTGGCCGCGCCGGACGACGAGCGGCAGGGGCAACAGGCAGAGGCCGCCCAGGGCGGGAGCGTTGTCGTCGCCGGTTCACTCGCCCAGGTGGACGCGACGATCCGCCGGCTCGGCGTCCGGGTGCTCGTGATCGACTCCCTGGTGCTCGCGCTGCTCGGCGGGGTCGGGTGGTTCGCCGTACGCGCCGGGCTGCGTCCCCTGCGCCGGATCGAGACGACAGCCGCGGCCATCGCGGCCGGCGACCTCTCCCGTCGCGTCCCGAAGCCGGCCTCGACGCGAACCGAGCTGGGCCGCCTGTCCGCCGCGCTCAACGGCATGCTGGACCGGATCGAAGCAGGTGACGCCGCGCGGGCCGCCACCGCCGAACGCATGCGGCGCTTCACCGCGGACGCCAGCCATGAACTGCGTACCCCTCTCTTCGGCATCAAGGGCTTCACCGAGCTGTACCGGATGGGCGGCATGCCCGAACGCACCGACGTCGACGCCGCGATGAGCCGCATCGAGCGGGAGGCAGCCCGGCTCGTCCGGCTGGTCGAGGACCTGCTGCTGCTCGCTCGCCTCGACGAGGACGCCGCCGGTGCGGACCTGCCCCTCCGGCTCACCCCCATGGACCTGCGCACCCTGGCCGCCGACGCCCTGCACGACCTGCGCGCGCTCGACCCCGGGCGCCCGGTCTCCCTCACCGGCCCGGGCGAAGGCCCACCCGGCGGCGCACCGGTCCTCGGCGACGAAGCGCGACTGCGACAGGTGACCTCCAACCTCGTCGGCAACGCCATCGCCCACACCCCGCCCGGCACCCCGGTACGGATCGGCGTCGGCGCCCAGGACGGCCTGGCGGTCCTGGAGTTGTCCGACGAAGGCCCAGGAATGTCACCCGAACAGGCCGCCCGTGCATTCGACCGCTTCTACCGCGCGGACGACGCCCGAGGCCGAGCCGAGGGAGGCGGAGCAGGCCTCGGCCTCTCGATCGTCGATTCCCTGGTGACAGCCCACCACGGCCGGGTGGAGATCAGCACGGCCCCTGGCGCGGGCGCCACCTTTCGCATGCTGCTGCCGCTGCATCCCTAGCGGGACGGCGATCTCGTGGCGCTGGTGAAGCCGGGGCGGTTCAGGTGACCAGGCCTTGGCGGTAGGCGTACACGACGGCTTGGACGCGGTCGCGGAGGTCGAGTTTGGTGAGGATGCGGGAGACGAAGGTCTTGACGGTCTCCGGGCTGATCACGAGGGCTGCGGCGATCTCGCTGTTGGAGAGGCCGTCCGCGATGAGGCGCAGGACCTCCAGCTCGCGGGGGGTGAGCGGGATGTCGTGCGAGGTGCCCTCGGCGGGGCGGATGCGGGCGGCGTACCTGCCCACGAGCCGACGTGTCACCTCGGGGTCCAGCAGCGCCGCGCCCGTGCCCACGGTCCGGATCCCGTGGAGCAGTTGGGCGGGTGGTGCGTCCTTGAGCAGGAATCCGCTGGCCCCTGCGCGCAGCGCCTCGTAGACGTACTCGTCCAGGTTGAACGTGGTCACCACGAGCACCTTGACGGGGCGCGGCACCCCCGCACCGGCCAGCAGGCGGGTGGCCTCGATGCCGTCGAGTACCGGCATGCGTACGTCCATCACCACGACGTCCGGGTGCACTTGGCCGGCGAGATCGACCGCGGCCTGCCCGTCTCCGCACTCGCCGGCCACCTCGAGGTCGGGCTGAGCGTCGATGATCGTCACCAGCCCGGTGCGGATCAGCACCTGGTCGTCACAGACCAGGACCCGGATCGGCGCGGTCACGACGGGCTCCCCGCAGGTATACGCGCCCGTACGACGAAGCCACCGGCCGTCTGCCGGCCCGCGCTGAAGTCGCCACCCAGGACGTCGACCCGTTCGCGGAGACCGGCCAGGCCCCGCCCGCTGCCGCCGGGGGAGGCGGCCTGCGAGCCGGAACCGTCCGTACTGACCTCCACGGTGATCTCCCTTTCGGCGTGGCGCACCTGAACCGAAGTGCGGCTGCCGTGAGCGTATTTGAGGGCGTTGGTCAGGGCCTCCTGCACGACTCGGTAGGCCACGAGTTCGGCGCTGCCGGTCGACTCCGGCGGCGTGCCCTCCTCGGTGAACTCCACCGGCTGCCCGGCCCGGCGCGTCTGCTCCACGAGGGTGAGCAGTCGGCCGACGGCCGGTGTCCTGGCCTCGGCGTGGTGGTCGCTGCCGTGGTCGGGGTTGAGCAGGTCGAGCAGGTGCCGCAGGTCGGTGATGGCCCGTCGGCCGGTGTCGGTGACGGCGGTCAGGGTCTGGTCGAGGCGATCGGGCGCGGCGGTCAGGTAGCGCGCTGCCTCGGCCTGCACGACCATCGCCGTCACGTGATGGGTCACGACGTCGTGGAGCTCGCGGGCGATGCGGGTGCGTTCGGCGGTACGGGTGTCCTCGGCGATACGGCGGCGGCGTTCGGCCTCCGCGACCCGGGTGGAGCGCAGCCATGACCCGATGCCCCACGCGAGGACCAGCGCCAGGTAGAACATCACGAACCCGCTCAGCGGCTCGCCCGAACCGAGCCGGGAGAGCGCGACCGCCAGCGGCATGTACGCCACGGAGAAGAGAAGCGCGGTGGCACGCCGGTGCCGTTCCAGATGGGACCCCACACTCAGCAGCGCGATGGGCAGCGCGGTGCCCGCGAGCGAGTGGTAGCCGCGGAGCTGGTCGACGGCGAAGCCGAGCGACACCAGGGCGAGACAGACGACCGGCCACCGCCGGCGCACGGCGAGCGGGAGGCATTCGAGGGCGATCGCCACGACGGCCAGCGCGTCGAAGGGACGGGCCGGCACGCCGCCGAGCTGTGTCCCGTGGGTGTGGAACGCCGGCAGGAGCGATGCGGCGAAGCACAGTACTCCGAGCGGGAGATCCCGGACCGTGACGTCGGACCTGCGCCACCGATCCGGGGCCCGTCGAAGGCTGATCATCGGGGGAGTTTAGCGGTGGCGTCGATCCGCTCGGCGCGCCGGCGGCGAGGCACCACATGGCCACGCCGGTAGGCCAGCCACATGAACGCGATCGTCGTCAGTACGCAGAACAGCACCGAGTACACACTTCCCTCCGGGCCGAAGTCGCCGCCGGTGAGCAGCGCCGGGCCCGACGTCGCGGAGTCCAGCAGTCCCTGGGGGGTGTCGTTGCCCGAGACCTCGGTGCTGAAGATGCCGGACGCGGCGAAGTTCCAGCCGAAGTGCAGGCCGATCGGCACCCACAGCTTGCGGGTGGCGACGTACGCGGCGGTGAGCATGCCGCCGGCCTCGATGGCGATGGCGGCGGCGCCCCACAGGCCGGCGTCAGGGTTGAGCAGGTGCGACAGACCGAACAGCGCACCGGTCAGCACCAGCGCGATCCATGTGCCGATGCGTTCTTCGGTGATACGGAACAGGACGCCGCGGAACATCAGTTCCTCCGTCACCGCGGCGGCGGCCATGAAGCCGAACAGCCCCACCGCGCCCGTCACCGAGCCCAGGCCGTCGACCTCGTAGTACCCGGAGGTGAAGAGGTTCACCATGACAGCCCCGAACAGCGCGGCGCCGATCAGCGTTCCGCGGACTGTCGCGGCCGGGGCACCTTCCAGGGCCACCTCCGTGGACGGGCGGCGCTCGGTCCGCCGTACCACCCACCCGTAGACAAGCACCGCGAGCACGGCTGTCGGGACGCCGACGGCCAGCTGGAGCCACGGTTTGTCCTCCGCCGCGGCAAGCCCCTGACCACCGAGGAAAGCGACCGCCGCGACGGCCACGAGTTGCCAGACCAGCCTCATGAGAACTCCTACGCCAGATCCGCGACCGGAGTGCCGCGGGCTGTGCAGAAAGCTATGGATCCGACGGCCCGGAATCGTCACCACTCGGTGGACACCTGCGCGTAGCTCGCACGGGGGACAGATTCCATAGGCCGGCCTGCCGCCGGTGGGGCCCCGCCGATGCCCGGGCCAGTCTTCGGAGGGTGCTCAGGTGCGGGCGGCACCGCCACGCACGGGTCCTTCGACATACGACGCCAGGTTGGCCAGCGAGGAGGCGATCCCGGCCTCGTGGGCCGCTTGGTCGATGCCGGGTGGCACGTCCGTGGCGGTGACGGTCACTTCGGTCCCGTCACCGTTGGCAGCGAGGTGCCAGGTCATCGTCATGGTGCCCGCGTACGACGGGTCGTCGGCCTCGAACACCGCCTGCTGCACCACGCGTTCCGGTGGCACCAGATCGGCGAACCCGACCTCGACGACATCCGTCGCATCCGAAGTCTTGCCGGGGCTGTCGGAGGCGTCGAGGTAGGTGAGGACCATCCGGAACCCGCCACCGGGCCGGGGGTCCCACCGCTCGACCCGCCCGCGCATGCCGTCCGGCGGCAGCCAGGCCTCGAGGGAATCCCGGTCGAGGAGGGCGCCGTAGACAGTCGCCGGTGGTGCCGCGATCACTCTGCTGGCGCGGTCGGTTCTGTCCATGGCTCGATTTTAGGGGCGATGAAGTCCTACCTGGTGTTCAGTTCTCGGGGCGGCTTTCAGGTGGGCGGTGAGTTGCTGGAGTGTGGTCCAGGCTTCGGAGGTGGTGCCGTCGCCCAGGGCGTAGTGGAGTGCGGGCCTGTCCGTGGGGCGTGGCGCGTAGTCGGCCATGCAGATCTCGTTACGGGTTCCCTGCTGGACCATGCTTCGAAGAGCGGCGGGTTTCGGCAGGCGCGCTCCCGCGAGCCCGTTGCCTGGCCGTACCCGTGCCGACGGGGCGCCGGCCGGGGCGCCTCAAGGGCGGCTCCTGCGTCGTAGTGGCCACTGCGCTACTGATTGTTACTTTCATTGGGCGCAGGACATCCTGCGCCCAATGAAAGTCTCGGCAGGGCTGGACGTCCGTGAGGTGTCCGTCCAGATGGCCATGGATCTTCATGGTGGCGGCGTTGGGTGGCTGCCTCGTGGCAGTTTTTACGGCCGGGAGCCGTCCGTGAGCATCAGCGTGGGCTGGCCGGTGTGCCGGGCGATCGCCTCGAAGTCGCGGTCGCAGTGCAGCAGGGTGAGGTCGGACAGTTCGGCCACCGCCGCGACAAGAAGGTCGACCGGTCCGGCGCTGCGGTGCTCGCCGTGATCGACGAGAATCTGCTGGACCTGCCGGGCCCGCCGGAAGGTGTCGTCCGGGATCGGCAGCCAGGCGTAGAACCCGCCCAGATATTGTTCCATCTGCTTGTGGTGCGCAGCTGACCGTGCGGAGCGGAGGACCTCCAGCTCCGTGATCTCGCACATGCCGACCAGTCCGGAGTCCAGCGCTTCTCCCCATCCCCAGGTGTCCGCGCCGTGCTGCAGGAAGCGCGCCACCGCTGAGGTGTCAGCCAGGTACTTCACGCAGCCCGTTCCTGGTCGTTGCCGACAGTGAGGCCTGGGCGGTAGGTGGACTTGTCCGTCAGGGCGTCGAGGTCCAGGGCTTCGGCGGCGATACGTTCTGCTGCCATGCGGGCCTCGTGGCGCTTGACCCGGTCGCTGACCTCGCGCAGGGCGCGGTTGACGGTGTCCTTCTTCGTCTTGGTGCCGAATGCGTCCTGCGCCACGGCCAGTGCCTCTTCGTCGATCTCGATCAGTGTCTTGCCCATGTGACACCCCTCATTTGTATATCCAAAATCTAGCATGGATACATAGGAGGGTGGAGGGCACCCAGCGGCAACCCCCGGCTTCGGCACCTGGCCCTCACGGGCTCGCCCGACCTGCTGAACGCGGGGCGCCGCAGGCTCAGCTGCCGTTCAGACCCGCGCGTGGCCGCGAAGCCGGTCGTGACGGTCCCGTCGCGGCTTCCCTGCTGGAGCGCTACGGCCTTCACCGACGGTCATCACGCGGTGGGGTCGTCGAGGTGGAGTTCGTTCACCCACTTTTTGCGCCGCTGCGAGGCCGGGGCAGTGGTGCCGGTAGATGTCCATGGGCTCGGCTTGCTCTGCCTCGAGCAAGCCGAGCCGACTACTCACCGACCGGGCAGGACAGGCCGCAGACGGCGGTGCGAAATGCGGAAATGCGATGGACGCGACGATCTCAACGGCCGTACGTTCGACCGGTCTTGGCCGGTCTCGGCCTTCCCTCGTCCGAACGTCCGAAGAGGTGCATTTGATGACGGTCCAGGTAATCGCGGCCAGCTTCCGCCAGCCGCCTTCCCCAGCCGTTCTGACCTCCTCGGACCGAAGGAATCCCAGTAGTGGATCTGCCACGTAGCTTCACCATCCGCGAGAGCGGACATCGCATCTCCAACCCGTTCACCAGCGAAAAACTGGCCGTCCTGGGTCAGGCCATCAGTCCGTCGCCGGGCACGCGCATGCTCGACCTCGCCTGCGGCAAGGGCGAGATGCTGTGCACCTGGGCACGCGACCACGGTGTGACCGGCACCGGGGTGGACATCAGCACCGTCTTCATCGGCGCCGCCCGCGCGCGGGCCGTGGAGCTGGGCGTGGCCGACCGGGTCGGCTTCGTGCACGCGGACGCGTCGGGCCATGTCGCCGACGATCCGGTCGGCATCGCCGCCTGCGTCGGCGCCACCTGGATCGGCCCCGGCGTGCCGGGCACCGTCGAACTCCTGCGCCGCAGCCTCGTACCCGGCGGCATGATGCTGGTCGGCGAACCGTACTGGCGCCGCGAGCCTCAGGACCAGGCCACCGTCGAGGGCTGCCACATGGCCCGCAAGGACGACCTGCTCCCGCTGCCGGAACTGCTCGAACAGTTCGGCGCCCTGGGCTGTGATGTCGTCGAGATGGTCCTTGCCGACCAGGACAGCTGGGACCGGTACGTCGCGGCGCAGTGGCTCAACATCCGCCGCTGGCTGGATACCAACCCCGACGACGAGCTCGCCGACGAGATGCGCGCGGAACTCACCGCATCACCCGTCCAGCACACCAGGTACCAGCGCGAACACCTCGGGTGGGGCGTCTTCGTACTGATGGACCGCTGACACACCACCCACCGCTGACACCACTCAGAGTGAGCCCCGGCGCAACCAGCCGGGGCTCACTCGCGCGGCACCGCACCTCGGTCGACCGGCTGCCGCAGGCCGGTCGGCGTCCTGCGGACAGCGTCCGGACACGCTGCGGTGACTGGGGTGACCGGCCGGTGTCAGGCCGTCTGCTGTTGCCGGGCCCGGTTCGCGGCCGCTGCCGAGTAGCGGACGGTGAAGAGCGCGGGGAGGGCGAAGCCGGCGACCTTGATGGCGATGGCGGTGGTGGTGGCGTGCGGAGCCACATGCGTTTGTACGTAGAGCGCCACCGCGGTCAGGGTGAATGCCGCCGCCCATACCGAGGTGATCACCGAGTTGATCCGGTAGAAGCGCGGAGTGGCCCACACGTGCTGCGGCGCCATTTTGCGCGCGACGCCCAGAGTGAAGGGCCGCCGGACGAGCAGCGAACCCCAGGCGGTGAGCGCCAGCCAGGCGTCGACGAGCGAGGGGCCGTACTTGATCAGTGAGGAGTCGGGAGAGGCGAAGGAGATGGCAGTGATGATCGCGAAGAAAATGACGGCGCTGGACTCGATCACCATCTCGTCCCATGCCTTGCCGGTCATGCGGTCGTAGCTGACGACCACCAGAGCGACGCCGAGTCCCACCAGGGCGCCGTTGCGCCACTCGTCGCTCGTCGCGACGCACGCGTAGGCGATCCAGGGGAGGAAGCTGATGACGTATCGGATCATGCGCAGCTCCTTTCGGACTCCCATTGCAGCAGGTGAGACCTAATGGGCCGTCAAAGAGGAAGTGCCGTTAAAGCAAAGCCCCACAGCAGAGCTCAGCTCGGTCGTCGAGCACTTCGCCAACGTGCCGCAGTAGTCACGGCCACGTACCGCCGCTGCCCCCAAGACCACCCCGCCGCTGTCAGTCCCCCGTGGAAAGATGACCCTCATCGCGCCAGACGGCGCAGCAACGGTCGAGGAACGGCGTAAGTGCGGGGCAAAAGGGGCGGCATGGCACTCGGTGAGGGGGCGGACGGCAGCCCCGTGTTCGCGCCCGTGGGGCGGAAAGCACGGCACGTGCTGGCGCGGGGCGAGCGGCTGCATCAAGACGCTCTGGCAGTGCTCGACGATCACCGGCGGGCCGTCGAGGCCGTGCGGGCCGCACTCGCGCCGATCCAGGCCGGGCTCGTCGTCGAGGAGTTGGCGGGCATTCCCGTTTCGCGGCTGAAGGACGCCACCGAGGGGCGGTTGCGGATCGCAGCTCTGGAAGCGGCCGGGGTCGGGTCCGTGCGCGAGGTGTACGAGGCGAGCCGGTTCGAGCTGCGACAGATCCCGGGGGTCGGGGCGCAGACCGCCGATCAGGCGCTCGCCGCAGCCCGGCAGATCGCCCGGGCGGTCGAGGAGACCGTGTCCGTACGGATCGACGTCGATCACCCGGAGCCCCGGACCACCGCTCTCGTGATCGCGCTGCGGCGGCTGGTCGAGGCGGGACCCGAGCTGCGCCGCGCCGTGGACGCCGCCGAGCGGCTTGAACGGAAGCTGAAGGTGCTGCTTCCGGCGGCCAGGCCCGCCGGTGGGCGGCTGCGGATGGCGCTGTCCACGAGAGCCCGGCGGGAGAGCGCGCTCGTAGCGGTCGCGGAGCTGCACGAACTCACCGCAGACACCGAAGACGTACGACTGCTGCTGGCGCAGGCCTCCACCGATCTGCTGCGCGAGTCCGCCTCCGAGGCCGAGGCATGGGTCGACTTCGAGCTGCGCTCCACGGAGTACTACAGCCAGCTCGCCGAAGTCGCCGGCAGCGCTCCCGACGTCGCGGCCGCCGAGGGATTCCTGCCGGCGGAGGTCGCCGAGCGGGTGCATGCGCAGGGGCTGGACGACACCCACCGCCGGGTCTCGCTGCGCGGCTACCAGTCCTTCGGTGCACGGTTCGCACTCGCACAGCGCCGGGTGGTGCTCGGTGACGAGATGGGGCTCGGCAAGACGGTCCAGGCCATCGCCGTGCTCGCGCACCTGGCGGCGCACGGGCACAGCCACTTCCTGGTGGTCTGCCCGGCGAGCGTACTGATCAACTGGACCCGCGAGATCCGCTCGCGCAGCACCCTGCGGACGATGCCCGTGCACGGCCCCGAGCGTCGGCACGCGTACGCGGAGTGGCGTGAGCGTGGCGGCGTCGCGGTCACCACCTTCGACGTACTGCACAGCCTGCCCGCGCCGGACAGAGCGACAGCACCCCCGGCCGCACTCGTCGTCGACGAGGCCCACTACGTGAAGAATCCCGACGCCCGCCGCTCCCGTGCCGTCGCTGCCTGGACCGACCGGTGCGAGCGCGTCCTGTTCCTCACGGGTACGCCGATGGAGAACCGCGTCCAGGAGTTCCGTACGCTCGTCCGCTACCTCCAGCCCGAGTTGGTGCCCCAGATCCAGGGAGGGGACGCGGTCGCGGGCCCGCACACCTTCCGCAAGTCCGTCGCCCCCGCCTACCTGCGCCGCAACCAGCAGGACGTCCTCACCGAACTGCCCGCGCTGCTCCAGGTCGACGAGTGGGAGGAGTTCAGCGCCGCCGACCAGGATGCCTACCGCGAGGCGGTCGCCGCCGGGAACTTCATGGCGATGCGCAGAGCCGCGTACGCGGACGCCGAGAAGTCCGCGAAGCTGCAACGCCTGCGCGAGCTGGTGGCCGAGGCGGCCGAGAACGGGCTCAAGGTGGTCGTGTTCTCGTACTTCCGGGACGTACTCACCGTCGTCCAACAGGCCCTGAGAGAGGGCGCGTTGGGACCGCTGGCCAGCGGGGTCCCGGCCGTCCGCCGGCAGCAGCTGGTCGACGAGTTCACGGCGGTCGACGGCCACGCAGTCCTGCTCTGCCAGATAGAGGCCGGTGGCATCGGTCTCAACCTCCAGGCGGCGTCCGTGGTGATCCTGTGCGAACCGCAGGTCAAGCCCACCCTGGAGCACCAGGCCGTGGCCCGCGCCCACCGTATGGGCCAGGTCCGCCCGGTCCAGGTGCACCGCCTGCTCGCCACGGACAGCGTGGACGACCGGCTGCTGCGCATCCTGGAGAACAAGGCCCGACTCTTCGACGCGTACGCCCGCCGCAGCGATGTCGCCGAGGCGACCCCGGACGCCGTCGACGTCTCGGACGGCACCCTCGCCCGCCGCATAGTGGAGGAGGAGCAGCAACGGCTGGCCACAGTCACGTGAGCTGTCGGCGCGCGGTTTATGACGTTGTGTCATGACTGGCGTATGGCGCCTGTGTTACGTCCGTGCAGGGCTCTTGTGCAATTCCTGTGGAAGCCTCAATCTTTCGGCTGACACACAGGGTTGTCACCGAACTTGGCATGACCCTGTCTTCTTTTGTGTGCCTGCACCAGCCCGCACCACCTGCGTGTGCTCCACCGGCACCACCCCCCACCAGCGCGCCACCTATTGAGGAGGATCCCTCAGATGGCAGTGATGCGTCATGCCCGGCGAAGACTTGCCGGAATCGCCACCGGAATCAGCGCGACGGCCCTTGTCGCCGGCCTCGTCACCGCTCTCCCCGCCCAGGCCGCCGCGGCCCCCGTGGGCCCCGTCCGGGCCATCCAGTACGCAGACGCACCCGGGACGATCGCGAACAGCTACATCGTGACCCTCGACGCGGACGTCGCGAAGGCCGGCTCCGCCGAGGGCAGGGCACTCGCCAAGGAGTACGGCGCCACCATCGAGCGTACGTACAAGAAGGCGCTGAACGGCTACGCCGTCGAGGCGACCGAGGCCGAGGCGAAGAAGTTCGCCGCCGACCCGGCCGTCGCCTCCGTCGTCCAGAACCGCGTCTTCTCGATCGAGGCGACCCAGCCCAGCCCGCCCTCCTGGGGCCTGGACCGCATCGACCAGGCGGCCCTCCCGCTGAACCAGAGCTACACCTACGACGACACCGCAGGTGAGGGCGTCACCGCCTACATCATCGACACCGGTGTCCGCATCACCCACACCGACTTCGGCGGCCGGGCGGCCAACGGCTACGACGCCGTCGACAACGACAACACCGCCCAGGACGGCCACGGCCACGGCACCCATGTCGCGGGCACGGTCGCGGGCACGGCGTACGGCGTCGCCAAGAAAGCGAAGATCGTCGGCGTCCGCGTTCTCAACAACTCGGGCTCCGGCACGACAGCCCAGGTCGTCGCGGGCATCGACTGGGTGACGACCAACGCCGTCAAGCCGGCCGTCGCCAACATGAGCCTCGGCGGCACCGTCGACACCGCGATCGACACCGCCGTACGCAACTCCATAGCCTCCGGCGTCACCTACGCCGTCGCGGCCGGCAACGAGACGGTCAACGCCAGCACCCGCTCGCCCGCCCGCGTCACCGAGGCCATCACCGTCGGCGCCACCACCAGCACCGACGCCAAGGCCAGTTACTCCAACTTCGGCACCGTCCTGGACCTCTTCGCCCCCGGCTCCTCCATCACCTCCACCTGGGCCACGAGCGACAGCGCGACGAACACCATCTCCGGTACGTCCATGGCGACCCCACACGTAGCCGGAGCCGCCGCCCTCTACCTGGCGGACAACCCCACCGCCACCCCGGCCGCCGTCCAGACCGCGCTGGTCAACTCCGCCACCACCGGAGTCGTCACCAGCCCCGGCACCGGCTCGCCCAACCGCCTCCTGCGCGTCGGCAGCGGCGGCACCACCCCGCCGCCCACCGGCTCGCGCTTCGAGAACGGCGGCGACTACGCGATCGCCGACAACGCCACCGTCGAGTCACCGCTCGCGGTCACCGGCGTCACGGGCAACGCACCCTCGGCCCTGAGTGTGCCGGTCAGCATCGTCCACACGTACATCGGCGACCTCCAGGTCCAGCTGATCGCCCCGGACGGGACCGCCTACACGCTGAAGGCGTACGGCACGGGCGGCTCCGCCGACAACATCAACACCACGTACACCGTGAACGCCTCGTCGGAGGTCGCGAACGGCACGTGGAAGCTCCGAGTGAGCGACAACGCGGCGCAGGACACCGGGCGGATCGACTCCTGGGCACTTCAGTTCTGAGCCCTGATCATTGACGCACCTTCAGTAGCTCACCATGCGTAACCCTCGTCCTCGCGGTACGGCTTCGGGTCCGTGACCCAGCCCGCCGCGAGGACGAGGCGCGAGCGGCGGTGGACGGCGAGGAAGCCGAAGGGGCGGTCGAAGCGGGAGCCGATCGTGGTGGTCACATAGCGAGGGTCGAGCGCTGCGCTACCAGGAACGGCCGCGATGGCCGTCACCGCCGCGGCGCGGAATCCCAGCGCGCCGAACCTCGCCATGCTCGACTGCCGGGCCGACCCGATGGCCAGGTCAAAGCCGCTGATTCCGGGGAAGTGCCCGCGCTTGGTGTCGCGCGCCGTCGTAAGGCCGAACATCCGGTGCAGCTCCAGCAGATCGTGGTGCGCCGTCATGTCGTACGCCAGGGTCGTCACGTCCAGCGTCGGTGGCCGGGGCCGCAGGCGGCGTACCTTCTCGACGCGCAGACCGGGTCCCACATCGCCGTACGGGAGTTCAGGACCGGGCACGACCGGGTGCGTGCCCTCGATGATGCCGACCCCCGCCCCCAGCACCTGACCCGGCGTCATCCGCTCCTCGCCGAGCAGGAGATGAACATCGATACCGGTGGTGCCGAGCACCTTCAGCTCGGTGACGTGTCCCTCTGGTGTGTCGGCCACACCGACCCGGTCCAGCAGGATGCTGGTGCGGCGCAGCCCCAGGAGCGTCCGCCCGCGCCAGGGCCCGTAGGCGGTATTCACGGGCAGCTCTTTGAAGGGGCGCAGCCACTGCGTACGCATGGCCAGGGCGCTGGCCAGGACCAGCTCGGTGTCCGGCGTCAGCACGACCGGCATACGCTCGATCAGGCCACCGGTCCGCTGCGCTGCCCACGCGTCCAGCGCCGCGCCATCCGTCCCCTCGTCCCCCGTGAGTACTCCGTGCGTCTGTGCCGGCAGCCCTTTCGCCCACTCCTCCCGTAGCTCCAGCGTCCGCTTGGTCCACAGCCCGAGGGCCGAGTCAAGGCCCCGCATCCCGCCCAGGGCCCCCATCAACTCCCGCCCCGCACCAGCCGCTTCCTCGGCCGGCAGCCCCACCGCATCGGCCAGCTCCGCACGTGCCGCACCGCCCGCGCCGTCCGCCAGAAAGGCCAGCAACGGCCAGACGCCGGCGGCCGAGAAGACCGTGCCACCCGTCGCCGCACCGGCCCACCGCGCCGTCAGCCCGTTGACCGCGCCGACCGTCGTCCCGGCAGGCGCCATCGACGCGTTCGTCATCCGCGTTCCGCCCTCCTTCGCCCCACGCTTACCATGCGCCTGTCGTACGTCAGTTCTCGCACAGCTCGGACGAGGAGCACGGTACTAGTGGACATACCTCCGCCCCCTGGGCCGCAGCAGCCCCAAGGCGGCCAGTACTACCCGCCTCCGGGCCCGTACGGCGCACAACCCGGCCAGGGACAGGGACCGTACGGCTATCAGCCCTGGGGGCAACACCCTCCGTACGCTCCTCTTCCTCCCCCTTCCGTCAACGGCTTCGCGATCGCCGCGCTCGTACTCGGCATCCTCTGCTTCCTCCCGCTGATCGGGCTGATCCTCGGCTGCATCGCGCTGGTGCAGATCAAGAAGAAGGGCGAGCGTGGCAAGGGCATGGCGATCGCAGGGATGATCCTTTCCGGGATCGGCACCGCGTTCCTCGTGTTCGCGTTCGCGAGCGGCGGCGCGTCCGAGTTCTGGGAGGGCTTCAAGGAGGGCGCGCGGGAGGGCGCGACCTTCTCCGTCGACAAGGGCGAGTGCTTCGATGCGCCGGGCGGCTCGCTGGAGGGCGTGGCGTACGACGTCGACAAGGTGCCGTGCGCGGGCGAGCACGACGGCGAGGTCTTCGCGAACTTCCAGCTGGACAAGGGCGGTTACCCGGGTGACACCGCCATCACCGAGGCCGCCGACGACAAGTGCTACACGCTTCAGCACGCGTACGCGATGGACTCCTGGGCCCTGCCGGACGATGTCGACATCTACTACTTCACCCCGACCCGGCAGAGCTGGGACCTGGGTGACCGCGAGATCAGCTGCCTGTTCGGCAACGTGGACGCATCGGCCGGCCTGACCGGCTCGCTGCGCAGCGACGAGACCACGCTCGACGCCGACCAGATCGCATACCTGAAGGCGGATCAGGTCCACAACGAGGCGATGGAGTCGGTGCCCCTGGAGGGGGACATCGAGGACGACCTGCCCGGCCACAAGCAGTGGGCGACACGGGTCTCCGGCGCCCTCACCGAGCAGGTCGGCATACTCCGCGGCCACGACTGGGGCGCCGACGCGCAAGGCCCGGTCACCGCGCTGGTCAAGGACCTCGACGCGGCCCAGAAGGAGTGGCAGAAGGCCGGCACGGCAGCCGACCTGGACGCCTACTACGAGCACTACGTGAAGGCCGAGAGCCTCACCGACCCCAAGGGGACGATCACCGCACGCAAGGCTTTGGGCCTTGCCACGACCCCGCCGACTTACGACGAGGAGCCTGGCGAAAGCGGCGGCAGCACCGGGGGTGGCGGCGCCGAGGTGTGACAGTCGGCCATACGCAGATCTCGGCGTCCATAGCGGAGAGAAAGCGCCTGGTAAAGACCTGCCCCACCCTCTGTCATCACATCGAGTGATTCTCTGGCCTTTACTTGCTTGATACAACCCTGGGTTGCCACGCTGTTGCTGTCTGTACAACCTGATGGGAGCGGCCAGTGGCATTCGGTGAGCAGCCGGCGTACCTCCGTGTCGCGGGTGATCTCCGCAAGAAGATCGTCGACGGCTCGCTGCCACCCCACACCCGGCTCCCGTCCCAGGCCAGAATCCGCCAGGAGTACGGCGTTTCGGACACGGTAGCCCTGGAGGCCCGCAAGGTGCTGATGGCCGAGGGGCTGGTCGAGGGCCGCTCGGGATCCGGTACGTATGTGCGCGCACGTCCCGTGCCACGCCGCATCGCCCGCTCCGGGTACCGGCCGGAGAGCGGCGCCACCCCGTTCCGCCAGGAGCAGGCCGACGCCGAGGCGCGCGGCACCTGGGAGTCGCACAGCCGCCAGGGCGAGGCGAGCGCCGCGATCGCCTCGCGGCTGGCCATCGCTCCGGGTGACCGCGTGATGTGCACGCAGTACGTCTTCCGGGACGCAGGCGAGACGATCATGCTCTCCACGTCCTGGGAACCGCTGGCCGTCACGGGCCGCACCCCCGTGATGCTCCCCGAGGAGGGCCCCCTCGGTGGCATGGGCGTGGCCGAACGCATGGCGGCCATCAACATCATCGTGGACAACGTCACGGAGGAAGTCGCCGCGCGGCCTGGTCTCGCGGAGGAGCTGGCCGCTCTGGGCGGTGTTCCTGGCCACGTGGTCCTGGTCATCCAGCGCACGTTCTTCGCGTCGGGCCGGCCGGTGGAGACGGCGGACGTGGTGGTACCGGCTGACCGGTACCGGGTGTCTTACCACCTGCCGGTGAGGTAGTCGGCTACCTCACCGGCAGGTGGGGTCGGGTGCCTACGGGGGTGGTGGGTTCGGGTCGTTGGCGACTGCGGGCCGTCGGTGGCTGGTCGCGCAGTTCCCCGCGCCCCTAAAAACCTGCGCCTACCCGGGCCCCGGGAAAGCCCGCACCCCCAACGCTCCCGTGGCTTCTCTCCGGCGGGAGGGGGCGTGGGCCGGTGCGTCGTATGCCCGTCGCTTAGGTCCGGTCTCGGAGAACCAGGACCTTGTACCAGGCCAGGGCCGTATGCCCGCCCTGCGACGGGCTGACGCACCGGCCCACGACCCCGCACCCCCCACCC
>NZ_JNWJ01000065.1:0-91958 GCF_000716805.1 Streptomyces yerevanensis | reverse complement strand
CGCGGGGAACTGCGCGACCAGCCACGACGGGCCCGCAGCCGCGACACAACGTGTCACCCCCACCCCCTGGCGGGGGGCCTGGGGGCGCAGCCCCCAGTTACGGGAAGGGGCGGGGCTGGGGAAAGAAACCCCCGCCCACCGACCCGCACCCTAGAACGGTTCGAAGTCGTCGTACTCCCGCTCCGCCTCGTCCCGCTCCGCCTGCTTCTCGCGGCGACGCGTAACCGCAGGCCGCGGAGCCTCGAAGCGGTGGTCCTCGCCCCGGCGGCCGAGCATCTCCGCGCCGGCCATGACCGTGGGCTCCCAGTCGAAGACGACGGCGTTCTCCTCGGAGCCGATGGCAACGCCGTCGCCCGTGCGGGCGCCCGCCTTCATCAGCTCGTCCTCGACGCCGAGACGGTTGAGGCGGTCGGCGAGGTAGCCGACGGCCTCGTCGTTGCTGAAGTCGGTCTGGCGGACCCAGCGTTCGGGCTTCTCGCCGCGTACGCGGAACAGCCCGTCCTCCTCGCGTACGACCGTGAAGCCCGCGTCGTCCACCGCCTTCGGACGGATGACGATCCGGGTCGCCTCCTCCTGCGGCTTGGCCGCACGGGCCTTCGCCACCAGGTCGGCAAGGGCGTACGACAGCTCCTTGAGACCGATGTGCGCGACCGCCGACGCCTCGAAGACCCGGTAGCCCCGCGCCTGAAGATCCGGGCGGACCATCTCCGCCAGATCCTTGCCGTCGGGGACGTCGATCTTGTTGAGGAGGACGATGCGCGGGCGGTCGCCGAGGCCGCCGTACTGCTTCAGCTCCGCCTCGATCAGGTCGAGGTCGGAGACCGGGTCTCGGTCCGATTCGAGCGTGGCGGTGTCGAGTACGTGGACCAGGACCGAGCACCGCTCGACATGGCGCAGGAACTCGAGGCCCAGCCCCTTGCCCTGGCTCGCCCCGGGAATCAGGCCGGGCACGTCCGCGATCGTGTAGACCGTGTCGCCCGCCGTCACCACCCCCAGGTTGGGGACGAGCGTCGTGAACGGGTAGTCCGCGATCTTCGGCCGCGCGGCGGACATGGCCGCGATCAGGGACGACTTGCCCGCACTCGGGTAGCCGACGAGCGCCACGTCCGCGACCGTCTTCAGCTCCAGGACGATGTCCTGCATGTCACCGGGCACACCCAGCAGCGCGAACCCGGGCGCCTTGCGCCGGGCCGAGGCCAGCGCCGCGTTCCCGAGACCGCCGCGCCCGCCCTGTGCGGCCACGTAGGCCGTGCCGTGCCCGACCATGTCCGCGAGCACGTTGCCCGCCTTGTCCTGCACGACCGTGCCGTTCGGCACCGGCAGGATCAGGTCCTGACCGTCCTTGCCGGAACGGTTGCCGCCCTCACCGGGCTTGCCGTTGGTGGCCTTGCGGTGCGGGGAGTGGTGATAGTCGAGGAGCGTCGTGACGGACTGGTCGACGACCAGGATCACGTCACCGCCACGGCCGCCGTTGCCGCCGTCCGGGCCGCCCAGCGGCTTGAACTTCTCACGATGGACGGAGGCACAGCCGTGGCCTCCGCTACCCGCGGCGACGTGCAGCTCGACGCGGTCCACGAAGGTGGTCATGGGATGTGCCTCCAGTTGCGTACGGAAATCTCTGCTCAGGTGAAACACGCGAAAGGCGGACCCGCTTCCCGTACGGGAAGTGAGGTCCGCCTCGCGAAAGATCCGGTCAGGCGACCGGAACGATGTTCACGACCTTGCGGCCGCGGCGCGTACCGAACTCGACCGCACCGGCGTCAAGGGCGAACAGCGTGTCGTCCTTGCCGCGGCCGACGCCGCTGCCGGGGTGGAAGTGGGTGCCGCGCTGGCGGACCAGGATCTCACCGGCGTTGACGACCTGACCGCCGAAGCGCTTCACGCCGAGCCGCTGAGCGTTGGAGTCGCGACCGTTCCGGGTGGACGATGCGCCCTTCTTGTGTGCCATCTCTCCTCAGTCCCTTACTTCGCAGCCGCGGGGATCTCAGTGACCTTGATCGCCGTGTACTGCTGGCGGTGGCCCTGACGACGGCGGTAGCCGGTCTTGTTCTTGTAGCGAAGGATGTCGATCTTCGCGCCCTTGTGGTGATCCACGATCTCGGCCTGGACCTTGATGCCGGCGAGCACCCACGGGTCGCTGGTGACGGCGTCACCGTCGACAACGAGCAGAGTCGAGAGCTCGACCGTGTCGCCGACCTGGGCAGTGGAAATCTTGTCAACCTCAACGATGTCGCCGACAGCAACCTTGTGCTGGCGACCACCGCTGCGCACGATGGCGTACACGCGGATCTCTCTCTCGCTCGATTCGGAATCCCCGCAGTCCAGCCGCCGACAGAAGCAGACGGCCTCTCCCGGGGCGCAAGCCACCGGGAGGAAGAGGTTTACGGGAATGCGGCGCATCTGTGGACACACCGAGGGTCAAGGTTACGGGGCCCTGACCAGTGGGGTCAAACCGGGCCCCGGGGCGGGGCCGGGCCGTCCGCACGGAACGTTGTCGGCTGACCGGCTTCGGGTACACCGAAGCCCTCTGACCGGCGAGTTGTCTGCCGGTCAGAGGGCGTCGGGGTGTCGGTCGAGGCGGTTCAGTCCTCGTCGGTGGCGGCCGTGACGGTGGACGACGACGGCGTCTGCTCCGCCGCAGCTGTCTTCTTCGTCGCGGCCTTCTTCGCGGTCGCCTTCTTGACCGTGGCCTTCTTGGCGGTCGCCTTCTTGGCCACCGTCTTCTTCACGGCGGCCTTCTTCGCCGTCGCCTTCTTGGCCGTCTTACGGGCCGCCTTCTTGGCCGGAGCCGCGACGGCGTCCTCGGTGTACTCGGCTTCCGGGGCCGGGGCCTCGGCCGGCTCCTCCGCCGGGGCCGACGGGACGACCACGACGGCCGTCTCCTCCGGGGCGGTGGGCGCGGTGGCCATCCGGACCGCACGGCGGCGCGGGCGCGCCGGGGCCGCGCTCTCGGCAACCGGCTCGGGCCGCTGCTCGGCGGCGGGTTCGGGCTGCGGCTCGGCGGCGGGTGCCGCGACCGGCTCGGTGACCGTCACCACGACCTCCTCCGCCGCCTTCGGCGAACCGGCCGGCGCGGAGACCTTGCGGGTCGCCCGACGACGCGTACGTCCCTTGGGTGCGGCCTCCTCGGCGGCCGGGGCCTCGACCACCGGGTCCTCGGCGGCCATGGGCTCCGCCTGAGCGACGGCGGCCGGCTCCGGCTGTACGGGACGCTCGGCCTCGTCCTCGGCGGTCACGGTCTGTGCCGTCGGGACCTCGGCCTCGGCCCTGCGCTCGGGCCTACGGGAGTCGGAGCGCGGCGCACCCGCCGGTGCCGACGCACGCCGGCTGGCCCGCCGCCGCGAACGGCCGCCCCGGGTGGCCGCGGCCTCCGCCTCGGCAGCGCTGCTGTACAGATCCTCGTCCGGTACGAAGGCGGGCTCGGCCAGCGCGACGGGCGCGGCGACCTCGGCGGCGACCTCCGCCTCGGTCTCGGCCTCCTCCTCGACGGTCTCCACGGCTTCGGCGATCGCGGCGGGGACCTGCTCGGGCACCGTCTCGGCACCGGCCCGCGCACGCTTCTTGCGCTTGCCGCCGCCACCGACGGCGGTCGGCTGCTCCATGTGCACGATGACGCCACGGCCGTTGCAGTGGACGCAGGTCTCGGAGAACGACTCGAGCAGACCCTGGCCCACGCGCTTGCGCGTCATCTGGACGAGGCCCAGCGAGGTCACCTCGGCGACCTGGTGCTTCGTACGGTCGCGTCCCAGGCACTCCAGGAGGCGCCGCAGCACCAGGTCCCGGTTGGACTCCAGGACCATGTCGATGAAGTCGATGACGACGATGCCGCCGAGGTCGCGCAGCCGCAGCTGGCGCACGATCTCCTCGGCCGCCTCCAGGTTGTTCCTGGTCACGGTCTCTTCGAGGTTGCCGCCCTGACCGGTGAACTTACCGGTGTTGACGTCGACCACGATCATCGCTTCGGTCTTGTCGATCACCAGCGAGCCGCCACTCGGCAGCCAGACCTTGCGGTCCAGCGCCTTCGCGAGCTGCTCGTCGATGCGGTACGACGCGAAGACGTCGACCTCGGACGTCCAGCGGGACAGCCGGTCGGCCAGGTCGGGGGCGACATGGGCGACGTATCCGTGGATGGTCTCCCACGCCTCGTCGCCGCTGACGATGACCTTGGTGAAGTCCTCGTTGAAGATGTCGCGGACGACACGGACGGTCATGTCCGGCTCGCCGTACAGCAGGCTCGGGGCGTTGCCGCTCTTCGCCTTCTTCTGGATGTCCTCCCACTGCGCCTGGAGCCGCTCGACGTCACGGCGCAGTTCGTCCTCGCTCGCGCCCTCGGCGGCGGTGCGCACGATGACGCCCGCGTCCTCGGGGACGATCTTCTTGAGGATGGTCTTCAGGCGGGCCCGCTCGGTGTCCGGGAGCTTGCGGCTGATCCCCGTCATGGAGCCTTCGGGGACGTACACGAGGTAGCGGCCCGGCAGTGAGACCTGGCTGGTCAGACGCGCGCCCTTGTGCCCGATCGGGTCCTTCGTGACCTGCACGAGGACCGACTGGCCGGACTTGAGGGCGGTCTCGATACGCCGCGGGCCGTTGGCCATGCCCAGCGCCTCGAAGTTGACCTCGCCCGCGTACAGGACGGCGTTGCGTCCCTTGCCGATGTCGATGAAGGCGGCCTCCATCGACGGCAGTACGTTCTGGACCTTGCCGAGGTAGACGTTGCCGACGTACGAGGTCGACTGCTCCTTGTTGACGTAGTGCTCCACGAGCACGTTGTCCTCGAGTACACCGATCTGCGTACGGTCGCCGTTCTGCCGGACCACCATCACGCGCTCGACGGCCTCGCGGCGGGCCAGGAACTCGGCCTCGGTGATGATCGGCACCCGACGGCGGCCCTGCTCGCGGCCTTCGCGGCGGCGCTGCTTCTTGGCCTCCAGACGGGTCGAGCCCTTGATGGACTGCACCTCGTCCACGCCGGTACCGGGCTCGTCCTTCTTGCGGGGCTCGCGGACCTTGACGACCGTACGCTCCGGGTCGCCGTCGCCCGGCTCGACCTCGACGGGCGCGTCACCGGCACGGCGCCGACGGCGCCGGCGGCGACGGCTGCTGGCGGAGCCGCCGGACTCCTCGCGCTGCTCCTGAGCGTCTTCGTCGGCCTGCTCGTCGGTGTCCTCGGCGTCCTGGGCGTCCTGCCCGGCGGCGGTCTCCTCGTTCTCCGAGGCCTCGCCGTCGGTCTCGGCGTTCTCGCCCCGGCGACGCCTGCGGCCACCGCGACGGCGCCGACGACGCGAGCCGGTCTCCTCGGCCTCCTCGGTCTCGTCGCCCTCTTCTTCGGCGGACTCCTCGGCCTCGGGGGTCTCGGCGGGCTCCTCAGCCGCGGCCCGGCGGCGGCGGCGCCGACGCGGACCGGTCTCCTCCTCGACGGAGACGGACTCGACGGGCTCGACCGGTTCCGGGGCCGCCGTCTCGGTGACGTCCTCTTCCTCTTCCTCGGCCTCGGCAGCGGCGGCGGCTGCCGCGCGCTCCGGCGTCTGGAACATCGGCTCGGTGAACACGGGCGCCTGGAAGACGGCGACAGCGGGCCGCGCGGGCCGCTGCGTGGTCTCTTCCTCCTCGGCCTGCGGCTCCTCGGCGGCCCTGGGTGCTGCGGGCTCGGCGAAGCCCGCGGCGGCGGTCTTACGGGTCGCACGACGCCGCGTACGACGCGGGGCGGCGTCCTCCGCTGGGGCCTCCGGCTCGGCGGCGTTGGTCTGGTCGGTCTCGGCAGCGGCCACAGGGGCCTCCCTGCGCTCGTCACGGACAGCGGCCTCGGCGGCGGGCTCCGCCTCGGCGGCCTCGGGCGCACCGGCGGGCGCGACGGCGCGACGTGTGGCACGACGGCGCGTACGGCGCGGGGCGATGTCCTCGGTCTCGGTGGTCTGCTCCGGCTCGACTACGGCGGCGGGCTCGGTGGTGGTCTGTACGGTCTCGGCGGCGGGCGCGGGGGCCCCACTACCGGCCGCTGCGTCGGTCTCGGGCGCGGAGGCACGACGCGTGGCGCGCCGACGCGTACGCCCTGCAGGCGCGGCCTCACCGACGACAGGTTCCGCTTCGGCAGCCGCGGAGGCGGCGGTCTCGGCCGCGGGCTCCTCGGTTGCAGCAGCGCTCGCCTTGAGCGCCGCGATGTCGTCACCCGACGCGGCAGCGGACGCGGTCACCACGAGCTCCGTCGCCTCGGCGGCCTCGGGCGCGCCGGCCGGCGCGGAGACACGACGTGTCGCACGACGGCGCGTACGCCCGGCGGGCTCCTCCACGGCCGGAGCGACGGCAGCGGCCTCAGCGGGCGCAGTGGTCTCGGTCGGTGCGGACTCCTCCGCAGCCGGAGCGACAGCAGCGGCAGCCCCGGCTGCCGGCTCGTCGGCGGCGACCGCCTCTGGCGCCACCACCGTCTCCTGCGCAACGACCGTCTCAGAGGTCGCCGCGATCTCCTCCGGCTCCTCCGCCGCGAGATCGGCGGAGCTCACCGGCGGTACGGCCGGTGCCGTGGTCTCGGCCACGGTCGCGGACTCGGACGTCGCCGCGGGCGGCCCCGCGGGACGGGACGCGGCGCGGCGGCGCCGACGTGGCGGCAAGGTGTCGCTGGGGGTGTTGTTCTCGGAACCCTCAGCGGGTTCGTTCGGCTCGAGCATGCGGGTGGATCTCCCGTCAGGCTCCCGGGCGCCGCACCTGGTCCGGCTGTACCGGTGACGTCCGCGGCTCGCGCGATGCGCGGTGCCGCCGTCCGGGGCGCGGGCGCCGCACGGGAGCTCTCTGTGTTCTGTCTCGCCGGTTCCGTACGCCGTGTTGCGTACGGCCTGGCGAAAGTCTTGTGGTCGGTGCGCTGCCCGACCCAGGTGGCTCCCGAGTACGAGGGCGGCGCTACGACGTCCGTCCTTACGCGGGACCTTCCTTACGCCGGCGCCTTCGCGGCGGCGGTGGCTGCGGCCATGAGTGGGGCGGCTGCCACTGCCTCGCGGTCGGGCGCGAGCGGGTCGGTCACCGTGCCGGTCTCTTCATCGAAAAGCCCCTGCGCCAGCCTGGTCACCGCTGCGGGGACCGGCGGCGCCAGGTCGGCCACAGCTCGGAGACCGGACAGGACGTCGTCGGGTCGTACGGCAGGCGTCACGTGCCGAACAACCAGCCGCAGTATCGCACAGGGCTGGTCGGTCGGCCTATCGGGCTGTGAACTGTCCGTCTCGGAACGGGCACTGTGCGCCTCCAGGCTCGCGACCGCGGCGCGGGCGTCGAAGGTGCGCATGCCGTTCTTCATCTTGCGCTGGACCTCGACGGTCTCGGCCTCCTTGAAGGCGTCGACCGCACGCTCGGCGTCCGCGAGTGCCACGCCGACGAGGCGCAGCTCCCAGACGGAGGCCGTGAGCCGGTCGGCGAGACCCGACGTACGGGCCTCGACCGCGTCGACGATGTCGAGCCCGGCGGGCATCGACTCGTCGAGGAGCACACGCAGCTTCTCGGGATCGCGCGCTTCGGTGAGCGCGATCTCCAGGTACTCGGCCTCGCTGCCCGTGCCGGTGGGTGCGGCATTGGCGTACGACACCTTCGGGTGCGGAGTGAACCCCGCCGAGTACGCCATCGGCACCTCGGCGCGGCGCAGCGCACGCTCGAAGGCGCGCTGGAAGTCACGGTGGCTGGTGAACCGGAGGCGGCCGCGCTTGGTGTAGCGCAGTCGGATGCGCTGCACCGCGGGTGCGGGCGGCGGGCCTTCGGGCTGTCGCTTGCCCAGTGGTTCTTCTCCTCGCTGTGAGGCGGTACGTACTGCATCGCCTCGTGGACGTGCGGTGGACCTCGTCGTCCCGCGTGGGCGGGAACGGTGGCGGATGGCGCCTTCCGGCGTCCCCCGGTCCGGATCATCCCCGTGTCGGCGGGGACAGGTCGTCGTGTCCGGACCTACCACCCAGAGTACGCGCAGCGGGCACCGTGGGTTCCCGGAGTCCCTTGGCCAAGGACACCGGCTCGGGTTCCGGCGGCGTCCCGAAGAGCATCCGCCGGATGTCGGCCCGGGTCTGCCGCGCACTCTCGCGAGCGCTGGTCAGGGCCTGCCGGGCAGCGCGCCCCACACTGCGCGCGGCCTCGGCGGCCGGCCGCCAGATCGCGTCCCGTACGAGGTGTCCGACGGGCGTGAGCACGCTCTTGTACGCCCACCGCACCGGCTCCACGAAGATCCACCGGAAGAGCCGCCCGAGGAACCGCCCGACGGCGAGCGACACATACCCGGCGACCCGCCACGCGTGCCCGATCGCCGTGCCGATCTCGCGCGCGACGACGGCGATCGCCCGCCCGACCGGCACGAACACCCAGCGCCACAGCGCGACGGCGGGCACGACGAAGACCCACCGCAGCAAGGTCCCGACCACCCCCGCGACCCAGGTGACCCCTACCCAGACCCCACGCCCGACCCAGGTCACACCGGCCCAGAGACTCCCACCGATCCACGCCACAACGGCCCACACACCACGAGCGCCCCACACGACACCGGCCCAGACCCCACGACAGACCCACGTCACGCCCGCCCACACCCCGCGGCACATCCAGGCGATCCCGGCCCACGCCCCTCGACAGACCCATGTCACCCCGGCCCACACCCCCAGGCCGACCCAGGCGATCCCCGCCCACAGCGTCAGCGCCAGCCACGCCACTCCGGCCGCGACCCCCCGCGCCACCCAGGCGATTCCCCGCCCGCTCGGCGCGAGCACCCACGCGTACAGCCAGCCCGCCGGCACGGCCACCAGCATCCGCCACAACCAGGCACACCCGGTCCCGATCCCCCGCAGCGCCGCCATGATCCCGTGCCCGAGAGGCGTCAGCACCCGCGCGTACAACCACACGCCCGGCACGACGAACAGCACATGCCCGAGCCACCCCAGCCCCCGCCCGACGGGCACGACCACATACCGCCACAGCCCCACCCAAGGCCATACAAACACCAGCTTGGCCAGCCACCCGAGGACGAGCACAACTCCCTCGACCAGCCACACAACCGACCGCCCGACAGGCGCGAGCACCCACATGACCGCCCGCCCCAGCGGCCGGAACACCGTGTCCCTGAGGAAACGCCCGCCGACCACCAGCGCGTCCCACACCATCCGCACCGGCACGACCAGCACGAACACCACGATCCGCACGGGTATACGGATCGCGACCGCGAGGCACCCCTCGGGCGCCGGGTCCTGCTGCTTCGTCTCGCGCGGCCGCGTCTCAGGCGCTGCGGGCGGCGGCTTCTCCAGGTCCATGCCGACGGAGACGCGTCAGCGCCCTGTATGGATCCAGAACCTCAGCTTTCCGCTCCGCTCGTCCTCGAACTCTCCACCATTGGCCTCGATAACCTTGCGGGAGCCGAGGTTGGTGGTGTCACAGGTGACGAGCACCCGGTCGAGCCCGAGGGCACGCGCGTACGGCAGAACGTCGCGCAGCATGGCGGTGGCGTAACCCTTCCGACGCGCGGTGGGCCGTACGCCGTAGCCGATGTGACCGCCGTAGTCGCGAAGGTGGGGCGTCAGACGGTGGCGTACCTGGATCCGGCCGAGATAGGTCTCGCCGTCCACGTACCAGTACCAGCTGCCGGGCACGAACCCGTCGGGCCGACGCCCGTCCTCCAGCTCCTCCTCGCGGATCGCGGCGACGTAGCGCGCGAATCCGTCCGGCTCGTGCCAGCTGTCGCCGTACACGGCGAGCTCCCGCTTGAGGGTGTCACCGAAGTACTCGCCCTCGGCGAGGTTCTCCTGAACCGCCGCCAGGAACGACGTACGGAAATGGGCATCAGGACTGATGAGCTGCGGCATCGCCTCATTGTGCCGCGACGCACGAGGGCCCGGCCACGGCTTTTCCGCCGGCGGCCGGGCCCTCGCCTCGTCCTGCTTCGCCCTACTTGACCACCGTCAGCGGCAGCAGCTTCTTCCCCGTAGGCCCGACTTGAATTGTCGTGTCCATGGCGGGGCACACCCCGCAGTCGAAGCAAGGCGTCCACCGGCAGTCCTCGACCTCCGTCTCGTCGAGGGCGTCCTGCCAGTCCTCCCAGAGCCAGTCCTTGTCGAGGCCGGAGTCGAGGTGGTCCCAGGGGAGGACCTCCTCGTACGTACGCTCGCGGGTGGTGTACCAGTCGACGTCCACGCCGTACGCGGGCAGCGTTTTGTCGGCGCACTGCATCCAGCGGTCGTACGAGAAGTGCTCGCGCCAGCCGTCGAAACGGCCGCCGTCCTCGTAGACGGCGCGGATGACGGCGCCGATGCGGCGGTCGCCGCGCGAGAGCAGGCCCTCGACGATGCCCGGCTTGCCGTCGTGGTAGCGGAAGCCGATGGAGCGGCCGTACTTCTTGTCGCCGCGGATCTTGTCGCGCAGCTTCGTGAGACGGGCGTCCGTCTCCTCGGCCGACAGTTGCGGGGCCCACTGGAACGGGGTGTGGGGCTTGGGGACGAAGCCGCCGATCGACACCGTGCAGCGGATGTCGTTCTGGCCCGAGACCTCGCGGCCCTTCTGGATCACGCGGGTCGCCATGTCGGCGATCTGCAGGACGTCGTCGTCGGTCTCCGTCGGCAGGCCGCACATGAAGTACAGCTTCACCTGGCGCCAGCCGTTGCCGTACGCCGTCGAGACCGTCCTGATCAGGTCCTCTTCCGAGACCATCTTGTTGATGACCTTGCGAATGCGTTCCGAACCGCCTTCGGGCGCGAAGGTCAGGCCCGACCTGCGGCCGTTACGAGTGAGTTCGTTGGCCAGGTCGATGTTGAAGGCGTCGACCCGGGTGGAGGGCAGCGAGAGGCCGACCTTGTCCTCCTCGTACCGGTCCGCCAGGCCCTTCGCGATGTCGCCGATCTCGCTGTGGTCCGCCGACGACAACGACAGGAGGCCAACCTCCTCGAAGCCAGTCGCCTTCAGACCTCGGTCCACCATCTCGCCGATGCCCGTGATCGAGCGCTCGCGCACCGGGCGCGTGATCATGCCGGCCTGGCAGAAGCGGCAGCCGCGCGTGCAGCCGCGGAAGATCTCCACCGACATGCGCTCATGGACCGTCTCCGCGAGCGGGACGAGGGGCTGCTTCGGGTACGGCCACTCGTCCAGGTCCATGACCGTGTGCTTGGACACCCGCCACGGGACACCGGACTTGTTGGGTACGACGCGTCCGATACGGCCGTCCGGCAGGTACTCCACGTCGTAGAACGCCGGGATGTAGATACTGCCGGTCTTCGCGAGGCGGAACAGGACCTCCTCGCGGCCGCCCGGCCGTCCCTCCGCCTTCCAGGCGCGGATGATCTCCGTCATGTCGAGCACGGCCTGCTCGCCGTCGCCGATGATCGCCGCGTCGAGGAAGTCGGCGATCGGCTCGGGGTTGAAGGCGGCGTGGCCACCGGCCAGGACGATCGGGTCGTCCACCGTCCGGTCCTTGGACTCCAGGGGGATCCCGGCGAGGTCCAGAGCCGTCAGCATGTTGGTGTAGCCGAGCTCCGTGGAGAAGCTGAGCCCGAGCACGTCGAAGGCGCGAACCGGGCGGTGGCTGTCGACCGTGAACTGCGGGACGCCGTGCTCCCGCATCAGCTCCTCGAGGTCCGGCCACACGCTGTACGTGCGCTCGGCGAGCACGCCCTCGCGCTCGTTGAGGACCTCGTAGAGGATCTGCACGCCCTGATTGGGCAGCCCGACCTCGTACGCGTCGGGGTACATGAGCGCCCAGCGGACGTCGCAGCTGCCCCAGTCCTTGACGGTGGAGTTGAGCTCACCGCCTACGTACTGGATCGGCTTCTGCACATGCGGCAGCAGGGCCTCGAGCTGTGGGAAGACCGACTCGACAGACATCGTGGTGGGGACCTTCGTGAGCTGACAGGGGTGACCCTCAAGACTAACGCGTCCCCAGGGGGGCCTCTGATGGATCTCCGTGGAAGAAGGAGCGGCGTTCGGTGCGTGCGATCGGTGTGCGGTGTGAAGGGTCATGTGGCGGAGCCACCTGTCCCTTCGCGCCGTGCGGCGAGCGTGCGTGCCGGGCGTCGCGACGCCGCGGAGATCCATCAGAGGCCCCCTGGCCCCCCGGCCGCCGCGAAGATCGTCGCCCAGGCCCCCGGCAGCGCCCGCTCGACGTCCGACGCCCGCTGCTCCTCCCTGCCGTACAGCACCCCGTACGTGAAGGAGTTCTCTCCCGCCGCGTGGGCCTGGGTGGCGAGGTCGCGCAGGGCGAGGCGGGTCATGACGCTGTCCTGGTGGTCGCCGAGGAGGCCCTGGAGGGACTTCATCGACTTGACCAGGTCGGCGGCGGGTTCGCCGAGCGCCTTGGTGGCGGCCTCCGCCGCGTACCGGGTGCGCTTGGCCTTCTTGCGGGCTTCGTGGATGGCGAGGTCGCGGTCCGTGCCGGGCGGTGTGTCGATGGCCTGGACGACCAGGGCGGAGAGCTTCGCGAAGTCGCCGCGGACGGCCTTGCCGATCACCTTGTCGGGCGTGCCCGCGGCGGCCTTGAGGAGCGGCGGTTCGGCGACCAGGGAGTCGAGGGTGGCGAGCAGGTCGAGGTACCGCTTTCCGTCGAGGACCGCGATCAGTCGGCGGCGCGATCCGCCGCGGCGGGCGTGCGTCCAGGTGCGCAGGCGGGTGCGGACGGGGCCGGTGACCAGAGTGCGCGGCAGCTCGTCGAGGGCCGCGGTCAGCCGCTCGGTGAGCACCTCCTGGTCGCGGTCGACGCCCAACTCCCCGGCCAGCCACTTGAGTTCGTCGCCGATCGGGTCGGTGACGGCCCGGTCCAGGACCTTGCCGTACGAGCGGAAGCTGCTGCGCAGTCGGCGGGTGGCGACGCGCATCCGGTGCACGGAGTCGTATACGTCGCGCCGTACGGCCGGGTCGAGTTCGACGATCGCGTCGCGTTGGGCGCGTACGTACGCGAGGACGTGGTCGCCCGCGGTGGGCGGCTCGGGCTCCACGGTCACGACGACCTTGGGCTTCTTGCGACCGGTCTGCTTGGGCTGCTTGGCCGGCCCGGTCTTCCCGGTCTCCCCCGGTTCCCCGGTCTCCGCCAGTGCCCTGGCCAGTTTGGAGGCGGACTTGGAACGGCTGATCCCGGCTTTGCGGAGCTTCTTCTCGACCTTGTCGAGGAAGGCGGGGTCGCCGTCGTCGGCCAGTTCCACCTCGATCTCGGTCCAGTCGGTGCTGCCGTCGCCGCCGCTGAGCCGCTCGGCGCGTACGCGGTCGACGCTGACCTCGGCGAGCAGTCCGCCGGAGGCGTCGACGAGGTGGCGGACGTCACGCGCGGACTGGAGCCTTACGACGGGGAGCAGTTCGGCGTCACGTACCCGGGAGCGGACGAGTCCTGTCAGGGCCCGGGGCAGGGCGTCGGACAGCGGGGCGCGGATCTCGTCGCGTACGCCGTCGGAGACCGGCAGCTTCAGATGCCAGCCCGCGTCATCGCCTCCGGTACGGCGGCGCAGCGTGATGGAGGCCGCGGCGAGCCGCTGGTCGGCCGTGTCGTAGTAGGTCGCGTCGAGCTCAGCGAGACCCTTGTCGATGACGCCCTCGACGCCGCTCACGCCGGTCAGATCGGGAAGCCCCGCGCTCTCACCGGCTTCATACTTGCGCTCGATCTCCCGCTTTGTGTCCGCCATGAACTGAATCTAGTCACGATTTCGCATCAGGGGCAGACCCCAAAAGCCACCCGCTCGCCATCTGAGACGCATTTAACGTTCTTCTGGACGCTACTTCGCGATTCCCCGGCGACGTCCCTGCCGACGCGATCCCCGCCTACGCGGACATCGGCCGCTGCACTCTGATCGACTGCAACAACCCCACAGCCACCCACACCGCGAACATCGACGACCCTCCGTACGACACGAAGGGCAGCGGCAGCCCGGCCACCGGCATGATCCCCAGCGTCATGCCCACGTTCTCGAAGGACTGGAACGCGAACCAGGCGATGATCCCGGCGGCGACGATCGTGCCGTACAGCTCGGTCGTCTCGCGGGCGATGCGGCAGGCGCGCCACAGGACGATGCCCAGCAGCAGGAGGATCAGCCCCGCGCCGAGGAAGCCCAACTCCTCGCCCGCGACCGTGAAGACGAAGTCCGTCTGCTGTTCGGGGACGAACTGGCCGGTGGTCTGCGAGCCGTTGCCGAGCCCGGTGCCGAACAGTCCGCCCGAACCGATCGCGATGCGGGCCTGGTTGGTGTTGTAGCCGACGCCGGCCGGGTCGAGCTCGGGGTTGGCGAAGGCGGCGAAGCGGTTGATCTGGTACTCGTCGAGGATCCCGAGCTGCCAGACCGCGATCGCGCCGGCGGCACCCGTGCCGATGAGGCCGAGCACCCAGCGGTTGGAGGCGCCGGAGGCGAGCAGTACGCCGAGCACGATGATCACCATGACCATGACCGAGCCGAGGTCGGGCATGAGCAGGACGATCAGTATCGGGACGGTGGCCAGGCCCAGGGCTTGCAGGACCGTGCGGTGGTCGGGGTAGGGCTTGTCGCCGGCGTCGACCCGTGCAGCCAGCAGCATCGCCATACCGAGGATGATCGTGATCTTCACGAACTCGGAGGGCTGGAGCGAGAATCCGCCGGGCAGCTTGATCCACGCGTGCGAGCCGTTGATCGTGGCGCCGAGCGGGGTCAGCACCAGCAGGATCAGGAACACCGAGAGGCCGTACAGGATCGGCACGGCCGTACGCAGTGTGCGATGGCCGAGCCAGACCGTGCCGATCATCAGGGCGAAGCCGATGCCCGTGTTGAGCAGGTGCCGGACCAGGAAGTAGTACGGGTCGCCCTGGTTGAGCTCGGTGCGGTTGCGGGTCGCCGAGTAGACGAGGGCCGCGCCGATCAGGGAGAGGGTGATGGCCGAGAGCAGTATCGGCCAGTCGAGCCGGCGCGCCAGCGAGTCGCGGGCGAACAGCCGGGCCCAGACGGAGCGTTCGGGCCCGTAGCCGGAGACGGAGAAGCCGCTCGCGCCGGTCATTCGGTGGTCCTCCGCCTCTTCTTGGAGCGATCGGTGCGCCGTCGGGTGTCGCGGTTGTTGCCGGTGTTCGGGGAGGGCACGGTGGCGGCCGGGTCGTCACCGGTCGCCGGCTGCTGGCTCTCTGGGGTCGCTTCCTCCTGCGGCACGTACTTCTTGATCTTCGGGGCGTCGATCGAACCGTCCGGCTGGATCTTCGGCAGGCTCTTCTGCGGCTCGGGCAGCAGGGCCTTCTTCTTGTCGATCTTGCCGTCGTCGGAGACGCCGTACAGCGCGTCGTAGATGTTGCGCACGGCGGGGCCGGAGGCGCCGGAGCCCGTACCACCCTGGGAGATGGTCATGACGACCGTGTATTCGTCGGTGTACGTGGTGAACCACGAGGTGGTCTGCTTGCCGTAGACCTCGGCGGTACCCGTCTTGGCGTGCATCGGGATCTTGTCCTGCGGCCAGCCGGCATCGGCGAAACGCCAGGCGGCCGTACCGCGGGTGGCGACTCCCTCGAGGGCTTCGTCTATCTCGCCGAGCGTCTGCTTCGACATCGGCAGCTTGCCGTGCGGCTTCGGGGCGATCTCCTGGACGCTCTTGCCGTCGGCGCTGACGATCGCCTTGCCGACGGTCGGGTCGTACATGGTGCCGCCGTTGGAGATCGCCGAGTAGATGGTGGCCATCTGGATCGGGGTGACGAGGGTGTCGCCCTGGCCGATGGAGTAGTTGACGGAGTCACCGGCGCGCAGCCTGTTGCCTTCGAGGCAGTTCTCGTACGCGATGCGCTCGGCGTAGTCGCCGTTCTTCTTGCCGGTCTTGCACCAGGAGTCCTTGTTGGCCTTCCAGTAGTCCTGCTTCCACTGGCGGTCGGGGATACGCCCGGTGACCTCGTTCGGCAGGTCGATGCCGGTCTCCTTGGCGAGGCCGAACTGGTGGGCCGTCTTGTAGAACCAGTCGTTGGCGTTCTTCTTCGGCTTGTTGCCGCCGTCCCGCTTCCATTCCTCGTGGGAGAGCCGGTAGAAGACGGTGTCGCAGGAGACCTCGAGCGCGCGGCCCAGCGAGATCGGGCCGTATCCCTTGGACTCGAAGTTCTTGAAGACCTGGCTGCCGATGTTGTACGAGCTGGAGCACTGGTACGGGCCGTCGAAGGAGTAGCCGGCGTTGACCGCGGCGGCCGTCGGGATGACCTTGAAGACGGAGCCGGGGGCGGACTGGCCCTGGATCGCCCGGTTCAGCAGTGGGTAGTTGGACTTCTTGCCGGTGAGCCTGGCGTAGTCCTTGCCGGAGATGCCACCGACCCAGGCGTTCGGGTCGTACGTCGGGTTGGAGGCCATGGAGACGATGCGGCCCGTCTTGGACTCCATCACGACGACGGCGCCGGAGTCCGCCTTGTAGTTCTCGCCGGTGTTGTCGTCGAACTCCTTGCGGGCTTCCTTCATCGCCTTTTGCAGCTCGTACTCGGCGACGCGCTGGACCCGGGCGTCGATGCTGGTGACGAGGTTCGCGCCGGGCTCGGCCGGGTCGCTCTTGGCCTCGCCCATGACGCGGCCGAGGTTGTCGACCTCGTAGCGGGTGACGCCGGCCTTGCCGCGCAACTGCTGGTCGTACTGGCGCTCAAGCCCTGAGCGGCCGACCATGTCGGAGCGCAGGTACGGGGAGTTGGTGTGCTCGGCCTTGGTGATCTCCTCGTCCGTGACGGGCGAGAGATAGCCGAGGACCTGCGCGGTGTTGGCGTCGCCGGGGCTCGCGTAGCGGCGTACGGCCTGGGGTTCGGCGGTGATACCGGGGAAGTCCTCGGAGCGTTCGCGGATCTGGAGGGCCTGCTTGGGCGTGGCCTCGTCGGTGATGGGGATCGGCTGGTAGGGCGAGCCGTTCCAGCACGGCTGCGGCGTCTCGGAGTCGCACAGCCGCACCTTGTCCATGACGTCCTTGGGCTTCAGGCCCAGCACGTCGGCGAGTTTGGTGAGTACCGCCTCGCCGTCGTCCTTCATCTTCAGCAGATCGGTACGCGAGGCGGAGACCACGAGCCGTGTCTCGTTGTCGGCGATCGGCACACCGCGTGCGTCGAGGATCGAGCCGCGCACGGCGGGGCTGACGACCTGTTGGACGTGGTTGCCGGACGCTTCCTTGGCGTAGGCGTCGCCTTCGCGGATCTGGAGGTACCAGAGGCGTCCGCCGAGGGTGGCGAGGAGGGAGAAGACGAGGACCTGGATGATGATGAGCCGGATCTGGACCCGTGGGGTCCGGCCGGTTTCGGGAATGTTGGTCACGGCTGCGGCCTCCCCCTCTCAGAGCGCGTACGGGTCAGGGTCATACGAGTACACGGCCGACCTGTGAGCGGCGACCGGCTTGCCGTCACGGGCTCCTGCTGCGCCGCTCTCACAGCCGCTTGACCCCCTTGATGCGTCCCGCGCGGGCGATGCGCGACTTCGTGGACTTCATGCGCAGGCCGGTGCGCTGACCGCCCAGGCGCAGGCCGCCGCGCTGACCGCCGAGGCCCCCGCCCGTGCCGGAGGACAGCCAGCCCGTGGAGACGTCGGTCTTGGTGGAGGCGGTGGCCTCAGCGATCGGATCGTTGTCGGCGCGCCGGGCCAGCGCCATGATCCCGGGGACCACGAAGGGCGCGAGCAGCAGGTCGTACAGCGCGGACGTGAACAGCAGGCTGCCCAGGCCCACATGACGCGCGGCGGTGTCACCGACGAGGGCCCCGACTCCCGCGTACAGGAGCGTGGACCCGATCGCCGAGGCGACGACCACGACCATCGGACCGGTCGCGGATCTGACCTGGCCCTTGTCGGGCTTGGCGAGCCCCGCGAGGTAGCCGATGAGGCACAGCACGAGCGCGTAGCGCCCGGCGGCATGATCGGCGGGTGGCGCGAGGTCGGCGAGCAGGCCGGCGCCGAAGCCGACGAGGGCGCCGCCGACGTGGCCGTACACCAGGGCGAGGCCGAGCACGGTGAGCAGCAGCAAGTCCGGTACGGCGCCCGGTAGTTGGAGGCGAGCGAGGATGGTCACCTGGATCACCAGGGCGACGATCACCAGGGTGGCGGAGAGCAGCATTCGGTTGAAGCGCATGCGGGTTCAGCTCCTACTGCTCTTGCTGCTGTTGGGGCAGGCCGTCGGCGGACGCTCCAGCCGAGGGGGTGACTGTCACGGTCACCGTCGGCCTGGGGGTCGGCTTGGGTTTGGGCGGCAGCACCTGGTCGCGCGGGTCCCTGGGCGGGGCCTTGGTGACTACGCCGACGACGTCGAGCTTGCTGAAGCCGACGTACGGCTCGACGTAGATGGTGCGGGTCAGATCGCCGCCGGAGGGGTCGACGCGGGAGACGACACCGACGGGGACGCCGGGCACGAACGGCTTGTCGGCCTGGGAGCCGAAGGTGACCAGGCGATCCCCCTTCTTGATCTTGGCCTTGCCGTTGAGCATCTCCACGCGCAGCGGCCGGTCGCCCTGGCCGGAGGCGAAGCCGAGTTCGTCGGTGGACTCCATGCGCGTACCGACCGTGAAGTCCGGGTCGCTGGCGAGGAGCACGGTGGCGGTGTTGGGCCCGACAGTCGTCACCCGCCCGACGAGGCCGTCCCCGTTCAGGACGGTCATGTCGCGCTGGATGCCGTCGTTCGCGCCGACGTCGATGGTGACGGTCCAGGAGAAGCCCTGGGCCGCTCCTATCGCGATGACTTCGGCGCCCTTGATGCCGTACTGTCCGGCGCCCGCCGTCTTCAGGATCTTGTCGAGCTGCTTGAGCCGGCTGCGGTTACGGTCGTCGCTGCCCAGCTCCGCCTTCAACGCGGCGTTGTCCCGCTCCAGTTGGGCGATACGGTCGTGCCGGTCGCCGGAGTCGCGGACCGCTGCGATCGCGTTGCCGACGGGGTCGACCGCGGAGGACACCCCGTTCTCGATCGGGCCGAAGACCGTGGCGGCGGCCGAGCGGGCCCCGTCGACGGGTGAGTCCTCGCCGCCGCGGATGTCCACCGTGATCAAAGCGAACGCGATGGCGATCAGCAGCACCAGGAGCAGCCGGCTCTCTCGTGTGTCCCTCACGTGCGGCGGCCGTGCCTTCCTCGTCGGATTCGTGTGGGGCTCCCCTCGGCCGGGGCGCTATGGGGGAGCTCATGTCTCTATATCAACGCTCCGCCGCACGAGAAGAGATCGTCTCGTACGGCGGAATCGAAGAGTTACGTCATCTGCGGGGCTGAGCGTCCAGCACCTGCTGGAGCGCCTCGAACTCCTCTACGCATTTGCCGGAACCGAGCGCCACGCTGTCCAGCGGATCCTCGGCGATATGGATCGGCATACCGGTCTCGCGCCGCAGCCGCTCGTCGAGCCCACGCAGCAGCGCGCCGCCACCGGTGAGGACGATCCCGCGGTCCATGACATCGCCGGAGAGCTCCGGAGGACACTTGTCGAGGGTCGTCTTGACCGCGTCGACGATCGCGTTGACCGGCTCCTCGATGGCCTTCCGCACTTCGGCGGCGGAGATGACGACGGTCTTCGGCAGACCGGAGACGAGGTCCCGGCCGCGGATTTCGGTGTGCTGGTCATCGTCGAGGTCATAGGCCGAGCCGATCGTGATCTTGATCTGCTCGGCCGTTCGCTCACCGAGGAGGAGGCTGTACTCCTTCTTGATGTGCTGGATGATCGCGTTGTCCAACTCGTCGCCCGCGACGCGGATGGACTGCGCCGTGACGATTCCGCCGAGCGAGATGACCGCGACCTCGGTGGTGCCGCCGCCGATGTCCACCACCATGTTGCCCGTGGCCTCGTGGACCGGCAGTCCGGAGCCGATGGCCGCGGCCATCGGCTCCTCGATGATGTGCACCTGGCGCGCACCGGCCTGCGAGGAAGCCTCGATGACGGCGCGCCGCTCGACGCCCGTGATCCCGGAGGGGACACAGACGACAACCCGAGGACGGGCGAGATACCTCCGCTTGTGGATCTTCAGAATGAAGTAGCGGAGCATCCGCTCGGTGATCTCGAAGTCGGCGATGACACCGTCCTTCAGCGGACGCACGGCGACGATGTTGCCGGGAGTCCGGCCGATCATCTTCTTCGCTTCGGAACCGACCGCGAGGATGCCACCGGTGTTGGTGTTGATCGCGACGACGGACGGCTCGTTGAGTACGATCCCTCGACCCCTGACGTACACCAGCGTGTTGGCGGTCCCGAGGTCGACAGCCATGTCACGGCCGATGAACGACATTGAGTTCCCCATCAGGATTCGTCTGGCCTTCCCAAGTGGAGCTTTTGATGGCTTGTTAGGTCGGCGAGGGTGAGCGCTGTGACGTGAAGGCTTCCATCGTAGTCTCGCCTGCACCGAACACCGCGCGAGGGTCTTCGCCATTGTCAGCAGATGATGTGCCGCCTCGCTTGTGGAGACGAGCCAATGGAGCCATGCGTTCCCCCGATCGGCACGCATATGCCAGGCCCTGGCCGCTTTTTTGCGGCAGGGCCTGGTCAGATACGGCTCTGGATTGACGCAGCGTCAGAAAATCTTCACGTACGCCGGGTGGGTGGCCGCCGTGTCGCGGGGGAACGCAGTGGGGCGGTGATCAGGTCCGGCTGAGCAGGTCCGGCTGAGCGGGTCAGTCCGATCAGGTCAGGCCGGGGAAGAAGATCTTCAGTTCACGTTCGGCGGACTCCTCGGAGTCCGAGGCGTGGATCAGGTTCTCGCGGACGATCACGCCGAAGTCTCCGCGGATGGAACCGGGCGCCGCCGCGATGGGATCCGTCGGCCCCGCGAGCGCGCGTACCCCCTCGATGACCCGCTCCCCCTCGACGACGAGAGCGACCACGGGACCGGAGGCCATAAAGGCGACCAGCGGCTCGTAGAAGGGCTTGCCCTTGTGCTCGCCGTAGTGGAGTTCCAGGGTCTCCTGATCCAGGTTCCGCAACTCCAGCGCGGTGATCTGCCAGCCGGCCTTGCGCTCGATACGGCTGATGATCTCGCCGGTCAGGCCACGACGAACCGCATCGGGCTTGAGAAGGACGAGGGTGCGCTGGCTCACGTGGGGACTCCTTTGGCAACATGTGTGCGGATCACAGAGATTACAGGGCGCATCTGAGGGCGGTGCGCCACCGCGCCCGCTTGAGGGGCCGCAGGCCCCGATAGGGGCGCGGTGCTATCGATTTGCGGCTCCGCCGCGATGGGGGTCCCCCCGCTCTGGGGGTCCCCCTAGGCCTTTAAGGCACTGGGGGAGCAGCCGAGAGTGGGGGAGCGACCAGCCACGACGAACCCGCAGCCGCGACACGACCTGTCACCCCACCCCCTGGCGGGGGGCCTGGGGGCGCAGCCCCCTCACGCGGCGGAGCCGCAAATTGATACAGCCGGGAAGGGGCGGGGCTGGGGAAGAAGCCCGCCACAGGCGACTACGCCGTCTTGTGTTCCTGCTCAGCCTGCGCAGCAAACCGCGCCTTCGCCTCGTCAACCTTCCGCCCGTAATGAACCGAGGCCCACCACAGCGCCGCAAAGATCGCCCCCAAGAGGAACATCGTCGGCACGACGAACCCGGACGCGATCAGCGCGATCTGCAGGGCCCAGCCCAGTTGCACGCCCCCCGGCCGCGTCACCACCCCGCACAGCAGCACGCACAGCAGCATCGCGACGCCACTCACCGTCCAGACCGTGGTCATGGACAGATCGGGATCCTTCATGGCGACAAGGCCGGCGAAGCCGATGACGAAGACCTCACCGATCAGCGTCGAAGCACAGAGCGTACGCACAGCTCAGCCCCTCCCCAAGAGCAGTCGGGCCTCGCCCACGGTGATGACGGAACCGGTGACGAGAACGCCCCCGCCCGCGAACTCACCCTCCTCCTCGGCCAGCGTGATCGCGGCCTCCAGGGCGTCGTCGAGCCGCGGCTCCACCTGCACCCGCTCCTCGCCGAACACCTCGACGGCCAGCGCGGCCAGCGCATCCGCGTCCATCGCCCGGTGACTGGAGTTCTGCGTGATCACCACCTCGGCGAAGATCGGCTCGAAGGCCTCCAGCAGACCTCGTACGTTCTTGTCGCCGCTCATGCCGACCACTCCGATCAGCCGGCTGAAGTCGAACACCTCGCTGACGCCCTCGGCGGTCGCACGGGCACCCGCCGGATTGTGCGCGGCATCCAGGACAACGGTCGGCGACCGCCGCACGACCTCCATCCGCCCTGGCGCGGCAACCGCCGCGAACGCCTTGCGGACCGTGTCGATATCGAGCCGCTCGGCCCGCGCCGCGCCCACACCGAAGAACGCCTCCACCGCGGCGAGCGCGACGGCCGCGTTGTGCGCCTGGTACGCGCCGTGCACCGGCAGGAACACCTCTTCGTACTCCCCGCCGAGCCCACGCAACGTCAACATCTGTCCGCCGACAGCCAGTTGACGCGATACGACCCCGAACTCCAGCCCCTCGCGGGCGACCGTCGCATCGACCTCGACGGCCTTCTTCAACATCACCTGCGCCGCGTCGACCGGCTGCTGCGCCAGAATCACGGTCGCGCCCTGCTTGACGATGCCCGCCTTCTCCACGGCGATCTCGCCGGGCGTGGTGCCCAGCCGGTCCGTGTGGTCCAGATCGATGGGGGTCACCACGGCGACATCACCGTCGATCACGTTCGTGGCGTCCCAGCTGCCGCCCATGCCCACCTCGACGACGGCCACATCGACCGGCGCGTCCGCGAACGCCGCGTACGCCATCCCCGTCAGCACCTCGAAGAAGGACAGCCGGAACTCCTGCTGCCCGTCCACCATCTCGACGTACGGCTGAATGTCCCGGTACGTCTCCACGAACCGCTCGGCGTCCATCGGCGCGCCGTCCAGGCTGATCCGCTCGGTGATCGACTGGACGTGCGGCGAGGTGTACCGCCCGGTACGCAGTTCGAAGGCGCCGAGCAGCGCCTCGATCATGCGGGCCGTGGACGTCTTGCCGTTCGTCCCTGTGATGTGGATCGAGGGGTACGAGCGCTGCGGCTCCCCCAGTACGTCCATCAACGCGGCGATCCGCGTGACCGACGGCTCCAGCTTCGTCTCACCCCACCGCGTGGCCAACTCGGCCTCGACCTCGCGCAACGCCTTGTCGACCTCGGGATCGGCCGGCCGCGCGGGGATGTCGGCCTCCGGCGGCCCGCCCTGCGCGCGCAGGGTACGGCTGCCGGCCTCGATCACCGCGAGATCGGGATCACGCTCGGTCTCCGCACCGACGATCTCGTCGAAGGGATCGGGCTCGCTGCTGTGGTCTGGGGGGAGCTCACTCACGAGGCCAGTCTACGGAGCCCGACTGACACCGGCCCGGGTGCCCGCCGCCGGGCCGGCAAAAGGCGCCCGGAGCCTGCCGGCTCCGGGCGCCTTCAGCCACGTAACACTGCCTAACCCTGCGGCAACCGCTCCAACTGCGCCTGAATCCGCGCGATGTCCTCGCCCGCCTTGGCAAGCCGCGTACGGATCTTGTCCACGACCTGCTCGGGAGCCTTCGCGAGGAACGCCTCGTTGCCCAGCTTCGCCTCGGCCTGCTGACGCTCCTTCTGGGCGGCAGCCAGATCCTTCGCGAGCCGCTTCCGCTCCGCGGCCACATCGATCGTGCCGGAGAGATCCAGCGCGACCTGCGCACCCGCGACCGGCAGCGTCGCCGTGGCCGCGAAACCCTCGCCCTCCGGCTGGAGGCGCAGCAGCTGGCGGATGGCCGCCTCGTGCGGGGCCAGGGCGGTCCCGTCGAGCGTGAGCCGGGCCGGGACGCGCTGGCCGGGCTGGAGCCCCTGGTCGGCACGGAAGCGGCGAACTTCCGTGATGACCTGCTGAAGCGTCTCGATCTCCCGCTCGGCCGCAGTATCACGGAACCCGGAGTCGCCCGGCCAGTCCGCGATCACGACGGACTCGCCGCCCGTGAGCGTGGTCCACAGCGTCTCCGTGACGAACGGAACGATCGGGTGCAGCAGCCGCAGCGTGACGTCCAGGACCTCGCCCAGGACCCGCTTGCTGGCCTCGGCCGCCACGCCGCCCGCGTTGAACGTCGTCTTGGACAGCTCGACGTACCAGTCGAAGACCTCGTCCCACGCGAAGTGGTAGAGGGAGTCGGAGAGCTTGGCGAACTGGAAGTCGTCGTAGAACGCGTCGACTTCGGCGACGGTCTCGTTGAGGCGGGACAGGATCCACCGGTCCGTCGCCGACATCGCGGACGGGTCCGGGAGCGGGCCCTCGACCGTTGCACCGTTCATCAGCGCGAAGCGCGTGGCGTTCCAGATCTTGTTGGCGAAGTTCCGGGACGCCTGGACCCAGTCCTCGCCGATCGGCACGTCCGCGCCCGGGTTGGCGCCGCGGGCGAGCGTGAAGCGGACGGCGTCGGAGCCGTATGCGTCCATCCAGTCCAGCGGGTCGACCGAGTTGGGGTTCGACTTGGACATCTTCTTGCCGTGCTCGTCGCGGACGAGACCGGTCAGCGCGATGGTCTTGAACGGAGCCTCGCCGTCCATCGCGTACAGACCGAACATCATCATCCGGGCGACCCAGAAGAAGATGATGTCGTGCCCGGTGAGCAGGACGTCCGTCGGATAGAACTTCTCGAGATCCGGGGTCCGCTCCGGCCAGCCGAGAGTGGAGAACGGCCACAGGCCGGAGGAGAACCAGGTGTCGAGGACGTCGGTGTCCTGCGTCCAGCCATCGCCGCTCGGAGGCTGCTCGTCGGGGCCGACGCAGACGACCTCGCCGTTCGGCCCGTACCAGACCGGGATGCGGTGGCCCCACCACAACTGGCGCGAGATGCACCAGTCGTGCATGTTGTCGACCCAGTCGAAGTAGCGCTTCGACATCTCCTTGGGGTGGATCTCCACCCGCCCGTCACGGACGGCGTCACCGGCGGCCTGTGCGAGCGGGCCGACCTTGACCCACCACTGGAGGGACAGCCTCGGCTCGATGGTGGTCTTGCAGCGCGAGCAGTGGCCGACGGAGTGGACGTACGGACGCTTCTCGGCGACGATCCGGCCCTGCTCGCGCAGCGCGGCGACGATCGTGGAGCGGGCCTCGAACCGGTCGAGCCCCTGGAACGGGCCGTGGACGGTGATGACGCCGCGCTCGTCCATGACCGTCAGCGACTCCAGGCCGTGCCGCTGGCCGATCTCGAAGTCGTTCGGATCGTGCGCGGGCGTCACCTTGACGGCACCGGTGCCGAACTCGGGGTCGACGTGCGTGTCCGCGACGACGGGGATGGTGCGGTCGGTGAGCGGCAGCTTGATCCGCTTCCCGATCAGGTGCTGGTAGCGCTCGTCCTCGGGATGAACGGCCACGGCGGTGTCACCGAGCATCGTCTCGGCCCGGGTGGTGGCGACGACCAGAGTCTCCTCGCCCTCCCCGTACTTGATGGAGACGAGCTCGCCGTCGTCGTCCTGGTACTCGACCTCGATGTCCGAGATGGCGGTGAGGCAGCGGGGACACCAGTTGATGATGCGCTCGGCGCGGTAGATCAACTCGTCGTCGTACAGCTTCTTGAAGATGGTCTGGACGGCGTGGGACAGCCCCTCGTCCATGGTGAACCGCTCGCGGGACCAGTCGACGCCGTCGCCCAGCCGCCGCATCTGGCCGAGGATCCGGCCGCCGTACTCTTCCTTCCACTGCCAGACGCGCGAGACGAACTCCTCGCGCCCGAGGTCATGGCGGGACTTGCCTTCGTCCGCGAGCTGCTGCTCGACCTTGTTCTGCGTGGCGATACCCGCGTGGTCCATGCCCGGCAGCCACAGCGCCTCGTACCCCTGCATGCGTTTACGCCGCGTGAGGGCGTCCATGAGGGTGTGCTGGAAGGCGTGGCCCAGGTGGAGTGAGCCGGTGACGTTCGGCGGCGGGATGACGATGGTGTACGGCGGCTTGTCGCTCTTCGCGTCGGCGCCGAAGTAACCCCGCTCTACCCAGCGCTCGTACAGCTTCCCCTCTACCTCGGCCGGCGCGTACTGGGTCGGCAGTTCGGGGGTGTTGGCTGGCGGCTGCTGCTGCTGAGCGTTCTCGGTCACGGGGTCAGTTTAGAGGTGTCACGGGCCCGTCCCGAAACTCGTTTGTTCGGTAACGGTGAGACCCCGGCGCTCCGCGCGGACGCTCCTTACGCCAGGATGTTCGAAACGCATAAGTATCTGGAGGGGAACCCAGAGATGAGCTACAACCAGCCGGGCCCGTACGGCGGGCAGCCCCAGCAGCCGGGACCGTACGGTCAACCGGGCGGTCAGCCAGGCCCGTACGGCCAGCCGCCGCAGGCCCCGCAGCCCGGCTACGGTCAGCAGCCGCAGCCCCCTCAGCCCGGCTACGGCTACCCGCAGCAGGCTCCTCCGCAGCAGCCGGGCTACGGGTATCCCCAGCAGACCCCTCCCGGGGCCCCGCCCCAGCAGCCCGGCTACGGCCAGCAACCTCCGTACGGCCAGCAGCCCCCGCCCTACGGCATGCCGCAGCCGCCCGCTCCCGGCGGCGGCAATAAGAAGACCGGGATCATCATCGGCGCCGTCGCGGTCGTGGCCGCGATCGCGGTGGGGGCGTACTTCGTGATCGGCGGGGGCGGCGGCTCGGACGTGGCGGACGACGGCCCGCACAAGCTGACCACGCCGGCGACGGTGCTCAGCGAGTACAAGAAGAGCGATGAGGCCGACTTCGGCGGCTTCACCAAGGACGACCTCAAGGAGGCGGAGAAGAGCGGCGTCAAGAACGCCAAGTCCGTCAACGCCGGGTACCAGGCCGGGGACCAGCAGAGCACTCCGCCCACCGGGAAGATGCTCAGCTTCATGGGCGTCTACGGGGAGGTGGAGGACCCGGAGGCGGTCATCGACGCCATGTTCGTGGAACTCAAGAAGACCGCCGCCGAGGACCCGGACAGCGGCGAGTTCGTCGGCAGCCCGAAGAGCTACGAGCCCAGCGGTCTGGACGGCGCGATCCTGAAGTGCCAGGAATCCAAGATCAAGAACGCCGAGGCCTCGACCGACCCGTCCTCCGGGCCCCCGGAGGTGAGCCTGCCGGTGTGTATCTGGGGCGACAACAGCACCCTCGGCGTCGTCATCCCCTTCGACACGGCCGATTTCCTGACCGGCCAGAGCGCCGACCTCCAGGACACTGCCGACCTCACGGCCAAGTTCCGCAAGGAAGTCCGCGTCAAGATCTGACGCCCGCAGCAACGCCGCATCAACGAGGAAGGGGCCCCGGTCAGTTGACCGGGGCCCCTTCTCTGCGCGTACGAACGCCTACGCCGTCTTCTGCTCCCCCGGACCCCGCCCGCGGGCGTCCCGCGGAATGAGCGTCGGGTTGACGTTCGACAGGACGACGTCCGCCGTGATGACGACGCGGCCTACGTCCTTGCGGGACGGGACCTCGTACATCACTGACTGCAGGACTTCTTCCATGATGGCGCGCAGACCCCGCGCGCCGGTCTGCCTCAAGATGGCCTGGTCGGCGATGGCTTCGAGGGCCTCGCGCTCGAAGTCCAGCTCCACGCCGTCGAGTTCGAAGAGGCGCTGGTACTGCTTCACGAGCGCGTTGCGCGGTTCGACGAGGATCTGGAGCAGGGCCTCGCGGTCGAGGTTGTGTACGGAGGTGATGACCGGGAGGCGGCCGATGAACTCGGGGATCATGCCGAACTTGACCAGGTCCTCGGGCATGACGTCCTCGAACTGGTCCTTCTCCTCCAGCTCACGCTTCGAGCGGATCGTCGCGCCGAAGCCGATGCCCTTCGCGCCCGCGCGGGACTCGATGAGCTTCTCCAGGCCGGCGAAGGCGCCACCCACGATGAACAGAACGTTCGTCGTGTCGATCTGGATGAACTCCTGGTGGGGGTGCTTGCGTCCACCCTGGGGCGGGACCGAGGCCGTCGTGCCTTCGAGGATCTTCAGCAGCGCCTGCTGGACACCCTCGCCGCTCACGTCCCGCGTGATCGACGGGTTCTCGCTCTTGCGGGCCACCTTGTCGATCTCGTCGATGTAGATGATCCCGGTCTCGGCCTTCTTGACGTCGTAGTCCGCCGCCTGGATCAGCTTCAGCAGGATGTTCTCGACGTCCTCGCCGACATACCCCGCCTCCGTCAGCGCCGTCGCGTCGGCGATGGCGAAGGGGACGTTCAGCATGCGCGCCAGGGTCTGGGCGAGCAGGGTCTTGCCGGAGCCCGTGGGGCCGAGGAGCAGGATGTTCGACTTCGCCAACTCGATGGCGTCGTCGCGGTTCTGCCCCGTGCTGTTCTCACCGGCCTGAACCCGCTTGTAGTGGTTGTACACCGCGACGGAGAGGGCCTTCTTCGCCGACTCCTGGCCGACGACGTACCCCTCGAGGAACTCGTAGATCTCGCGGGGCTTGGGGAGTTCCTCCCAGCGGACCTCGCTCGTTTCCGCCAGTTCTTCCTCGATGATCTCGTTGCAGAGATCGATGCACTCGTCGCAGATGTACACACCGGGGCCTGCGATGAGCTTCTTGACCTGCTTCTGGCTCTTGCCACAGAACGAGCACTTGAGCAGATCGCCGCCGTCACCGATGCGTGCCACGGTGTGCTTCCCCTTCGCCTGGGAGACGCCTAGGTCCAGCGGCTCCTGGTGCTGCCTTATGTCCGACGGTACCTTGCCGAGCCCCCCGTTCGGGCCCCCCTTGGCACGGTTCACTTTGACGCGTACGGCGCCAAACCGTGCCAAGGGGGCGGCTGACGATACAGCGCCGCGTCACGCGACCGCGGCGTTGTTCATCTTCCGGGTCGAGATGATCTGGTCGATCAGGCCGTACGAGAGTGCGTCCTCAGCGGTGAGGATCTTGTCGCGCTCGATGTCCTCGCGGATCTTCTCGATCGGCGTGGTGGAGTGCTTGGCCAGCAGTTCCTCCAGCTGGGCACGCATCCTGAGGATCTCGTTCGCCGCGATCTCCAGGTCGGAGACCTGGCCGCGGCCAGTCTCGCTGTAGGGCTGGTGGATCAGCACACGGGCGTTGGGCAGTGCCATGCGCTTGCCCGGTGTACCGGCGGCGAGCAGGATCGCGGCGGCGGAGGCCGCCTGGCCCATGCAGACCGTCTGGACGTCCGGCTTCACGAACTGCATCGTGTCGTAGATGGCCGTGAGCGCCGTGAAGGAGCCGCCGGGGCTGTTGATGTAGACCGAGATGTCACGGTCGGGGTCCATCGACTCCAGGCACAGCAGCTGCGCCATGACGTCGTTGGCGGAGGCGTCGTCGATCTGCACGCCGAGGAAGATCACGCGCTCCTCGAAGAGCTTCGCGTACGGGTCGTACTCGCGCACGCCCTGCGAGGTGCGCTCGACGAAGCGCGGGATGACGTAGCGGGACTCCGCGCGGGGGCCGGTGTACTCGGCCTCCGTGCGGGCGTAGAGGCCGCTGCCGGGGAAGTCGTTCACTGTGTCTCCTGGGAGCCTGAAAAGAGCTGAGGCGGTCGGCTGGGGGCTCGGAAGGCTTACGTCGGCTGCGCTCGGGGCCGCGGCTGGGCTGCCCGCGCGCGTATGCCGGACTAGGCCGCTCCGGTGCCTCCGCCGCCCGGCATACCGGCAGCGGTGGGCATGATGTCGTCGATCAGGCCGTATTCCTTGGCCTCGATCGGGTCGAACCAGCGGTCCCGGTCCGAGTCGCGGGTGACCTGGTCCACGGTCTGGCCGGTGTGGAAGGCGGTCAGCTCCGCCATCCGCTTCTTGGTGTGCAGCAGCCGCTCGGCGTGGATCTTGATGTCCGACGCGGAACCGGCGAGGCCGGCCGAGGGCTGGTGGATCAGGATCTCGGCATTCGGCAGGGCGAAGCGCTTGCCCGGGGTACCCGCGCTCAGCAGGAACTGGCCCATGGAGGCCGCCATGCCCATGGCGATGGTCACCACGTCGTTCTGGATGTACTGCATGGTGTCGTAGATCGCCATGCCGGCCGTGATCGATCCGCCGGGGCTGTTGATGTACAGGAAGATGTCCTTGTCCGGGTCGGCGGCAAGGAGCAGCAGCTGTGCGGTGATCTTGTTCGCAATGTCGTCGTCGACCGGCTGGCCGAGGAAGATGATCCGCTCACCGAGCAGCCGGTTGTAGACCTGGTCGCCGAGGCCACCACCGATGGAGGGCTCGCCGGCGGCTGTAGGCATCAGATTCGTCACGTATCCACCTGCTCGTCTTGTCGACGGCGCCGGGGCCGTCTCACGTGTTCTGCCGGGGCGGGGGGCCGTCCGGCGGTTTATCGGGACTCCCCTGCCCTCGTACTCATGGACCCTAACGCGCGGGTCCCTTCGGGGAATCCCGAGGAGGGAACTGTTCGCTGTGAGCGCATGCGCTCCGCTGGTTGCGCAGGGATTTTGGCGGGTCCGGCCCGTCAGGGGCGGACCCGCCAGGGGCGGACCCGCCAGGGGCGCGGGGCTGTGGCATATGCGGCTCCGCCGCGTGGGCGCGCTCAGCCCTCACAAACCCGCAGACGCGTCTGCCACGGGCTGTGCATCGGCGGGTGCGGCTTGTGGTGGGTTGCTCGCGCCCGCGCGGCGGAGCCGCATATTGATACAGCCCCGCCGTACAGCTGCTGAAGCGCCGCAGGCTTACGCCTCGGGCTTCTCCTCGGTGGCCGCCTCAGCCGCCTCAGCGGAGGCCTCCGCCGGGGTCTCCTCGGAGGAGGCATCGGTGACCTCGGCCTGGACGGTCTCAGCCGCCTCGTCCTCGTCCTCGTCGTCCAGGTCCACGATCTCGCCGTTCGTGTCCTTGACCGTGGCCGCCTCGACGACGACCGCGAGGGCCTTGCCGCGGGCGACCTCGCCGACCAGCATCGGAACCTGGCCGCCCTCGACGACCGCCTGGGCGAACTGGTCGGGGGACATGCCGGAGGAAGCCGCGCGACGCATGAGGTGCTCGGTGAGCTCCTCCTGGTTGACGTTCAGCTTCTCCTTGTTGACCAGCTCGTCGAGGACGAACTGGGTCTTGATGCCCTTGACCGCGGCCTCGCGCGTCTCGGTGTCGAACTCCTCGGCCGTCTTGCCCTGGATCTCCAGGTACTGCGGCAGGTCCAGGCCCATCTGACCGAGCTGGTGGTGCTCGAGGTTGTGCTTACGGGTGTTGATCTCGTCCTCGAGGAGCTTCTCGGGGACGGGCACCTCGACCAGCTCCAGCAGCTTCTCCAGGACGCGCTCCTGGGCCTGCGTGGCCTGGTCGTACTGCTTCATGTTCTCGAGGCGCTTACGGCTGTCCGCCCGCAGCTCCTCCAGGGTGTCGAACTCGGAGGCGAGCTGCGCGAAGTCGTCGTCCAGCTCGGGAAGCTCACGCGCGGCGACCTGGGTGACCTTGACGGAGACCTCGGCCTCCTTGCCGGCCGCCGAGCCGCCCTTGAGCTCGGAGGTGAAGGTGGCCTCGCCACCGGCCTCCAGGCCCTTCACGGCGTCGTCGATGCCCTCCAGCAGCTCACCGGAGCCGATGGTGTAGGAGACGCCGTTCGCGACGCCGTCCTCCAGGACCTCGCCGTCGACCTTGGCCTCCAGGTCGATCGTCACGACGTCGCCGTCCTCGGCGGCGCGCTCGACCGGCGTGGTGGACGCGAAGCGCTCACGCAGTTCCTCGACGGCCTTGTCGACGTCCTCCTCGCTGACCTCGACGGCGTCGACCTCGACCTCGATGCCGGAGTAGTCCGGGATCTCGATGGCCGGGCGGATGTCGACCTCGGCGGTGAAGTTCAGCGTCTCGCCGTCCTTCAGCTCCGTGATGTCGACCTCGGGCTGGCCGAGCACGTTCAGCTCGGCGTTGTTGACCGCGTCGGTGTAGAACTTCGGAAGCGCGTCGTTGACCGCCTCCTCCAGAACCGCACCGCGGCCGAACCGCTGGTCGATGACGCGCGCCGGAATCTTGCCCTTCCGGAACCCCTTCACCGTGACCTGCTGGTTGATCTTCTTGTACGCCGCGTCGAGGCTGTCCTTGAGCTCCTCGAAGGGCACCTCGACAGTGAGCCGAACCCGGGTCGGGTTCAGGGTCTCCACGGCGCTCTTCACGGTTCGGTCTCCTTGATGGCTGACTTCTTGGGGTTCTGCTGTCGACCTCTGCCGGATGCGGCGGGTGCCTCAGCGGATTCGCGGCCCTTGCGAGACGTAACAGTGCAGACATACGGGCACGCAGTTTGCATAGTAGCCGCAGGCGGTACACGCCCCAAAAGGCGAGCTTCCGATGCCGCGGGTCCCGGGCCCCCGGTCGGCTTCCGGACCGGGGTCCCTATGGGTGGCCACCGGGGCTCTGCTGGTGGTCGGGGTGGCGGGATTTGAACCCACGGCCTTCCGCTCCCAAAGCGGACGCGCTACCAAGCTGCGCCACACCCCGTCGGTGCGACACGTAGGGTACATGCCCGCGGACGCCACGGCTCCCGCATTTCGCGGGCGCCTGAGGGGGCGCGGAACGGGATGTGCGGCGAAGGGGTGCCACCCGCTACGATGCTCCCGTGCCGCGCGTCCACTGACCTGCGGTGCATCCTGTGCGGGCGTAGCTCAATGGTAGAGCCCTAGTCTTCCAAACTAGCTACGCGGGTTCGATTCCCGTCGCCCGCTCCATACGCCTCAGGGCCAGGTCGGAGGATCGATCCTCCGACCTGGCCCTGAGGCGTTTCCGGGTACTGCCGGCAGTCGGAGTCGTCAGTCCCTGAGGAACGTGATCAGTCCGCCGAGGAGGTGGGCCGGGCGTCCAGGGGGACGAGGCGGCCCTGCGGAGGCGAGCGTCGGGGCGATCTCGTGCCGGACGTACGAGGAGAACGGGTGCCGTGCGGCAGCACCACGGGCTGGCCGTCAGCGGGGCCGAAGCGGTCCAGGCGGATGGCTCCGATCGCGCCGGGCCGGCTCTCGCGGAGCTGTCAGGTGTTCGTCACGTCGTGGGGCTGCACTCGCCGGCCCCGCTCAGAACTGGATCTCGTTGATCGTCTCCGCTATCGAGTTGAGGAACCGCTGGATGTCGTCGGCCATGCCCGTCGAGGCGAGGAAGAAGCCGAACAGCACGGCGACGACCGCCGGACCCGCCTTGATCGTTCCTCCCCGGATCAACACCACGAGGACGATCCCCAACAGCAGCACGACTGACAGCGAAATGGCCACAACTGATCACACCCTACGGTCGGTCCGCTCTCCCGGCCCGAGGGCGCCACCCCGCACACCCCCGCAGAACCATCGTGCCACCAACAGGCCCAGCCTATGCGGAAGGTGGGTCATCATCGGCCATCGTTCTCGCCGGACCTGCACAATCCGTACCCGCGCGGCGCTCGTCGGCGGCCATGAACGGCGGGGCTGCGTACGGCAATTCGAGGAACCCCCCGCACGCCTAATTCAGGAGGGTCATTGCCGTGCCCCACATCTTGTTCGCAGCTAATTCGAATTGTTGCCGCAGGCACAGCGATAGGTCGGCGAGGGGGTCAACAAACGCCGATCAACGGACATTTCACCAGAGTCACCCGCGAACGTTATGCACTATTTAGTCGGGATTAAGTGGTACGTAACAGACGTACGTAGTACATCAGTCGACCTCTGCATCGCCAAGTCGATGTCGTATCCCACTTCTTCAAATCCACCGCACTCACCGGGATAAGCGAGGGTTAAGCAGGAATGACGCGGAGGGTTTTACGAAATCGCATCGGCGACGCTAGGGTGCCTCAGATGTTCAACGCTGCCTCGTCCCCCGCACGCGCAGTGAGGTCCCGGATCGTCTCCCCCAGTTCCTGGTGGGAGGGTCTGTGACGAACTCGCTCCGCCCACACGGCCAACAGAGGGCTCCGCTCCCGCCGACGGAGGAGTCGTCGGTGTCCGGAATGCCGAGCCCTCGAACCCGCGACACCCCGCAGGCGAACACCGCTCCCGCCGCGTCTCAGGCCAGGCCGGCCAAGCAACGCGACGCGTTCTTCGACAACGCCAAGTACCTGGCCATCGTGCTCGTCGCGATGGGCCACACCTGGGAACCGCTGACCGACCACAGCCGCACCGCCGAAGCGCTCTACATGGTCGTCTACGCCTTCCACATGCCGGCGTTCATCCTCATCTCCGGCTACTTCTCGCGCAGTTTCGACATGCGTGCCGACCGGCTCCAGCGGCTGGTGACGGGCATCGCCGTGCCGTACATCCTCTTCGAAGCCGCGTACTCCGTCTTCAAGAAGGTGGCGGACGACGATCCGGGCCATCCGGTCAGCCTGCTCGACCCCTGGTACCTCACGTGGTTCCTGATCGCGCTGTTCGTGTGGCGGCTGACGACGCCGATGTGGAAGGTCGTGCGCTGGCCGGTGCCGCTCGCGCTCGCCATCGCGGTGCTCGCCTCCGTCTCGCCCGACATCGGTGACGACCTGGATCTGCAACGTGTGCTGCAGTTCCTGCCGTTCTTTGTCATCGGCCTGTTCATGAAGCCCGAGCACTTCCAGCTGATGCGGCGCCGTGAGGTCCGGATCCTGTCGGTGCCGGTGTTCGCGGCGGCGCTGGTCGTGGCGTACTGGGCGGCTCCGCGTATGACGTCGGCGTGGTTCTACCACCGGGACAGCGCGCAGGAGTTGGGCACGCCGTGGTGGGCCGGCGTCGTGATGACGCTCGCGCTGTTCGGCTGCTCGATGGTCCTCACGGCCTGCTTCTTCTCCTGGGTGCCGCGTCGCAAGATGTGGTTCACGGTGCTCGGGGCGGGGACGCTGTACGGCTATCTGCTGCACGGTTTCCTGGTCAAGGGCGGCCGTTTCTGGGGCTGGTTCGACTACACGTGGCTGCATGAGCCGCTCGGCGAGATCTTCGTCACCCTGGTCGCCGCCACCGTGGTCACCCTGCTGTGCACGCCGCCCGTCCAGCGCATGTTCCGCTTCGCGATGGAGCCGAAGATGGAGTGGGCGTTCAAGCGGGACGCGGCGGAGCTGGCTCGAGAGCGGGCCAAGTCCTAGGCCGAGGCCCAAGTCCTAGGCCAAGCCCAGGAGTTCGCGCATCCTCGCGTACTTCTGGGCCAGTCGCGTCCGCGTGGACTCGTCCAGGGCCGCCAGCCTGGCCGGATTCGCGTTGTGGGCCAGGTCGGATTCCTTGACCAGGAGGGCCCCCGGCGTCGCCAGGATGCGTTCGGCGTACGACTCCGGGGGCTCGCCGGGGCGCCTGGTGAGGGCCAGGACGATGTCCTTCGTGCGCCGGGTCAGTGCGGCCTTGCGCAGGAGCCAGTCCTCCGAGACGGCGTCGTCCTCGACGGCGTCGTGGAGCCAGGCGGCGGCGATCTGTTCGTCGTCGCCGCCCCGGGCACGTACCCCTTCAGCCACCGCCTGGAGATGCTCGGCGTACGGTCGGCCCGCCTTGTCGGTCTGGGCCGCGTGTGCGTTGCGGGCGATGGCTTCGACTTCGGTGAGGGTCAGCAGCGCTTTTTCGGTCATGCGTCGAGTGTGCCCCGCAACGCCGATCTGGCCGGTACCGACGCCGCCGCCACACCGATCACGAGCACGGCCGCGGCGAGCGAGCCGTACAACAGCGGGGGTATGTAGGGCGCCTGCCCCGTCAGCCCCTTCATCATCGGGATGAGCGTGGCGAGCGCGATGCCCGTGCCGAGGACAAGGCCCGCGAGCGCGACGAGCAGGGCCTCCCAGTGGATCATGTTCAGCACCTGGCGGCGGGTGGAGCCGATGAGCCGCAGGGTGCCCAGTTCGCGCCGTCGGTCCAGAACCGTCATCACCAGCGTGTTGACGGCGGCGACGGCCGCGAAGCCGCCGAGGACCGCAGCCATGACGGTGTTGGCCCAGGCGTTCAGCTCGCGGTCGAGGGACTGGGCGGCGGTGTAGCCACCGCGGTCCGCGACCGTGCCGAACTTCGCCAGGCCGGTGGCGCTGCCGCCCTTCGTCCAGAGTTCGGTGGCGAAGGCGGAGCTGACGTGGCGCGCCAAGTCCGCATGGCTGAGGGTCACTTGGGACAGACCCATACCGCGGCCGTACGTCGCCACGACCGTCGGCCTCGCCTTCGTACCGTCGGGCAGGCGCAGTTCGACGCGCTCGCCGACGCCGACACCGGCGTCACGGGCCAGCAAGGCGTCCATCGCGACCTCGCCCCGCTCCAGCGACAGCGCACCCTTCTCGATCTCCAGGTCTTGTACGCGGGCCAGGTCCCGCGCCGAACCCGTGACGCCCTGGGCGGAAGCCTCCTGAAGGTATCCGCCCGCCGGGAGGAGGACCCCGGTCTTCAACAACCCGACGGCGGCGGTGACTTCGGGGCTGCGGGCGGCCTGACGTACGGCATCGGGTGCCAGCCCCGTCTCCGACGTCACGATGTGGTCGGCCACGGTGCCGGCCCGCTGCTGCTCCCGCGTGACCCGCTCCTCACTGGTGTGCATGAAGACGAGTACGGAGGAGAAGGCCATCGCCAGGACGATCGGGGTGATCGCGGAGGCCAGACGGCGGGCGTTCGTACGGGAGTTGGCGGCCGCCAGGGAGGCGGAGGCGCCCGCGCGGCGCAGCGGCAGCCCGAACAGGGCGGCGCAGGCGCGCGCGACCAGGGGGCCGAGCAGCGCCACGGCCAGCATGAACAGCATCACGATGCCCAGCGCCGCGTTGGCCGCGTCCTCGCCGGTCGTCGAGGCGGAGACACCCGCGCAGACGAAACCGCCGATGGCCGCCGCGATCCCCAGCGGCGTACGGATCCAGCCGAAGCGCAGCCGCTCCACGGACGCCTCGGTGAGTGCCTGCCCCGGCTTGGTCCGTGCCGGGCGACGGGCCGCCATGTACCCGGCGACCAGTGCGGTGCCGAGCACGGCGCCGACGGCTGTGAGCAGCGGGATGTACGACACCGACAGCTCCACCGGCTCCGGAATCGCCCCCTTGTCCTTGAGCTGCCCGAACCACCAACGGGCCAGGCCGATGCCCGGCAGACAGCCGACGAGGCCGGCGAGCGGAGCGACCAGCAGGTTCTCGGTGGCGATGGACCGGCGGATCTGGCGCGGGGCCGTACCGATCGCGCGCAGCAGCGCGAACTCGCGGGCCCGCTGGGCGATGGACAGCGCCACCGTCCCCGCCGCCGTGAACACGGCCACCATCGTCGCGACCCCGCCGAACGACGCGCCGAGCCCGATGAGAAGCTCCTTGGCCTCGGCGAGCGAGGAGTCCTCGACCGAGCCGCGGCCGTCGCCGGCGTGCACCTCGGCCCGGTCCCCGAGAGCGCGCGCGACCTGGTTCTTGAGTGCCTCGGCCGTCACCCCGTCCTTCGGCAGGACGGCGATCGCATCGATACGCCCGGGATGGCCGGAGATACGTACGGCCTGGGAGTCGGCGAACCAGACAGTCCCCTCTGCATCACCCTGCTCCCCTGGCTTCGCGATGCCGGAGACGCGGAAGGTGCGAGGGCCGTCGGCGGTGGTGAGGCTGACGCGCTCGCCGACCGTGCCCTTCCCGAGGACCACCTCACCGTCTACCGGCGCCCGCCCCGCCGCCAGCCGCTCGCCGGTGAACGCGGTGGAACCCCAGCCATGGGCGGTGAGCCGCGCGCCGTCGCCCGCCCGCACGGGGAAGGTCACGTCCGCGACGGCCTGGCTCGCACCGGACACCGAACCGGCCTTCGCCACCAGGGAGTTGTCCAGCCAGGCCCGGTCCGGGACCGGTACGGCGTCGTCCTCGCGACTGTCGCCGTGGCCTGTGACGCGGTGGGCGCGCTGGTCTGCGGCGGCGACCACGGGGGCGTCTTCGTAACGGACGGGCGGGACGGAGGCACGCAGGCCGGTCTCCAGGAGGATGCCGCAGGCCGACACGATGAGCGCGGCCATCGCCAGCGCGACGAACGTTCCCACGAAGGCGGCGGGCTTGAAGCGGACGGCGGCGCGGGCCAGGCCGTTGGGTACGAACATCAGGCGGCCGCTCGTACGGTCACGGGAGCCGTCAAAGCGGCCATCCGGGCAGCGATCTGCTCCGCCGGGGCGCGCTCCAGGCGGTCGACGATCGAACCGTCGGCGAGGAACAGGACGCGGTCGGCCCAGGCGGCGGCCGTCGGGTCGTGGGTGACCATGACGACGGTCGCCCCCAGACCGTCGACGGCCTGACGGAGCAGCCCCAGGACCTCACCGGCAGTGCGCGTGTCGAGCGCGCCGGTCGGCTCGTCCGCGAAGACCACGTCGGGCCGGGTGACCAGGGCACGGGCGATCGCAACTCGCTGCTGTTGCCCACCGGAGAGCTGACCCGGACGACGCCGCCCCAGCCCGTCGAGGCCGACCTGAGCGAGGACCCCGGCCGCTCGGCGCCGGTCGGGCCGGTGACCTGCGAGACGCATCGGCAGCACGACATTCTGCTCCACGGTCAGGGACGGCAGCAGGTTGAACGCCTGGAAGACGAAGCCCAGGCGTTCCCGGCGCAGCGCCGTCAGCTTGTTCTCGCTCATCCCGGTGATCTCCGTGCCGCCGAGCCGCACCGTCCCGCCGCTCGGCCTGTCGAGCCCCGCCGCACATTGCAGAAACGTGGACTTACCGGACCCGGAAGGACCCATCACGGCGGTGAAGCTGCCACGCGCGAGGGCCAGGTCGATCCCACGCAGGGCATGCACGGCGGACCCACCACGGCCGTACTGCCGCCGTACGCTCCGTAGTTCGACGGCCCAGTCGCCGTCCGGCCTCAGGCCGCTCCGTACGTTCTGCGGGGCGTCGTCCCCGGCCCCGTCGTCGTACCGCCTCTTCCGCAGGCCCATGGCCGGGTCCGTCCTTCCGTCGCACCGATCCCTACCGATGCTTCGACGCTACGGATCCGGGGCCTGCCCCGACCATGAGGCCGACCGGCGACTTGAGGGTGGGGAGAACCCCACCAGGCCCCGCCGACAAGTCGTTTGGTAATCTAATTATTGACGCTTCCTTGACCGACCCTTGACCTTTCCGAGGAGGAACAGGCCCATCGGACACGCAGACATCCTCATCGCCATGGGTGGCGCCTTTCTCGCCGCGGCGGTTCTCGCCCGCGTCGGCGCCCGTATCGGACTCCCCACCATTCCGCTCTTCATCCTGGCCGGGATCCTGCTCGGCCCGCACACGCCCGGCATCGTGATCGTCTCGGACCCGCACGACATGGAGATGCTCTCCGCGCTGGGTCTGGTGCTGCTGCTCTTCTACCTCGGCCTCGAGTTCCACATGGACGACCTCAAGGCGGGTGGCCGTCGGATGGCTCTCGCCGGAGGCATGTATCTGGCGTTGAACGTCGGTGCGGGCCTGGGGTTCGGGTTCGCCCTCGGCTGGGGCACCGCCGAGGCGCTGGTCCTCGCCGGAGTGCTCGGCATCTCGTCGTCCGCGATCGTGACCAAGGTGCTGGTCGACACGGGGCGGCTCGGGAACCCCGAGACCCGGCCGATCCTCGGCATCATCGTCGTCGAGGACATTTTCCTCGCGCTCTACCTCGCGGCGCTGCAGCCGGTTCTGTCCGGCGCCTCCTCGCTCGGGGCGGCGGTCCTCGACGGCGGCAAGGCCTTCGCCTTCCTGCTGCTGCTCGCGCTGGCGGCCCGTTTCGGTACGAGGGTCGTGGGGCGGCTCGTTGCCACCAAGGACGACGAGTTGCTGGTCATCTCCTTCCTCGGGGCCGCCGTCTTCGTGGCCGGGGTGTCGGAGTGGTTCGGAGTGGCGGACGCCATCGGGGCCTTCATGGTCGGGCTGATGCTCGGCAGTACGGCTTCGGGTACGCGTATACGCACGCTGGTGCACCCTCTGCGGGACGCCTTCGGCGCGATCTTCTTCTTCGCCTTCGGCCTCTCCATCGATCCGGGCGACCTTCCCACGGTGCTGTGGCCCGTCCTCGCCGCGGTTTCGCTGACGCTGGTCATGAACGTGCTCGCGGGGTTGGGGGCGGCTCGGGTGTACGGCTTCGGAGCCGGGCCCGCCGCCAACATCTCCACCACACTGCTCGCTCGCGGCGAGTTCGCCCTCATCCTCGCCACGATGGCGGCGTGGCTGGTCGCTCCCCCACTCTCGGCTGCTCCCCCAGTGCCTTAAGGGCCTGGGGGGACCCCCAGAGCGGGGGGACCCCCATCGCGGCGGAGCCGCACATCGATACAGCCCCGCGCCCCTGAAAAGCCTGCGGCTGCCCGCGCCCCCAGAAAAGTCCGCGCCCTGAGCAAGTCCGCGCCCCGAAGACCCCGGCGGCCCGAACAAGCCCGGGCCCCGGAAAGCCCGCACCCCGCGCAAGGCCGCGCAAGGCCGCGCAAGGCCGCGCCCTGAAAGCCTGCACCACAACGTGCCCGCAGATTCCCTCCGGCGGGAGGGGGCGTGGGCCGGTGCGTCGTATGCCCGTCGCTTAGCTCCGGTCTCGGAGGACCAGGGCCTTGTACCAGCTAAGGGCCGTATGCCCGCCCTGCGACGGGCTGACGCACCGGCCCACGACCCCGCACCCACCACCCACTCAGGGGCGCGGGGAACGGCGCGACCAACCACAACGAACCCGCACCCGCCAGTGAACCGAACCCACCCACCCGGTAGGCGCCCCGCCCAACCGCCGGAGGTCAACCGCCGGAGAGCTCCCGACAGATCAGCAGCAACGCCCTGTCATCGTTCACATCCCGCGCAACCGCCTCAATCAAATGCCACGCCGCCCCATGAAACCCCCCGGCCACATACCGGTCCGCCTCACCGGTAAGCCGGTCCATCCCCTCCGCGATGTCCCGGTCGGACGTCTCGACCAGGCCGTCCGTGAACAGCATCAGAACGTCGCCCGGACGCAACGTCCCCTTCACGGAGTCGAACTGGGCCCCGTCGTACACCCCGAGCAACGGCCCCTCCGCGGACTTCTCCTCCCAGCGCCCGCTGCCCGCGCTGAGCTGCAGCCCGGGAGGATGCCCGGCCGAGAAGAGCTCGTAGTCGCCGGAGTCCAGGTCCAGGACAAGGTGGATCGACGTGGCGAAGCCCTCGTCCCAGTCCTGCCGGAGCAGGTAACCGTTCGCCGCGGGCAGGAAGGCGTGCGGCGGCAGCGAGCCGAGCAGCCCCCCGAACGCCCCCGACAGAAGCAGCGCACGCGACCCGGCGTCCATGCCCTTGCCGGACACGTCCGTCAGTACGACCTCGAGCGTGCGCCCCCCGTTCGTACGGGCAGCCACCACGAAGTCCCCCGAGAACGACTGACCACCGGCCGGCCGCAAGGCCATCTCCCGATGCCAGCCCACCGGCAGCTTCGGCAACTTGCTCTGGACCCGGATGCGTTCCCGCAGGTCGAACAGCATGGTGCCGCCGCGTCTCCACGGAACCCCCACCCGGCTGCGGAACTGCGCGATCAACAGACCGAAGAAGCCGCAGGCGGCGACCACCAGCACGGTTCCCGGCGTCACCCGGGACGGCCCCTCCGTGTACGGGCCGAGTTTCACGGACTCGACGATCAGGGCGGTGGCGGCGGCCGCGTACAGGCCGAGCAGGCTGGCCGGCCGCAGCACCAGGCCGCCGGCGACGATCGGGAGGACCAGCGCGGCCGGCGAGAACCACACGGAGTTGACGAGTGTGGCGCCCGTGATCACGGGAATCGTCAGCAGCAGAGCGGCCAGCGCCACCCAGTCCGAACCGTCCCCGCGGAAGTAGTCGACAGCGGATCTGCGCAGCCCGGTGCGGACCCGGTGCAGTTGCTTCTTGCACCGGGCCGCAAACGTGTCGGCTTCCGCGCGCCGCTCTCGTCCTGCTGCCATTGTTCGGGACCCTATCCATCGGACCTGGTACTTGGCACGGGAGGTCCCACTTGTCCCCCGTCCGAGAACCGAAGTCACAGAAACGTCCGATCCCCGAGGATCGCATGCCGCGGTGGGCGGCCCGCCCCGAGCCGGCAGAAATCCACTCGCTGATCCCGGATTGCCCTGGTAGGCATGGCACATGACGACTGACTTGCGCGTGCTCCGGCCGGAAAAATGGGACGAGTGGTACGGAAAGCTGGTGCTCGCCTTCGGCGGAGTCGACGAGTCGCCCGAGGAGCGCGCCCTGTGGAACGGCCTCACGGAGTTCGACCGCTTCATCGGGGCCTGGGACGGCGACGTGTGCGTGGGAACGGCGGGTGCGTTCAGCTTCCGGATGACCGTTCCGGGCGGAACCCCGGTGAAGGCGGCCGGCATCACGATGGTGAGTGTCGCCGCGACGCACCGCCGCCGCGGGGTGCTGACGTCCATGATGCGCAGGCAGCTGGACGACATCCGCTCCTGGGGCGAGCCGCTGGCCGTACTGACCGCCTCCGAGCCGGTGATATACGGCCGCTTCGGCTACGGCGCGGCGACCCAGCAGCTGCGCGCGGAGATCGACACGTCCCGGGTACGGCTGTCGGTGCCTGCGGGCACCGACGACATACGACTCCGCCTCGCCGAACCTGATGCGGACGCCGTACGCGATGCGTGTGAGGCCGTCTACGCACAGCGGGTACCGACCCGGCCCGGGATGATGGCGCGGCTGCCCGGCTGGGAGCATCTGCCGTTGCTCGACCCGGAGAGCGACCGGAAGGGCGCATCGCCGTTGCAGTGCGTGCTCGCCGAGCGGGAGGGGGAAGTGGTCGGCTACGTCCGGTACTCCATCAAGCCGGAGTGGGACGCGGCCGGGCCCAAGGGCACGGTCGAGCTGCGCGACCTGGAGGCGCTGGACCCGGCTGCGTACGCGGCGCTGTGGCGGTTCCTCTTCGACATCGACCTGACGTCGACGGTGAAGACCTACAACCGGCCCGTCGACGACGCCTGGCAGCACCTCGTCTCCGACATCCGGCGGTGCGGGCTCAGCATGCGCGACTCGCTGTACGTACGGACCGTCGACGTCGGCGCGGCGCTCGAGGCGCGTACGTATCAGACGCCCGTGGACGTCGTGTTCGAGGTCGAGGACGCCTTCTGCCCCTGGAACGAGGGGCGTTGGCGGCTCTCCGGGGACGCGAAGGGTGCGTCCTGCGAGCGGACCACCGACTCGGCCGATCTCGCCCTGTCCGTACGGGAGTTGGGGGCTGCCTACCTCGGTGGCGTGTCCCTTGCCTCACTCGCCGCGGCCGGGCGGGTACGGGAGCTGCGCCAGGGCGCGCTCGCGGAGGCCTCGCTCGGCTTCTCCTCCGTCGTCGCACCCTGGCTGCCGCACGGCTTCTGAGCGGTTTCAGGCCTTCTGGCAGGTGGGGCACCAGAAGAGGTTGCGGGCGGCGAGACCGGCGGTGCGGATCTCGCCGCCACAGATGTGGCAGGGCAGGTCGGCCCTGCGATACACGTAGACCTCGCCGCCGTGGTCGTCCCTGCGCGGCGCGCGGCCCATGGCCTCCGGCTCGTGTTCCGGGCGGACCGTGTCGATGCGGTTGTTGCGGACGCCCTGGCGCATGAGCGCGACGAGATCCGTCCACATCGCGTCCCACTCGGCCGGAGTGATGTCCTTGCCCGGCCGGTACGGGTCGATGCCGTGCCGGAAGAGGACTTCCGCGCGGTAGACGTTCCCTACGCCTGCGATGACCTTCTGGTCCATGAGGAGTGCGGCGATCGTCGTACGGCTGCGGGAGATGCGTGCGTACGCCTGGGCCGGCTCGGCGTCCTCGCGCAGCGGGTCCGGACCCAGGCGGCCGTGGATCGCCTGCTTCTCCGTGTCCGTGATCAGGGTGCACGTGGTGGGACCGCGGAGGTCTACGTACGCGGTGTCGTTGGTGAGGCGGAGGCGGACGGTTTCGGTGGGCGGGGGCGCGGGGGTGTCGCCGAAGGTGACCTTGCCGAAGAGGCCGAGGTGGATATGGGTCCAGTTCTCGGTCTCGAACCGTAGGAAGAGGTGCTTGCCGTGGGCTTCCGCGGTGGTGAACGTTGTCCCGTCCAGGAGGGCTGCGGCGTCGGCGAACTTGCCCTGCGGGCTGGTGACGCGTGCCTTCCTGCCACCGAACCGTCCGAGGTAGTCCTCGGCCAGCCGGTGGATGGTGTGCCCTTCGGGCACGGGGGCCTCCTGTGCGTGTTCGTGCTGCGGTCCGAGCGGGGATTCTTTCCCCAGCCCCGCCCCTTCCCGAAACTGGGGGCTCCGCCCCCAGACCCCCATCGGCCTGAACGGCCTCGTCCTCAAACGCCGGACGGGCTGACTTGTGCCTGGCCTGCGCTGAATAGCTGACCTGGCCCCTCAGGGGCGCGGGGCTGTGTCAATTTGCGGCTCCGCCGCGTGGGCGCGACCAGCCACGACGCACCGGCAGCCGCGACACGACTGTCACCCCCACCTCCTGGCGGGGGCCTGGGCGCGGCCCCCCACGCGGCGGAGCCGCAAATTGATACAGCCGGGAAGGGGCGGGGCTGGGGAAGAAGAAAACCCCTACCCCCGCGGGTGGTGCGCCGGAATCTCCGGCAGATCCCCCGTCGTCTCGTACGCCGACAGCATGTCGATACGGCGGAGGTGACGGGCATCGCCCGAGAACGGCGTGTTGAGGAACGTCTCGACGAACTTGGTCGCCTCGTCCTGTGTATGCATCCGCGCCCCGACAGCAACAACGTTCGCATCGTTGTGCTGACGCCCCAGCGCCGCCGTCTCCTCGCTCCAGGCGAGCGCCGCCCGAACCCCGGCCACCTTGTTCGCCGCGATCTGCTCGCCGTTCCCCGAGCCGCCGATCACGATGCCGAGGGACCCGGGATCCGCCGCGGTGCGCGAGGCCGCGCGGAGGCAGAACGGCGGGTAGTCGTCCTGGGCGTCGTAGATGAGGGGCCCGCAGTCGACGGGCTCGTGGCCGGCCGCCTTGAGCCACTCGACGAGGTGGTTCTTGAGTTCGAAACCGGCATGATCGGAGCCGAGGTACACGCGCATGGTCCGAGTGTGACACGCCTGTTTCGGACCGGCCGCGCCGGGTCGAGCCGCGGAAACCCGCCGGGTCCCCTGTCCGAAAAACGCGAGCAACATTACACATCCTCAAGAAAACCTCAAGTAACGATCTGAAATCAAAGGTTCAAGAATCAATTCACCTGGGATTCACTGGACCGGATTGTTCACCTCCGGTGCAAAGGAATCCGCCCCATGACCTCGCAGCCGACCCTGACGAAGGCCGGAACCGGCCCCGGAGGCACCGGAGAACCCGGCGACGGCCTCCAGGCCGGACTCAAGAACCGTCACCTCTCGATGATTGCGATCGGCGGAGTCATCGGCGCCGGCCTGTTCGTCGGTTCGAGCTCCGGCATCGCCACCGCGGGCCCCGGCATCCTCCTGTCGTACGCCCTCGTCGGCACGATGGTCGTCCTCGTGATGCGGATGCTCGGCGAAATGTCCGCCGCCAACCCGACCTCGGGTTCCTTCTCCGCTCACGCGGACCGCGCGCTCGGCCGCTGGGCCGGGTTCTCGATCGGCTGGCTCTACTGGTTCTTCTGGGTCGTCGTACTGGCGATCGAGGCGACTGCCGGTGCGGTGATTCTGGAGAGCTGGGTCCCGGCCGTCCCGCAGTGGGGCTGGGCCCTCATCGTGATGGTCGTGCTCACCGCGACGAACCTCGGCTCCGTCGGCTCGTACGGTGAGTTCGAGTTCTGGTTCGCCGGCATCAAGGTCGTCGCGATCGGCGCGTTCATCGTCATCGGCGGGCTCGCGGTCTTCGGTGTACTGCCGGGCGTCGACAGCGACAGTGCCGGGCTCGGCAACCTGACCGACCACGGCGGCTTCCTCCCCAACGGCCCCGGCGCGATCCTCACCGGCATCCTGCTCGTCGTCTTCTCCTTCATGGGCAGCGAGATCGCCACCCTCGCGGCGGGCGAGTCGGAGGACCCGCAGCGCGCGGTGACCAAGTCCACCAACAGCGTCATCTGGCGAATCGGCGTCTTCTACCTCGGCTCGATCTTCGTCGTCGTCACGCTGCTCCCCTGGGACTCCGAGGCGATCCAGAAGGACGGCTCGTACGTCGCCGCCCTGGACTCACTCGGCATCGCGAACGCCGGCGAGATCATGAAGTTCATCGTGCTGACGTCCGTACTGTCCTGCCTCAACTCCGGCCTCTACACGGCCTCCCGCATGGCGTTCTCGCTCGGCCGGCGCGGTGACGCGCCGAAGGCCTTCGGTCGCACCAACAACCGCGGGGTCCCGATGACGGCGATCCTCGCGTCGGTCGTCTTCGGCTTCGTCGCGGTGTTCTTCAACTACGAGTTCCCCGACTCGGTCTTCCTCTTCCTGGTCAACTCCTCCGGCGCCGTGGCCCTGTTCGTCTGGCTGGTGATCTGCGCCTCGCAGTTGCGTATGCGGAAGATCATCGAGCGTGAGACGCCGGAGAAGCTGGTCGTACGGATGTGGCTGTACCCGTATCTGACGTACGCGACGATGGCCCTGATCGTGTTCGTCCTCGGCTACATGCTCACCGACACCGAGCACGACGGCCGCCAGACGGTGCTGCTTTCGCTTCTGGTGGCGGCGGTCGTCGTCGGTATCGCGCTGGTGCTGGAGAAGGTACGGCGCGGGAAAGTCGCGCAGACCGCTGAGACCCAGACTCAGGAGGACGCCGGGGTCTGATTCCGCTCTCGTACGCGACGCCTCCGCGGCCTCACCGCGGGGGCGTCGTCGTGTTCGGTGACTCCGGGCGCGAGGTGCCCGCCACCGTCGGCGGCGGGCTGGTGTCGGGCAGCTTCGTCTCACCGCCGGGACGGATCGCGGTGATGATCATGACGATGCCCACGGCGGCGGCGACCACCAGGACGAGGACGGTGAGCAGACGCGGGAGCCACTCGGGACTCTCGCTCTCCTCGGTCTCCCGCTCGCTCTCGGCGGGGAGTTCGCGCACCGCCGGTGCGGGCGCAGGCGCGAGCGCGGGTACGGCCACCGGCGTCGCGAGCACCCGGTGCAGGAACCGCGCCACCTCCCCCACATCGGGCCGCGCCGCCGGATCCCGGGCCAGCAGCCTCCGCAGCAGCGGAGTCAACGGCTCGCCCTCAGGCGGCAGTCGGGGCTCCTCGTACATCACCGCGGCCAGTGTGGCGAGCGTCCCGGCACGCTCGAACGGGGAGTGCCCGGTCAGGGCGGCGCAGAGCGTGGCGCCGAGGGACCACAGGTCGGAGTGCGGGCCCTGTGGGCGGCCGGAGATACGTTCCGGCGGGATGTACTCCGGGGAGCCGACGATGACTCCGGCCTGCGTCAGCCCCTGGGCGTCCTGGAGAGCGGCGATCCCGAAGTCGGTGAGAACGACCCTGTCTCCCGGCCCCAGCAGGACGTTGCCGGGCTTGATGTCACGGTGCAGCACTCCGGCCGCGTGCACCCGACGCAGCGCCTCGGCGAGCGCGAGACCGATCCTGGCTGTCTCGCGTACATCGAGAGGGCCGTGTTCGACGACGGTCCGGGCCAGCGAGGGTGCCTCGACCAGTTCCATGACGATCCAGAGCCGGTCGTCCTCCTCGGCCACGTCGTAGACCCGTACGACATTGGGGTGGTCGATACGGGCACTCGCGCGGGCCTCGCGCAGCGCGCGCTCGCGTCGGACCTCGAGTTCCTCACTGCTGGCGACGTCGAGCCGTAGCTCCTTCACCGCGACCGGACGGTCGAGCAGTTCGTCGGTCGCGCGCCAGACTCGGCCCATGCCGCCCTGCCCGATGGGTTCGAGGAGCCGGTACCGGTCCACGACACGCAACATGCAGGTACACCCCCCAACCTCCTTCCATGACAACACAATTCGGGGCAATGGCACCAGACCGGAAATCAAGCAGCCCCCGCACCCATGACGGGCGCGGGGGCTGGAACTGCGACGTCACTCTTACCGGTTCACGAGCTTCCAGGCGGTGGGCAGCAGGCCCATCGCCAGGGCTGCCTTGAGGGCGTCGCCGATGAGGAAGGGCGTGAAGCCGGCGGCAACGGCCTCCGTGGGGCTCAAGAACGTGGCGGCTGAGAGGTAGGGGACGCCGATCGCGTAGATGACGGCCGAACCGAGCAGCATCGTGCCGGCCATGCGCAACACCGAGCGGTCGGCGCCGCGGCGGGCCAGGGCGCCGACGAGTGCGGCCGCCAGCATCATGCCGATGATGTAACCGAAGGTCGGGGAGACGCCGTGGCTGCCCTCCGCGAACCACGGGACACCGGCCAGTCCGACGAGCGCATACAGGGCGAGCGAGAGGAAGCCGCGCCCTGCGCCGAGCGCGGTGCCGACGAGGAGAGCCGCGAAGGTCTGCCCGGTCACCGGCACCGGCGAGCCCGGCACGGGCACGGCGATCTGGGCGGCGATCCCGGTGAGCGCGGCACCGCCGGCCACGAGCGCGATGTCGCGGACGCGTGACGCGGGGAGCAGGTCGGCGAGGACCTTGCCCGGGAGGGCGGTGGCGGCAGCGGTGCTCATGGGGACTCCGGCGGTGTGCGAGCGGACGGTTCGGGATACCGCGACGCTACCTCAGGGCCCTTGACCCGATCACCGGCAGTGCTCGACAAACCACGGATCGCGGGCTTGGTGCGCTCCATACAAAGAGCGGTGGATACACCCGGATCGACGTGACCCTGGTCACTGAGGTACAGCCGCTTTCCCCACAAGGGCAGGACCGACGGGAACTGTCGGATCCTGCCAATGCCCTCAGGGAGAGAGTGGCAAAACATCCGTACGGGACTGAAGAAGGCTCCCGCGAGGACGTGACTCGCGGGGGCCTTCCTTGCGCCTCATACCTGGCAGGTGACTCAGTCGTCGGCCGCGCTCAGTCGTCGGCCGCGCTCAGTCGTCGGCGTCCAGCCTGAAGTGGAAGACGCCCCAGGTGAGATGCCCTTCCCTTCCACCGTCGACCCAGTGGCCGAGCCCTTTCTTCATCTGGGCCAGGTAGTCGTGGCTGATCTTTCTGGCCAGGCCTTCGGCCTCTTGGCGTCCGGTCTCCTCGAGGACCCGCGTGTAGTGGTTCACCAACTGTTCGCGGTGTTCTTCGAAGCCACCGTCGACGGCGGTGAATCCGAGCCGGTTCAGCTCGCGTGTGTAGAAGGCGGGCGAGCCCATGTCGTCCAGATGGATCCGGTCGAGAATCGGCTGCAGCACGTCGGTCGAGCCGCCGTCCGCCGCGGCCATCGGGTCGGTGAAGATGAGCCGGCCGCCGGGCCGCAGCACCCGCGCGATCTCCTCGAGAACCTGGACGCGGTTCCCGCTGTGCAGGAAGGCGTCCTGGGACCAGACGACATCGACCTGGTCGTCCGGGTACGGGATGTCCTCGAAGGACCCGTCCACGACCTCGATCCTGTCGGTGAGCGCGCGCGCCGAGTTCAGCTCCTTGTGGCGCTGGTTCTCCACCTCACTGAGATTGAGGGCGAGAACCCGGCAGCCGTACGTCTCGGCCAGGTACCGTGCCGAGCCGCCGTATCCGGAGCCGAGGTCGAGCACTATGGAGTCCCGGGTCAGTTCCAGCTTCGAGGCCATCCGCTCGACGGTGCGCCTGCTGGCGTCCGCGATGGGCTCCACGGGGCTTTCGTAGAGGCCGATGTGGATGTCCTCGCCACCCCACACCGTGGCGTAGAAGGTGTCGGCGTCGGGCGAGTTGTAGTAGCTGCGGGCGGTGCTGACCGCGCCCGTGTACCGCCCCTCGTGCTGGTCGTCCATCCGGTACTCCTTCTCCGCCACATGCACGAAGAAGTCCGGCTCGTCACTGCGGTAGGTGTGCTGGAAGTCGCCGTAGGTCTCGATGTGCTGGAAACCCACCTCGGACATCAGCCGACGGGTGTAGTCCTTGCGCAGCGGGAACATGTTGAGGTGGTACGTGGAGTCGTCCGGGAAGTGGTACCGCATGCGGCACAGGCCCTCGTCGACGTACTCCGGCTCCACGGTGACATCGTCACCGCAGTAGTAGTACGTGTGCTTGCTCGTGTACCCGTCGTCCAGGATCGCGTCGTAATTGCGCTGGTCCAGGACGAGAATTCCGTCGTGCTTGAGCATCGCGTAGAACTCGGCGAGCGCCTTGCGACGGTCTCGCTCCGAGAAGATGTGCGTGAAGGAGTTGCCGAGGCAGACGATGGCGTCGTACTCCCCGTGGACGTCTCTGTTGAGCCACCGCCAGTCCGCCTGAACGACCCGCAGGATGTGCCCGCCCTGCTTGGTGCCGTTCTCGAAGGCCATCGCCAGCATGTCCGCGCTGCCGTCCGCGCTGACGGTGTCGAATCCGGCGGCCAGCAGCCGTACGGAGTGGAATCCCGTGCCCGTCGCGACGTCGAGCACACTCTTCACGCCCCACTTGCGCAGCAGGTCGATGAAGAAGTTTCCTTCGCTTTCCGCCCGTTTCTCCCAGTCGATGAGCGAGTCCCATTTCTCGACAAAGCTGGGAACGTATTCCTCCGTGTAGTGACCGGTTTCGCGTACTTCGACAGGATTGTCGCCGAACTTCTGAGCCGGTTGCACGATGATGGGGAACTCCTTCAGTCATCGGGAGTCATGCTCAGCAGATCGCTATCCGATGTCGTGGACCTCATGCCTCCAAAGTTCGTATACGACGGCGGAGTTGACGCGGATAGCGACCCTGGTCAGCGGCTTTCCCGCCTCAAGATTCTTTGGAGCGGCATGGGTTTGCCGAGGTTGCAGACACCTCACACACAGGGCATTCACGGGCGTTTCACCTCTCCGACGACAGCCAGCCAGCCACGGCGGAAAATCGCTCCAGAGCCACCCCACCCAGCCTCCATCAGACAGGCCGGGCCGGACGCTCCGACCGCTTCGGAGACGCCGTGCCCATGGGACGGTGGACCATCGACACCAGTAGGTTTCCCCAGTACCGGTAGTCCCACCGCCGTGTGGTGCGGTGTGGGCGGGGTGACAGGGAGAGCCCTCTGGGAGAGTCCCCAACCCCGCCCATCCCCTCAGAGGTTCGAGAAGTCCGGGCCCGCCGTGCGCGTCCGCTTGATCTCGTAGAAGCCCGGGACCGAGGCGACCAGCAGTGTGCCGTCCCAGAGCTTGGCGGCATCCTCGCCCTTGGGGGCGGGGGTGACGACCGGGCCGAAGAAGGCGATCTGTTCGCCGTCGGAGCCGGGGACGGCGATGACCGGAGTGCCGACCTCCTGGCCGACCTTGTCGATGCCCTCCTTGTGGGAGGCGCGCAGCTCGGCGTCGAACTCGAAGTCCTCCTGGTCCGCGTACTCGATCAGGTCGGCGGGCAGGCCGACGTCGGCGAGGGCGCCGGTGATCGCCTCGATGGTCGGGCCCTCATCGTTGTTGTGGATGCGGGTGCCGAGCGCGGCGTAGAGCGGGCCGAGGACGTCCGCGCCGTGCTTCTGCCAGGCCGCGGTCACCACGCGCACCGGCTTCCAGGCCTTGGTCGCGAGCATCTCCCGGTACTCCTCGGGCAGCTGGTCGATCTTGTCCTCGTTCAGCACCGCGAGGCTCATGATGTGCCAGCGGACCTCGATGTCGCGGACCTTTTCCACTTCCAGGACCCAGCGCGAGGTCATCCACGCCCAGGGGCACAGCGGATCGAACCAGAAGTCGACGGGGGTCTTGGCGGAGCTCGTTGCGGCCTCGGACATGGTTCTCCTCGTAAGAACGCGGTCAGCACATGCGGCAGACAGGGCTGTCTTCGCAGACAGAAGGGGCTGTCATTGAACCCGCAACCACTCTTTTCCGCGCCCTATTCCCTGCTGCCCGCAACCAGGCCGCATGGCAGGATCGGCTCTGTCCACATGCTGAACGCCACCCGAGGGAGTACCGCCCGTGCCCGGTGAGAATCTGTCCCGCGACGAGGCCCGCGAGCGGGCCGCCCTGCTGTCCGTCGACGGGTACGAGGTGTCGCTCGACCTGCGCTCTGCCGTGGGCGACACGGACGCCGAGCCGCGGACGTTCCGTTCGGTGACGACGATCCGCTTCCGCTGCGCCGAGCCGGGCGCCACGAGCTTCGCGGACCTGATCGCCCCGAGCGTCACCGCCGTCTCCCTCAATGGCAAGGACCTGGACCCGGGCGCAGTCTTCGACGGCTCCCGCATCCTCCTGGAGGACCTCGGCGACGACAACGAACTGATCGTCGACGCCCAGTGCGCCTACAGCCGCACCGGCGAGGGCCTGCACCGCTTCGTCGACCCGGAGGACGGCGAGGTCTACCTCTACACGCAGTACGAACCGGCCGACTCCCGCCGCGTCTTCGCGAACTTCGAGCAGCCGGACCTCAAGGCCCCCTTCCGGTTCGAGGTGCGGGCCCCCGAGGGCTGGGTCGCGTGGAGCAACGGCCTGGGTGAACTGCACGACGGGGTATGGCAGTTCGCCGAGACGAAGCCGATCTCGACGTACATCACGGCGATCGTCGCGGGCCCGTACCACTATGTGACGGACCACTACTCCCGCACCTTCGACGACGGTACGACGCTGGAGATTCCCCTCGGCGCCATGTGCCGCAAGGGCCTCGCCAGGCACTTCGACTCCGACGATGTGTTCCTGGTGACCAAGCAGGGTCTTGACTTCTTCCACGACCACTTCGACTACCCGTACCCGTTCGGGAAGTACGACCAGGCGTTCGTGCCGGAGTACAACCTCGGCGCGATGGAGAACCCGGGCTGTGTGACGTTCCGCGAGGAGTTCATCTTCCGCGGCAAGGTGACACAGGCGTCGTACGAGCGGCGGGCGAACGTCATCCTGCACGAGATGGCGCACATGTGGTTCGGCGACCTGGTCACCATGGAGTGGTGGGACGACCTGTGGCTCAAGGAGTCCTTCGCGGACTTCATGGGCTCCTTCTCCATGGTGGAGGCGACCCGCTTCACCAACGGCTGGATCACCTTCGCCAACAACCGCAAGTCATGGGCGTACCGCGCCGACCAGTTGCCCTCCACGCACCCGATCACGGCCGACATCCGTGACCTGCAGGACGCCAAGCTGAACTTCGACGGGATCACATACGCCAAGGGAGCGTCCGTCCTCAAGCAGTTGGTGGCGTACGTCGGGCGGGACGCCTTCCTCGAGGGCTCGCGGCGCTACTTCAAGCGGAACGCGTACGGGAACACGCGGCTCGGGGATCTGTTGTCGGTCCTGGAGGAGACGAGTGGGCGTGACATGGTCGCCTGGTCGCGGGCCTGGCTGCAGACCGCCGGGGTCAACTCCCTCACGCCGCAGGTGCTGTTGGGTTCCGAGGGGCGGATCGACGAACTCGCGATCCTCCAGGAGGCCGCTGAGTCGCACCCCGAACTGCGGCCGCACCGGGTGGCGGTGGGCCTGTACCGGCGGACTTCCGAGGGTGCGCTGGAGCGGTACGCGCGGGCGGAGGTGGACGTCGACGGGCCGCGTACGGTCGTGGCGGAGCTGGCCGGGGCCGAGGCTCCCGAGCTGGTGCTGGTGAACGACGACGACCTGACGTACTGCAAGATCCGTTTCGACGAGGGCTCGCTGGCGACGCTGCGGGAGCGGCTCGGTGAGATGAGCGATCCGCTGGCGCGTGCGCTGTGCTGGTCCGCGCTGTGGAATCTGACGCGCGATGCCCTGATGCCGGCCCGGGACTTCATCGACCTCGTCCTGCGCTTCGCGGGCCGCGAGTCCGACATCGGTGTGCTCCAGATGCTGCACGCGTGGGCGAACTCCGCGCTCACGCACTACGCGACGCCCGAATGGCGGGACACCGGCGGGCAGTTGCTCGCGGAGGGTGCGCTGCGGGAACTGCGGCAGGCCGAGCCGGGCAGCCAGCATCAGCTGACGTGGGCGCGGTTCTTCGCGGCGGTCGCCTCGAGCGAGACCGAACTGGGGCTGTTGCGGGACCTGTGGGAGGGGACCGCCAAGATCGACGGGCTGGAGGTGGACCAGGAGCTGCGCTGGGCGTTCCTGGAACCGCTCGCCTCGCACGGCGTCGCCGACGAGGCCGTGCTCGCCGCCGAGCTCGCCCGCGACAACACGGCCTCCGGGAAGCGGCACCAGGTCCGCTGCCTCGCCGCCCGGCCCTCCGGGGCGGTCAAGGCGCAGGCGTGGGCGGCGGTTGTCGAGTCGGACTCGCTGTCCAACGCGCTGGTCGAGGCGACGATCGCGGGCTTCGCCCAGCCGTCGCAGCGGGCGCTCGGCGCTCCGTATGTCGCGAAGTACTTCGAGGTGATCGAGCGAGTGTGGGAGGAGCGGTCCATCCAGATCGCCATGCATGTGGTCAGGGGGCTGTTCCCGTCGTTGCAGGACTCGCAGGAGACGCTGTCCGCGACGGATGCGTGGCTCTCCGAGCATGAGGGGGTGGCTCCTGCGCTGCGGCGGCTTGTGTTGGAGGCGCGGGATGACTTGGCGCGGGGATTGCGGGCGCAGGCTTGTGACTTGGCTGCTGCCGGGTAGGGGGCTCGCCCCAGGGGCGGGTGGGTTGCTGCGGTGTTGCGACCGCGGGTTGTGTGTGGCTGGTCGCGCAGTTCCCCGCGCCCCTAAGGGGCGCATGACCGGGCGTAGCGCTGACAGCGCGGCGTCAACAAGCGTTGCCGGGCATAACAGTTACCGAATGCTGGTAATCGGAGCCGTAACCCCCATACGGACCAGGGGGTTTCGGCTGTCGAACGCTTGCACTTTAGGGCTGGCCTGTCCGGGTTTGTCGACGGGGACGTAACAGCGGTTAGAGGGCCGGGCGGGTGCGGGAGATTCGGGGGCATGAACCACAACACCCCTCTCTCCCCCCGCCCCCTGAGCCACCTGTCCGACGCCCAGCCGCGCGTGCTGAGCACCGCGCAGCTGCGGGCGCACGGCGTGGCCAATGCCGAGATCAACCAGCAGTGCCGGCCGGGCGGAGCCTGGCAGCAGTTCCTGCCCGGCGTCTGTCTGCTGCACCCCGGCCCACCCACCAGTGAGGAGCGGCTGCACGCGGTCCTGATGTACGCGGCCCGCTCATCGTTGCGTGAACCGGCGCCGAGAGGCCAGGGCATCCCTGCCCAGCCGGCCGCGACGGAGCCCGGCGCGCAGGAACCGCCCACACCGCAGCGTTACCCCGACGCGATGATCACCGGCCTCGCCGCCCTCGCCCTGTACGGCTTCTCGTCCGCGCCCTCGCTGCTGTCCCTTGACCGCATCGACGTCCTCGTACCGCGTCTGCGCCGGCTCCGCTCGACGGGCTGTGCGCGCATCGTCCGCACGCCCGCGCTGCCGAGGCCCGAGCAGGTCACCGGCCTCCCGGTGGCCCCCGTACCGCGCGCGCTGGCCGACGCCGTCGCCGAGCTCTCGGAGGCGGGCATCGTACGCCGTCTGCTCACCGAGGCGGTACGCGGCGGTCATTGCGAACCGGCCGCCGTCGTACGGGAGTTGACGCAGGCCCGGCTGCTGAACCGGCCGCACGTCGTGGACGCCGTCGACACCCTGCTCGCCGAGGGCCGGGCCATCGCGGAGGACCACCTGTACCGCATGGTCCGCGAACACGGCCTGCCCGACCCGGTCTGGAACGTGGACCTGCGCCTGCCCGGCGGCCCGCACCTGGGCGGCCTCGACGCGTACTGGCCCGAACAGGCCGTGGCCCTCGAACTGGACACCCGGGCACCCCGCCAAGGTCCTTGGCAGGACGACGACGCGCTGTGGTCGGAGTACGCCCGCAAACGCGAACACCTGGAACGGCTCGGCATCACGGTCATCCACGTAACCCCGCGGAAGCTGCGCGATGCGATGGAGCAGCAGGCGGCCGTCGTACGCACCGCACTCATGGCGGCGTGCGACCGCGATCCGGCGGCGTATGTGGTGGTGCTGCCGCGGTAGGAGGGGAGAGGAGGGGGCGGGCCGGGCAACTGGTGGCCCACCCCCTCTTCGTACGCTCACTCGGTCGTGGACGCCGTACGCAAGACGGATTCCGGTCAGCGGCCGGCGCCGAGCCGGAGCAGGGGACGTCTGGAGAGGCACGAGCGCGGCACGCGGTTCGTGGGACCGTCCGTGGAACGGGACTCCATCGGCGCCCGGTGACACCATGCGGAGGCGACGGAGCATGGGCGGGGGTGGCGCGCTGTGGAGCGGGTGTTCGTGGGGCGGGGCGAGGAGCTCGCCGTGCTGGAGGGGGCGAGGGAGCGGGCCCGGGCCGAGCAGCCGCAGCGGGTGTTGGTGGAGGGGCCGGAGGGCATCGGCAAGACCGCGCTCGTACGGCGTTTTCTCGCGGGAGTGCCCCATGTCCTGTACGCGGAGGGCGAGGACGCCGGGACCGCGCCGGCCTTCGGCGCGTTGGAGCAGCTCATCGGGCCTGTCCGCTGGACGGATCCGGGTTCTGCCGGCGTCACGCTGCTGGAGGCACTCCAGAAGGCGCTTCAGAAGGCCGGAGGTGTCGGCGAGGACGAGGTGACCGTCGTGGTGGACGACGCCCAGTGGGCCGGCTCCGCCTCGCTGTGTGCCCTCGGTTTCGCCGTCCGCAGGCTGCGCGCCGTACGCGTCCTGGTCGTCGTGGTGACCAGGGACATCACCGATCCCCGGATCCCGGAGGGCCTGCGCCGTCTCTTCACGGCCGACGCCGCCGTCCGTGTCCGGCTCGAAGGGCTGGAACCCGCCGCGCTCCGCGCTCTCGGCGACGCCCTGGGCCCCGTACGGCTCACCGTTCGCGCCGCTGCCAGGCTGTGCGAGCACACCGGCGGCAACCCGTTGTACGCGCGGGCCCTGCTGGAGCAGGAGGGGCCCGGACTGGTCGAGGCCCTGGAGCGCAGCGACATCACCCCGCCCGCCCCGAAGTCGTGTGTCGAGCTCGCCCTGGCCCAGCTCGCCTCCTGCACCGCGGACGCGGAGACGCTGCTGGCCGCGGCGAGCGCCCTCGGCCGATGCTGCACCCTCGCCGAGGCCGCCCACCTCGCCGACCTCGCCGATCCACTGCCCGCGCTCGAACAGGCCGTACGTACCGGGCTGTTGACGGAGCGGCAGGGCGACCCCGTCGTCCGCTTCCCGCACCCGATCGTGCAGGCCGCCGTCTACCACGGGCTCGGCCCCGCCCGCCGCCGCGCCCTGCACCGCCGGGCCGCCTCGCTCGCCGAAGACGAGGAGACCGCCCTGCACCACCGGGCCTGCGCCGCGACCGGCCCCGCCCCGCAGCTCGCCGCCGAACTCGCGGCGCACGGACGCCGGTCGGCCGCCGAGGAACGGTGGGAGCAGGCCGCGCGTCATCTGTCCGCGGCGGCCAGGCTGGCTCCCGACCGGGCGGCGTACGAGCAGTACACGCTGGAGTCCGTCGAGTGCCGGCTGCTCGCGGGGGACGTACCGGACGCCGCCGAAGTCGCCGAGCGCGTCGAGGGGTTCGCCGAGAGCGGCTGGCGCAGCTATCTGCTGGGGCGGCTCTGTCTGGCCGACCCGGTTCGTGCCGAGGTGCTGCTGCGGGACGCCTGGCGGCGTTGCGATCCGGCTGCCGACCGGGGCGACCGGGTGCTCGCCGCCCGGATCGCGGGCCGGTTCGCGGCCCTGTACGGGAGCGTCGCGCGCGGCACGGAAGCCGCCAACTGGGCGCGTCTGGCCCTGCGCCTCGCACCGGAGGCGACCGCCACCGACACCATCCGCTACCTGGCGCTCAGCGGTACGGCGACGAGCGGCGGCGCGGCCCGTGCCCTCGGCGAACTGGGCCCGCTGCCCGACCCCGCCGTGGCGTCACCCGCCCAGCTCCAGGAACTCATGGGCCGCGGCACCCTGCGGGTGTTCACCGGCGATCTCACCGGAGCCCTGCGGGACCTGACCGGGGTCCTCGCGGCGACGCGGGAACGGAAGTCGGCACGGACGGCTGCTGCGCCGACGGCACCGGCGAGGTCGCCCGTCGACGGCCAGACGTACTCGGCGTTGTTCCGTATCACCGCCGCGGGCGCGCTCGCCGCCGCCGAGTACCTGGCGGGCCACTGGGACGACGTGCTCGCCCACTTCGAACTGGCCCTCTCGCTCACCGACGACAGCGGCCGGCCGCATTCCGCTCCGTACTGCCGGATGCTCGCGACGCTCACCCACGCCGCCCGCGGCTCCTTCGCCGAGGCGCGGACCCAGGTGCGTCGGATGTGCGAGGACGGTGGCCCGGCCGTGTGGACGGCACTCGCCGAGGCCCACCTGGCGCGGACCCTCGGCCGCCCCGAGGACGTCGTAAGCGCCCTGGCACCACTGCTCCCACCGAGCAAGCAGGACACCTTCGGCCCCGCCGACTCCTCCAGCCCCGCCGATTCCTCCGGCTCCTTCGACGAGCCGGGCGCCGTGCCCTGGCCGGACCTCCTCGCCGACGCCTGGACCGAGCTCGGGGACCACCGGCGGGCCGCGCAACTCCTCTGCCAGTACGAGGCTTTGGCGGTACGACGCGACCACCCGGCCGCGCTGATGCGCGCGGCCCGAAGCCGGGGCACCCTGGCGGTGGCCCGCGGGGACCCGGCCGCCGCCGAGAGCGCCTTCCGCTCGGCGCTGCGGCACGCCCAGCGCGCCCAGGAGCCCTTCGGCCGTGCGCTGGTGCACCTCGCGTACGGGCAGTTCCTTCGCAGGACGGCCAAGCGCACCCCGGCCGCGGAGCAGCTGCGCAGGGCCCAGGGTCTTCTCGTACGCCTCGATGCCCGGCCCGATCTGGAGCGCTGCGAACGGGAGTTGGCGGCCTGCGGCCTGGGCACCCCCGCGCGCGGAACGGACGTCGCTCCCCTCAAGGCGGATGCCGCGCCGCTCACCGCGCAGGAGCTGGTGGTCGCCCGCAAGGTGGCGGCCGGGCTGACCAACCGCCAGGTGGCGCGGGAGCTGGTGATCAGCCCGAAGACCGTCGAGTTCCACCTGGGCCGGATCTACGCCAAGCTCGGCGTCGCCTCGCGCACCCGGCTCGCCGTGCTGCTGGCGGCGGGGAACGAGGCAGCGCTGCCGGGGCGGAACTGAGGCTTCCGGGCAGGACTGGGGATTCTCCCGGGTCCTTCCCCAGGTCCGTTCCCCGGCACCGGCGGCCTACCGTCTGGCCTCGTGGCCGTCACAGACCATCGAAGGCCATACCGGACCGGTCCCCTCGGGGCCGGCCGGCCGCATGGGGGAAGGAATCTCATGGCCGAAAACAAGGAACTGGTCGTCACCGGCATACCCAGCGCCAAGGTCAAAGCCATCGCCGAACGCGTCGCGCTGGAATTCCAGCTCGCCGCCGACAAGGTCGCCGCGCACCACGCGGAGCCCGGCAAGTACCCGCTGCCGTCCGACGCCAAGAGCACCGAGCAGCTACTCGCCCGCCGTTTCCGTACGTTGCCCGAGGCCCAGCAGAAGCAGGCCGCGGACCGGATCTCGGTGGAGCTGCGGGGCGGTGCGGCGCGCACCAAGCGGCTCGGCGACCTCGCCAAGATCGACCTCAAGTCGCCTTCCGGGATCGATGAGCAGGTCCGCAAGACACCGCTCCCGGCGCGGATGAAGTTCCCGGTCGACGAACTGCAGCGGATGTCCGACGCGCTGGTGGGCCCGATGACCACCGCCACCCAGGAGACGGCCGCGGCGGCGGCGTTCCCGGAACTGCGCAACCTGGAGCTGCGGATCCACCGGGTCAAGTGCGTGGATGAGACGAGCGAGATCGGCAAGGACGAGATCGACGCGGGCGGCACATCCGTCGACGAGGACGGCGACACCAAGAAGATCTCGGCGTTCCGGGTACGCAGCTTCAGCACCGGAACCGTGCAGGCGTACTCGCCGCCGAGGCGTTTCACCACTTTCAGCCTCACCGAGCAGAGCAAGGTGACGTTCCCGAAGACGTACTTCGTCACGCTGGTCGTCGCGGAGGTCGACTGGGGCGGCCTCGCCGACTTCCTCAACGAACTCCTCGACAAGGTGAAGGCCAAGGTCGCCGCGGCACTCGCGGCCGCCATCGGCGGAGCGATCGGCTCCCCCGGCGGGCCCCTCGGCATCGCCATCGGGGTCGCGGTGGGCTTCGTGGTCGGCCTGGTCTTCGACTACCTCAAGGGTTTGTGGGGCGACGAGGTCTTCAAGCCGATCACGGTCAGCGCCACCATCTCGTCGCTGATCAGCCGCTTCCCCGGCGGCCAGGACAACAGCACGGACCGCACCCTCGACTTCAAGGGCCACGGCGGTCACTACCAGCTGACCTACGACTGGCGAAAGTACAACTGACCATCTGAAGACGGGGGAAGAAAGAGGGCCGTCACCCGACTGTCCCGCCGGGTGACGGCCCTCTGGCGCACCACCGGCCAGGCGAGACCGATGGCGAGCGACATCAGACCCGCTTGGTGAGAGACATCAGACCCGCTCCAGGGACCGGTGCGGTCCGCTGGGAAGTTCCGCGGCGATCGTGTCGCCCGGGCGCACCACGCCGCCCGCCTTCACGACGCTCATGATTCCGGACTTGCGCACGAGGTTCCCGGCTGCATCACGGCCGACGACCTGCTTCAGCAGCCCGTCCTGGAAGTTGTCGATCTGCAGGCAGGGATTGCGCAGGCCGGTCACCTCCAGCACCGCGTCGTCGCCGATACGCAGCAACGTGCCGACCGGCAGGCCGAGCAGGTCGATGCCGCGGGTGGTGATGTTCTCGCCGAGGTCACCGGGCACCACCGTGAATCCCTCCGCACCGACCTCGGCGAAGAGCTCTTCATGGATGAGATGGACCTGGCGCAGGTTCGGCTGGGTGGGGTCCTGCGCGACCCGCGAGCGGTGCTTGACCGTCACGCCGGCATGTACATCGCCCTCCACACCGAGCCCGGCGAGCAGCGTGATGCTGTCCCGGTTCGGCTTGGTGAACGAGTACTCGCCATTGCTGCTGACCGCCGTCACTATCCCGCTCATCCTCGGATCCCCTCCTCAGCGACATGATCAGCCACGACCCTAGCCCTTACCTCAGCCCTTACGTCGTGTCCGGGCGGTCATTGAGCCGTACCGGCCAGCAGCCAGCGCCGTACGGGGACTTCGAGCAGTACGCGGTCTCCGTCCGGTGTGTACGGGGCGGAGACATCCCACCCGTACTTTGCGTCGAAGGCATCCATGATCTCTTCCGGGAACAGGCCACGGTGCAGCACCGCCTCTCCCTCGGCCACGACGGGAAGCCGGCCGTCCTCCAATGCCAGGGAGACCCGCGAGAACTTCTCGACATTGCGGACCTTGACCGAAATCGCGTCCGTGCCGATCCACCAACTGCCCCGCAGGAACACGAACCAGACCGGCGTCACATGGGGAGACCCGTCCGGACGCACGGTACACAGCCAGACGTTCTTCTCCTGGGCCAGGCGATCGCGAACAGCCACAGGCAGAGACTCGGAATCACTCATGCACCCATCTCACCCGCATCCCTGCCAGTGCGCCTCGGTCCGAAGGCTCAGAGACCTCGGGCATGCGCCCTACTGCCATAGGACCAGAAAAACGTGAACACCCGGCGGGAGTATGTCCTTCGGCCACTCAAACGAGCGCTGCGTGAACACGACGGGGAGCAGTGCTCACGCCGTGGGACCAGCACACACAGGACCCGGCTGCAGATCACCGGGGTCGCCCCCGTCGTGCGCCGTGAAAGCAAACGCCGACGTATCGCCGTCCAGATCGATGGTCAGCGAAGCATCCAGCGCCTTGGCCAGACGCGTGAGCAGAGGCAGAGTAGGTACGGAGTTGCCGCCCTCGATGCCGGAGATCTGCGACTGGGTCATCCCCGCCCGGCGCGCCAGCTCGGTCTGCGACAGACCGAGCTCGGTACGCCGGTCATGGACCGCCTGTCCCAAGGCGAACGCGTACCCGGCCTCCACGTAGGCCGAGGATTCCTCGACGGACTCGCCCAGCAGCTTCCTGGTCCGCCGGGTCTTCCACTGGGAGTGGTTCACGGCCGCTCCTCCTCGATCCGCTCATAGCTGTGCTCCGCAGGACCGTGATCCGCTTCGCACACCTTTTATGCCTGCCGGGCACGCTCGATCTCGGCGCTGCTAGGCGGTCTCGGGCTCCCGACGTCCGTCCGGCGAGCGAACAGCAGGTTACGCTTCCGCCCGGCCACTTCAACTTCCCATCTCTGAAATCGAGTTCACACGTGTCCATACACTCGCCCAACTCTGCTCGGCGCACCGCAACCCGTGCCGCCGTGCTCGCGGCAGCCTGCCTGGCGGTGGCGCTGAGCAGTGGTTGCACGAAGGACGACGCCGGGCGCGAGGACACAGCCACCGCTACCACCGGGTCGCCCTCCGCGAAGTCGTCGGCGGGGCCCGCGAAGGCCACGGAGCGGGCCGAGCACATCGACGGCGAGACCGTGACCGAGGCGCCCGGGGGCGTCGACGGTGAGGTGATCGCGTCGGTGGCGGACGCGCGCGGGAACCAGGTCGTACCGCTGGAGGGCGGAGTACGGACCGGGCCGGTGTCGATCGCCGTGAACTGTCAGGGTGAGGGGACGCTTACGGTCGAACTGAAGTCGGTGGGCCTGAGCTTTCCCCTGAAGTGCGTCGCCGACGAGGTCAGCAGCACGTACAACCAGGTCGTCCTGGAGAAGGCCGACAAGGACGCCGTACTCCAGGTGACCGCGCAATCCGGGGTGCGTTGGGCACTGTCCGTCGGGCAGTGAGCCCAGCGAGGGCGGGAGCCCTCGAGCGCCCCGCGATCTCCGGGAAATAGCTTCCGTACCCAGCAAGGTGAACATGGAGTGACCGCCTCCCCTCTGTTCGACGAGGGGTCGGTGGACGCGGAGAGTGACCAAGATCCACGTACGGTGATCGGCGTTGCCCGTTGCCGCTCAGTTAACGTGCAGGTCACTCCAGGTGCCAACGATCCAGTGTGAGCGGGTAGTTCGCGTCAGTGAACCGCCCGCGACCACTGCTGACGCGTTCGCACTCGGGGAGACCGCGCCATGTCGCGCATACGCTCTGTCGCCACATCCGTTCGTGACCGCCGTGCCTTCCTGGCCGCAACCGGGGCGGTGTCACTCTCCGCGGGTATCGGCTTCGCACTCCGCCCGGACAGCGGCGGGAGCACCGTCCCCGCCGCCGCCGAGGGGCAGGCGGCCGTCGCCTTGTCATCCCGCCAGGCACCCGCCGCGCCACTCGCGCCGTACACCCGCGGCACCACCCTCGGTTCGGTCGCGGCCCCGCGGGGCTCCTCCGGCTTCCGGCGGCTCGGCGACGGCCCCGCCTGGCAGCGCGTCGTCCGCGGCGACCTGGCCGCGCCCAAGGCGGGCCGCGGCGAACGCCGCACCGCACTCGCCGCGTTCGTGCAGTTCACCGACCTGCACATCGTCGACGTACAGCACCCGCTGCGGTACGAGTACCTGCGCGCCCAGGCCGCCAACGCCTGGCGTCCGCAGGAGTCGCTGTCGGTGGCCGGCGCGGTCTCGCTCGTCGAGCGGGTCAACGCGCTGCGCGGCGCCCCCGTCACCGGCTCCCCGCTGCACTTCGTGATGACCACCGGCGACAACACCGACAACAACGCCAAGAACGAGCTCGACTGGTTCCTGAAGGTGATGAGCGGCGGCCGCATCACCCCCGACTCCGGTGATCTGAAGCACTACGAGGGCGTCCAGAACAGCGGACTCAAGCTGTACTGGCAGCCCGACGCGGACGTCCGCGACGGCGACAAGCAACTCGGCTTCCCGCAGATCGACGGCTTCCTCGCCGCCGCCGTACGCGAGCTGCGGAGCCCCGGCCTCAACCTGCCCTGGTACTCCACGGTGGGCAACCACGACTCCCTGCCCGGCGGCTGCTACGCGCCCGCCGACCCCTTCTTCGCCGAGCTGGCCGTCGGCGGCAAGAAGCTGATGTCGCTGGACGAGGCGACGAGCGCCGCCCTCTGGAAGGACATGAGGAAGGGCGGCGACCCCAAGGGCTCGGCCTTCAAGGAGATGTTCAAGTCCCAGGCGCGGAAGATGCGTTCGGTCACCCCGGACGAGGGCCGCGCCCCTGTCACCTCCGCCGAGTACCTCCAGGCGCACCTCGACCCGTCGCACACCGGCCCTGGCCCTGTCGGGCACGGCTACTCGCAGGCGAACCTCGCCGCGAAGACCCAGTACTACACCTTCCGGATCGCGGACGGCCTGCTCGGCGTCAGCCTCGACAGCACCAACTCCGGCGGGCACTACGAGGGTTCACTGGGCACGGCCCAACTGCGCTGGCTGGAGCGCACGCTGAAGACGGCCGAGCGCAACAAGGAACACGTCATCGTCTTCAGCCACCACACCAGCAAGACGATGCGCAACCTCCGCGAGGACCCGAACCACCCCGGCGAGCGCCGCCACGGTGGCGAGGAGGTCCTCGCCCTCCTCGGCAGCTACCGTTCCACCCTGGCCTGGGTGAACGGCCACAGCCACAAGAACAACATCACCCCTCACCCCGCCCCCGGCAACCGCTCCTTCTGGGAGATCTCCACGGCCTCCCACATCGACTTCCCCCAACTGGCCCGCGTCATCGAGATCGTCGACAACCACGACGGCACGATCTCCCTCTTCACCACCCTCATCGAATCCGCGGCCCCGCACCGCACGGACTTCGCCGACCTCTCCCAGACGGGCCTGGCCGCCCTGTACCGCGAGTTGTCGTTCAACGCGCCGGGGTCCCGCTCGACGCTTTCGGGCGATCCGGGGGACCGGAACACGGAGCTGGTCCTGAACAAGGGGTAGTTCCAGTTCTCCGACGGGGCGACGAGGCTCAAAAACGCCCAACCCTCAAGGGCAGTTCAACCAACTTGCCCAGCCACGGTGTCCCTTCCGTCGATCACCCTCCGACGGAAGGGACGTACCGACACATGACCGCATCACCACGCACGCTGCGCATCGCACTGCTGAGCACTGTCGCACTCACCGCGGTGTCGCTCACCGCATCCGCGACGACCGCCACCGCGGTGGCCGCCCCCTCCCCGACCACCAGAACCCACAGCGCGACCCAGGAGGCGATGGACGCTGCCGTGAAGGACGGCGTCCCCGGTGTCGCCGGTCAGGCCAAGGACAAGTACGGGACCTGGAAGGCCACTTCGGGCGTCGGTAACCTCAAGACGCAGCAGCCGCGCTCCGCCCACGACCGCTACCGCGTCGGCAGCATCACCAAGACCTTCGTGTCGACGGTGCTGCTCCAGCTGGAGGCGGAGGGCAGGCTCTCACTCGACGACAAGGTCGAGAAGTGGCTGCCCGGGGTGGTCCGCGGCAACGGCCACGACGGCAGCAAGGTCACCCTCCGCCAGCTCCTCAACCACACCAGCGGCATCTTCAGCTACACGGCGGATGACGAGTTCGTACGGAAGGCCTTCCTCAAGGAGGGCTTCTTCAAGCACCGTTACGACACGGCGACCCTCGGGCAGCTCGTGGAGATCGCCATGGCGCACAAGCCGGACTTCGCTCCCGGCACCTCCTGGAACTACTCGAACACCAACTACACCCTGGCCGCGATGGTCATCGAGAGCGCCACGGGCAACTCGTACGGGCACGAGATCCGCGACCGCATCGTCGAACCGCTCGGCCTGCACGCCACGTCCGTCCCCGGTACGTATCCGAAGGTGCCACAGCCCAGCAGCCGGGCGTACGGCAAGCTCGCCGAGACCACGACCGGCCCGACGTACGACGTCACGGAACTGAACCCCACGCTCGCCGGCGGCTCGGGCGACATGATCTCCGACTCCGGCGACCTGAACCGCTTCTACTCCGCCCTCCTGCGCGGCAAGTTGCTCCCCAAGGCCCAACTCGCCGAGATGAAGAAGACGGTCAAGATCGACGGTTCCCCCAACCTCGAGTACGGCCTCGGCCTGTCGGCAAGCAAGCTGAGCTGCGGGATAACGGTCCCGGTACGAATACCGGTCTTACCTGCGCTCCACAGGCTGACACCGCCAGTCCGGCGGCCTTGGCGACGTTGACCGCCGCGTTGATGTCCCGGTCGAGGACGGCCCCGCATGCCCCGCATTCCCACACGCGGATGTGCAGGGGTTTGGGGCCGTCCTTGACGCCGCACTGCGAGCAGACCTGGGAGGTCGGCTCGTACCGTCCGATGCGAAGGAAGCCGCGGCCGAACTTCGCGGCCTTGTACTCCAGCATCGTCACGAACGCGGACCATCCCGCATCGTGGACGGACTTGGCCAAGCGCGTACGGGCGAGCCCTTTCACCGCCAGGTCCTCAACGGCAATCGCTTGGTTGTCGCGAATGATCCTCGTTGAGAGCTGGTGGTGGAACTCGCGCCGTGCGTCGGCCACCTGCGCGTGAGCGCGGGCGACCTTGATGCGGGCCTTGTCCCTGTTCTTCGATCCCTTGGCCTTGCGGGACAGGCGGCGCTGTTCCCTCTTGAGCTTCTTCTCGGCCCGGCGCAGGAAGCGCGGAGCGTCGATCTTCGTGCCGTCGGAGAGGACCGCGAAGTGCCCGAGGCCCAGGTCGATGCCGACGGCGGATGCCACGTCGGGCAGCGTCTGGGGGTCGGTCTCCACAACGAAGGACGCGAAGTATCTCCCGGCAGCGTCTTTGATCACGGTCACCGTGGACGGCACGGAGGGGAGGTTGCGGGACCACTTGACCCGCACGTCGCCGATCTTCGGCAGGGACAGGTCCCCGCCGGTGGTGATCTTCCATCGGGCGTTCGCGGTGAACCGTACGGCCTGCCGGTTGTCCTTGCGGGATTTGAACCGGGGCGCTCCCATGCGCGGGCGCTTGCCCTTCAGCCCGTCGAAGAAGTTCCGGTATGCGGTGTCCAGGTCCCGCAGGGACTGCTGGAGGACGACGGCGGACACCTCGCCGAGCCATGCGCGCTCTTCGGTGAGCTTGGCCTCGGTGATCAGCAGCTTGGACAGGTCCCCGGTCTTCGGGAACGCCTCGCCTGCGGCGCGGGCGGTCTCACGGGCGCGGAGCGCATCGTTGTAGACCACTCGCGCGCACCCGAACGCCCTGGCCAGCGCTGAGCGCTGAGGGCCGTTCGGGTACAGGCGGAAGCTGTACCTCAGCTGCATACCGATCACCGTACTAAAGGTGGTTTATGACTGAGTATCAGAACATTCGTACTGGTCGGCACTGCGCCTTCGTCCTTCACGCGCATTTGGTTTTCGTGACGAAGTACCGGCACAAGGTCTTCGAGGACGCCCACCTGACGCGCATGGAAGAGATCATGCGGGCCGTCTGCGCCGACTTCGAATGCGAGCTGGTCGAGTTCAACGGCGAGAACAACCACGTCCACCTGCTCGTGAACTTCCCGCCGAAGGTTGCCCTGTCCAAGCTGGTCAACAGCCTCAAGGGCGTCAGTTCCCGCAGGCTCCGCCAGGAGTATCCGGAACTGGTCCGGCACTACTGGCGGGCACAGCGGCTGTGGTCCGGCTCGTACTTCGCCGGGTCGGCCGGCGGGGCTCCACTGTCGATCGTGAAGCAGTACATCGAGCAGCAGAACCGGCCCGTCTGAGCTGAGGTCGACAGTGCGGACCCGTGCGCGCGGCGCGGGTCAGAGCACTTCTCAGAATCGCTTCACCACCGGGCTAAAGCCCGGTGCACTGAGCACGGTGCATCGTGCTCACTGCGATTAGACCTGGTAGCGCGCGGGGCAGGCGGGCCATGCCCGTCCGGCGCGCCGGACGGGCATGGCCCAGCCGCAGATCTCCAACATCAAGGGCGGCACGTTACGGCAGCGGTGGGTTGGCCGGTGAGTACTCGGGCGCCGACCAGCGCAGTGGGCTTGCTCCGGGCGTCTCGACGGCCTCGGTGACGGTGAAGCGGACCGTGCGCTCCCCGTCCGGGGCGAACTCGGTGCGGGCCGTACCGGTGAGCTGGAGCGTGGTGCCGGTGGTCCAGTCGAGGAAGAGCAGCCCGGCGCGCGGGTCGGCCGTGAGGTTGCCGAGCGTGAGGAACATGGAGTTGCCCGAGTAGTCCGGCCAGCTCAGTTCGTCCGGCGAATCGGTCCGTACGAAGCCGGGGTTGCCGCCGCGATGGCTGGCGTCGGCACCTTGGCTGTGAACGGTGGCGAGGAAGAAGGTGTCGGCTGTTTCGATGAAGGTCCGCTGTTCGTCAGTGAGTTGGACACCCCTTCGGACGGCGTCCGAGGACGGGCGCTCCACCTCCTCGTAACGCTCCCTCTTCTGCAGGTACTTGGGGCAGTTGGAGAACACCTGGTCGGCCTCGACCGCGAAGCCGCGCGGTGTGGGGCGCGCCCGTCCGTTGAGGCGCATACGGCGACGGGTGCGCGGGTCGAGCGCGATGGTGCCGACCGGGGCGCCGGCCGCGAGCGCGTCCGCGAGGGGGTCGCTCTCGTGGAGACCGCCGGCGACCGAGATCTGCCGGGGGCCCGTGGCCCTGACGAACCCGGGGGCTCCGGTGAGCAGCGAGGCCCAGACGCGGCCCGCCCCGTCCGCCGTGCCGAGCACCAGCATCGGCTGGAGCTCCAGGAAGGCGGCGGCCACCGGCCTGATGCCCTGGCCGATGGACCGGCCGACGTGATCGGCGGACTCGCGCACACCGACACGGTCCTGCACGGCGCGTGAGCCGGAGTGGTAGGGGTCGTACACGGCCTGGCCATACGCGGCCTGGTCGTACGCAGCCACTGAGTCCACTCCTCTTAGAAGAAACCGCAGGTCGGAGCGGCCCCAGAAGGCGCCGGAGCCTCCTCGGCGCCGCTCGGCGCGTAGATCTCCAGGCGGGTGCCGTCCGGGTCGTGGAAGAAGATGCCGCCCGAGGCCGCGCCCTCGCCGTGGGCGACGACACCGTCGTACGCGAAGTCGACGCCGTGTGCGCGCAGCGCCGTCTCGTACTCGCGGACCTGCTCGACCGTGTCGGCCTCCACGGCGAGGTGGTGGAGACCGGCGCGTCCCGCGTCGTAGCCGTCGCCGGCCTGTTCCCACAGCGTCAGCGTCGGGCGGCCGTCCTCGCCGAAGAACGCGAACCGGCGGCCCTCCTCCTTCCCCTCGGCGAGTACCCCGAAGCCGAGGAGGTCCCGGTAGAAGGCGAGCGAGCGGTCGAGGTCCGTGACATTGAGGCCTATGTGGCCGGTGCGCAGCGTGCTGGTTGCCGACATGGCACACCCCTTCGTCGACGGCTGCCCGCCCCTTGCGGACTAACCTGTGTAATGGACATTAGCGGTTAGATACGTAGGGCGCAACCGGTCAAGTACTCTTTACCGGTTAGCAGGGAAGGGAGCCCTCAGATGTCCGCCGCTCGCGATCCGCGTCCGCTCACCGGTGAGCCGCTCTCCCTCGACCTGCTCAACACGCGCTGGATGTACGAAGGCGTCGCGCAGGACCTGCTCGTGGACACCGACGGGCTGAGCGTGTGGCTGGCCGCGAACGGGCTCGACCGCTTCGCCGCCGATGAGGCGACGCTGCGCCATGCACTGGGGGCCCGGGACGCCCTGCGGGCGGTCGTCGACGGCCCGCTGGACGCGGACGGCGCCGGGCCGGTCGACGCAGTCCTCTCGCACGGCCGGATCCGGGCGACGCTCACCACCGAAGGGCCGGGCGAGCGCGTGGAGTTCGGTGACGAGTCCTGGGGCCCTGCATGGCTCGCGGCGCGCGACTACCTGGAGTTGCTGAGCACGGCCCCCGATCGCATCCGTGCCTGCGCGCACGAGGCGTGCATCCTGCACTTCTTCGACACCTCGCGGAACGGGACGCGACGCTGGTGTTCGATGGCGGTTTGCGGTAACCGGGCGAAGGCGTCCCGCCATTACGCGCGAGTGAAGGAGAGCTGAGCAGTACGACGGCTGCGGGTCGTCTGCGACTGGTCGCTCCCCCACTCTCGACTGCGCTCGAGAACGGGGCACCCTCACCGCATCCCGGACACGTCCGCTTATGACGCCCTATCAACTCCATGGCGCATGGCGGGATTGCGCCAACTTACTCTCGCGTACCTGTCGACTCTCCCCAAACATGCATCTCTTACGTAAAGCTGAGCGGTCATCCGGGTTCACATACCGGACTCATGCTCGTCCTTACCTAACAGGGATGCTGATGACCCCCACTCCCGAGCCTCAGCGCACTCCGATCAGAGGCGCGAGACACGTGGCCAGAATTGCCGTGGCCGCAGGCCTGGTGGCCGCACTCTCCGCGACGGGGCCGATACCCATGGCCTTCTCCGCGGACGACCCGGCTGCCCGTGCGGCAACCGACCCGGCTCTCAAGTCCGCCGACGACAAGCTCGGTTCGGCCGATGCCGACCTGCTTGCCGAGGCCCAGGCCGACGGTGCGAAGAACGTCACGATGATGATCGCCACCGCGCCCGGTGAGACCGAGAAGGTCGCCGACCAGCTGGACGCGGTCAAGGGCGGCTCCGTGGGCCGCACCTACGACAAGCTCGGCTACGTCCGCGCCACCGTGCCCACCGCCAGGGCCGAGGCCGCCGTCGACGCCGCCGCCAAGCTCTCCTCCGTGCACGGCATCGACCTGCGCCACGAGATCATCCGTGAGGACCCGACTCCGGGCGCCGACGGGGCCAAGGGCGCCAAGGCCGAGGCCCAGGCGAAGAGTTACCCGGCCCCGGACAAGAACACCCCGGCCGAGAACCCGTACAACCCGTCCTTCGAGACGGGCGCCGTCGACTTCGTGAAGAAGAACCCGAAGGCGGACGGCCGCGGCATCACCATCGGCATCCTCGACTCCGGTGTGGACCTCGCCCACCCAGCGCTGCAGAAGACGACCACCGGTGAGCGGAAGATCGTCGACTGGGTGACCTCGACCGACCCGATCGTCGACGGCGACGGCAGCTGGCGTCTGATGTCGACCTCCGTGTCCGGGCCCACCTTCACCTTCAACGGGCAGACGTGGGCGGCGCCTTCGGGCGCGTACAAGATCAACCTGTTCCGGGAGTCCGTCACGGCGGGCGGTGACGCCGCCGGTGACGTGAACCGCGACGGAGACAAGACCGACACCTGGGGCGTCCTGTACGACGCGGCCGGCACGGTCACCGTCGATGTGAACGGCAACAACGACTTCACCGACGACACCGCGATGAAGCCGTACAAGGACGGCTATCAGATCGGTTACTTCGGCACCGACGACCCGTCGACCGCCGTCGCCGAGCGGCAGCCGTTCGTCGTCGAGATCCGCAAGGACGTGCCGACCGACCCGCTGGGCGGTGACTGGGTCGGCAAGAAGGCCGACTTCGTCAACATCGGCCTCATATCGAGCGAGCACGGTACGCACGTCGCCGGTATCACCGCGGCGAAGGGCCTGTTCGGCGGCAAGATGAACGGCGCCGCCCCGGGTGCGAAGCTCGTCTCGTCCCGTGCCTGCGAGTTCGGGCCCGGCTGCACCAACGTCGCGCTCGCCGAGGGCATGATCGACCTCGTGACGAAGCGCGGCGTCGACATCGTCAACATGTCGATCGGCGGCCTGCCCGCCCTGAACGACGGCAACAACGCGCGCGCCGAGCTCTACACGCGTCTCATCGACGAGTACGGCGTCCAGCTGGTGATCTCCGCGGGCAACTCCGGCCCCGGCGCCAACACCATCGGCGACCCCGGCCTCGCCGACAAGGTCATCTCGGTCGGTGCGGCCATCTCCAAGGAGACCTGGGCGTCCAACTACGGCTCGGCCGTGGAGAAGAAGTACGCCATGTTCCCCTTCTCCTCGCGCGGCCCGCGTGAGGACGGCGGCTTCACCCCGACCCTGGTCGCGCCCGGCGCCTCGGTCAACACCGCGCAGACCTGGCTGCCCGGCGTCATAGCCCCCGAGGCGGGCTACACGCTGCCGCCCGGCTACCAGATGCTCAACGGCACCTCGATGTCCTCCCCGCAGGCCACGGGCGCCTCGGCACTGCTGCTGTCCGCCGCGAAGGAGAAGGGCGTCGACCTGACGCCCGCGAAGCTGCGCACCGCGCTGACGTCGACCGCCGACCACATCAGCGGTGTCCAGGCGTACACCGAGGGCGTGGGCCGGATGAACATCGTCGACGCGTGGAAGTCCATCCAGAAGGGCGCCACGGCGCACGAGTACACGGTCAAGGCCCCGGTCGACACCGCCATCGACGAGGCGCTCAAGACCCCGGGCTTCGGCACGGGCCTCTACGACCGTGAGGGCGGGCTCAAGGCCGGCCAGAAGAAGACGTACGACATCACGATCACCCGTACGTCCGGCCCGGACAGCGCGCTGCGGCACGAGCTGCACCTGGAGAACAACAGCGGCAAGACGTTCCGCATCGAGAGCTCCGACGAGGTGTCGCTGCCGCTGAACAAGCCGGTCACCGTGAAGGTCTCCGCGAAGCCGTCCTCGGCCGGCATCAAGAGCGCGATCCTCGAGGTCGACGACCCGCGCACCGAGGGCATCGACCACCAGGTCATGTCGACGGTCGTGGTCTCGGCCCCGCTGAAGTACTCCTTCTCCGCGTCGGGCTCGGTGCAGCGCAACAGCAACGACTCGTACTTCGTGACCGTCCCCGAGGGCGCCAAGACCCTCGAGGTCCGGATGAGCGGGCTGAAGGACAAGAGCCAGACCCGGTTCCACTCCATCCACCCGTACGGTGTTCAGCTCGACCCGTCGGCCTCGCTGGACTGCTACAACAACTTCACCAGCCCGGACAGCAAGCCCTGCCGCCCCGACCTGCGCTCGTACACCGACCCGCAGCCGGGCGTCTGGGAGATCGAGGTCGAGTCGCGCCGTACGTCGCCGCTGCTCGACAACCCGTACAAGCTGGACGTCGCCGTCCTGGGCGCGACCTTCGACCCGGAGCTCGTGACCATCCCCGAGGCCAAGGTCGGCACCCCGACCGACGCCTCCTGGAAGGTGACGAACACGCTGGAGCCGGTCGAGGGCAAGCTCGCGGGCGGCCCGCTCGGCTCCGCCAAGAACGAGCGGCCGACCATCGCCGAGGGCGCCGCGCAGACCAGCACGGTGGAGGTGCCCGCGGGCGCCGAGTCGCTGAACGTGACCATCGGCAACCCGTCGGTCGCGAACGCCGACCTCGACCTGTACGTGTTCGACGCGGCCGGCAACCAGGTGGGCAGCGCGGCCGACGCCGACTCGGAGGAGTCGGTGACGATCGCCAAGCCCGCCGCCGGTACGTACACCGTGGAGGTCCAGGGCTACGCGGTCCCGGGCGGCACCACGGAGTACGACTACCGTGACGTGTTCTTCTCGGCCGCGCTCGGCACGATCGAGACCGACGACACGCAGGTGTCGCTCGGTACGGGCGACTCGGCTACGTTCTCCGGCTCGATCGTCGCGGCTGCCGCGGCGCCCGAGGGTCGCGAGTTCTTCGGCCAGGTACAGCTCGTGAACGCGCGCGGTACGGCCGCGGGCACGGGCAGCGTGCTGATCGAGAAGGTCACGCCGTAGTTCTCGGGTTCTGTACGACTGTGGGCGGGCGTCCGGTGGGTAACCGGGCGCCCGCCCCTTTTGTTGCCGTCAGCCGCCGTTCTGCTGTGGGGCCGGGCACTTCAGCCCCTGTGCCCCGGGCAGCGCGTCCAGAATGCCCTTGCGGGCGTCGCCGACACCCCAGCCGGTCTCCCAGTCCTGCCGGTCCTGCGGGTACACCGGCACCCTGACCAGGGTGTACGTACCGACCTTCAGGTCCTGCCTCGCACTGGCGAGCAGCGTGACGGTGATCGTCGGGTGGTCCGTCACCGACTGCTCGGGCCGGTAGTAGCGCTTCACCTTCAGTGCGACGCGTACGTTCCCGTCGGCAGTGGGTGTGATGCTCTGTACGGTCCCCTCGACGAGGACCTTCGAGCACGCGATGTGCATCTCGGGTGAGTACATGTCCTTGCCGTCCGCGGCCGTGTCGTCGCCGCTGCCGGTTTCGGCCCGGCCGGCGCCGGAATCGGCGGAGCTCGCGCCGGCGTCACCCCCGCCACCATTTTGGACGCCGAGCCATACGAGCCCGCCGAGCAGCGTGGTGCCCATGGCGACCACGAGGGCGCCCAGGGCGAGGCCGGCGTAGCGCCGGGGCTGCCATGATCGCGCGGCGCGTCTGGGCGGCTTCGCCGTCCTGGCCGGCGCGGGTTCCGCCTGGGACCGCTCGCTCTCCGCGGCCAGCGCGTCCCCCATGAACAGCAGCTGCTCGCGCAGCGCCGCCACGTCCGCCTTCGCCGACCGGTGCTCCGCCATGAACTCCGGATCGTCCAGGGCCTCTTGGGGCAGCGGTTCATCGGTGATCGCGGCCAGCAGCGCGTCGGTTCGCGCATCGCCTTCGCCCTCGTACTCGGCCACGTCACACCACCTCGTCCTCGTGCAGGCGGGCGCGCAGCGCGCGGACCGCCGTGTGCAGCCTGCTCTTGACCGTGCCCTCCGGGATGCCGAGCTCCTCGGCGATCCCGCGGACCGGCAGATCGGCGTAGAAGCGCAGGACGAGGATCTGCCGCTGGGCGTCGGGCAGCTCGTCCAGGCCCTGGGCCACGGCGAGCGAGAGCACCTTCGTGTCGTCGCCCGAGGCGTCCACATGGTCCAACTGCCGCAGGGCGGCGAGACGTTCCCCGATCCGTTCCTGGCGGCGCCTGGCCCGGTGCCAGTCCATCGCCAGGTTCGACGCCACGACCGCCGCCCACGCGGACACGTCGCGCGGAGCCTCCGCCCCGCGCGCGGCCCGCTCCAGGAGCCGCAGGCGGACCTGCTGCACCCCGTCCGGCAGGTCCGCCTGCGGTACGCCGCCGAGCGCGAGCACCGCTCGCACCCGGCGTTCCTGGGCCGCGTCCAGCGGATCGTCCGCCGGAGCGTCGCTCCCCAGGCCATCGCTCCCCTGGCCGCGGCGGCTTTTTCTGCGCAGCACAGCCACCCCTCCCCTCGCCCTGCCTCTACGACGCCGGTGCGGGCCAAAACGTTCGGCCGAGACGTACGTCACGTCGTGCGGGCGCACACCGTCCCACTCCTCGGGCAGGAGCACAAAGGATTGGACAGGCGGGCCGGGGTGGGACGCATGATGGAACGCCGCCCATCGACGCACAGCACAGCTATGCACAGGCAGAGGGAGTCGCCGTGAAGGTAGGAATCGTCGGAGCCACCGGTCAGGTCGGCACGGTCATGCGCAGGATCCTCGTGGAGCGGGACTTCCCCGTCTCGGAGCTGCGTCTGTTCGCCTCGGCCCGCTCGGCCGGGTCGGTACTCGACGGTGTGACGGTGGAAGACGCTTCCACGGCGGACTACTCCGGCCTGGACATCGTGCTCTTCTCGGCGGGCGGCGCGACCTCGCGGGCGCTGGCCGAGAAGGTCGCCTCGCAGGGCCCGGTCGTGATCGACAACTCCTCCGCCTGGCGCAAGGACCCGGACGTACCCCTGGTGGTGTCCGAGGTGAACCCGCACGCCATCGTGAACCGCCCCAAGGGGATCATCGCGAACCCGAACTGCACGACGATGGCCGCGATGCCGGTACTGAAGCCGTTGCATGAGGCGGCGGGCCTTGAGGCGCTGGTCGTCGCCACGTACCAGGCGGTGTCGGGTTCCGGCCTCGCGGGCGTGGCCGAGCTGCACGGCCAGGCGCAAAAGGTGATCGCGGACGCGGACAAGCTGACGCACGACGGTTCGGCGGTCGACTTCCCCGAGCCGCAGGTCTACAAGCGCCCCATCGCCTTCAACGTCCTCCCCCTGGCGGGCTCGATCGTCGACGACGGCCTGAACGAGACGGACGAGGAGCAGAAGCTCCGCAACGAGTCCCGCAAGATCCTGGAGATCCCGGCGCTGAAGGTCTCCGGCACCTGCGTACGAGTCCCGGTCTTCTCCGGCCACTCCCTCCAGGTGAACGCCCGCTTCGCGCGTCCGCTGAGCGTGGAGCGCGCGACGGAGCTGTTGGCAGGCGCCCCGGGTGTCGCCCTGTCCGATATCCCGACCCCCCTCCAGGCCGCCGGCCAGGACCCGTCCTTCGTAGGCCGCATCCGCACGGACGAGACGGTGGAAAACGGCCTCGCCCTGTTCGTCTCGAGCGACAACCTCCGCAAGGGCGCTGCGCTGAACGCGGTGCAGATCGCGGAGCTGGTGGCGGCGGAACTCAAGGGCTGACGCCTGCCCGTACGAGGAGCGGGGCGGCCACCGTACGGTGACCGCCCCGCTCCTCATTCCTCGCGCTGACTCAGCTCGTGTCCACGAATGCGAGCCACGTTCTCGGCCCGCATCCTGGCCCGGTCAAGCCGGGCCTGGGCGGAATCCAGCTCCGGATAGCGCTCGAACGCCTCGGCACGTACCTCGCGCCAGGATCGCCCCTTGTCTGCTCCGCCGGCGTCCGGCTTTCCCGAACCACTCATCGGCGAGGCTTCGGCGGATAGAGCTTGAACTGCGTGGTGTCCAGGCTGAAGCCGAACGGATCCGGAAGCTCGATGGGGTCACCGAAGGCGAACGGGTCCGATGTGCGGTAGCGGAGCTTGTGCGGATCCGGATCGGAGCACAGCTCCATGCTGCCGTCGTTCGGGTCGACGAGCAGGTAGAGCGGGATCTCGCTCATCGCGTACCACATGCGCTTCTTGATGTAGTCGCTGTCCTTGTCCGTCGAGACCACCTCGACGACCAGGTCGACGCGGTCGGCGGGCAGCGGGTTCCGGTTGTCCGCGATCTTCTCGAAGGTCGTGACGGTCAGGTCGGCCTTCGGCTCGAAGCCAGGTGAGCCGGAGATCAGGGTCTGCCCAGGCAAGGCGTCCCAGTCCCTCTGTCCGAGCTGCGCGGCCAGGTGGGACACGATGCGATTGTGGAAGGGCGCCGCGGATGCCCGCATGACGATCTTCCCATCGATGAGCTCGATCCTGAGCTGGTCGAGTTCGGGCAGCGTCTCCAGGAAGCGCAGCAGTTCGTGCCAGGTTTCGCTTCGCATGCCCCCTCCTTCCGGACCGGAGCGTAGAGGCGGCGGTGTCCCAGTGATCCACAGCAACTGCATTACCGCACTATCGAGTGAACGCGAGGTGGCGTGGAAGGATGGCGAAACCCGCCTACCCCATCAGTCTCGGCGCACCTCGTAGAGGAAGCACCCGTACTCCACGGCCCGCACATGGACGAGCGCCACCTCCGGGTCCGTGAACGCTTCCGCGAAGGCCTCGTCGAAGCTCTCCGACGAGTCCACGAGCCGCCCGCCGAGAATGCGGCCCTCCGCCGAGTAGCGCCGCAGGACGCGGTGAGCGCCGGTGAAGGGGTGGCCGGTCGAGTCGGGGCCGCCGCAATCGTCGGCGTGGACGAAGACCGGACCTCGTTCGTCGTACGCCCCCGGGTCGGCGCCCGTTTCCGCCGCCCAGCGGCGCAGCGGGGCGTACGAGAGGAGGGCGATCCGTTCCCCCGGCTCGCTGCGGCGCAGGCAGCAGCGGAGTGGGGCTCCGCCCTCGTCGTCCACGAAGGGGGCCATCGGACGGCCCGCGTCGTCCGTGGCGCGCAGCTCCTTCAGGGCGGCCGGTTCGATGGGACGTGCGTGATAGCTGGTCATGCAGTCCAGGCTGACCTCCGCCCGGCCAGGGCACCGGCGGGAAACGGACATCGCCTTACACACAGCTCCCGTGGAAGGATGGCTGAACCGTTACATACGAGGACCGCACCGAGGAGATGACCGCGTGCCTGGCACAAACCTGACCCGTGAAGAGGCGCAGCAGCGGGCGAAGCTGCTCACCGTTGACTCGTACGAGATCGATCTCGACCTCTCCGGCGCGCAGGAGGGAGGCACCTTCCGGTCCGTGACCACCGTGCGCTTCGACTCGGTCGAGAACGGCGCGCAGTCCTTCATCGATCTGGTGGCCCCGACCGTCCACGAGGTCACCCTCAACGGTGACCACCTCGATGCGGACGAGGTCTTCAAGGACTCGCGTATCGCCCTCCCGGGCATCCTCGATGGCCGCAACGTCCTGCGGGTCGTCGCCGACTGCGCGTACACCAACACCGGTGAGGGACTGCACCGGTTCGTCGACCCCGTCGACCAACAGGCCTACCTCTACACGCAGTTCGAGGTCCCGGACGCCCGCCGCGTGTTCGCGTCCTTCGAGCAGCCCGACCTGAAGGCCACCTTCCAGTTCACCGTGAAGGCGCCCACGGGCTGGACCGTCATCTCCAACTCGCCGACGCCCGAGCCCAAGGACGACATCTGGATCTTCGAGCCGACGCCGAGGATCTCCTCGTACATCACCGCGCTGATCGTCGGCCCGTACCACAGCGTCCACAGCGTGTACGAGAAGGACGGGCAGACCGTCCCGCTCGGCATCTACTGCCGGCCCTCCCTCGCCGAGTACCTGGACTCGGACGCGATCTTCGAGGTCACGCGGCAGGGCTTCGAGTGGTTCCAGGAGAAGTTCGACTACGCGTACCCGTTCAAGAAGTACGACCAGCTCTTCGTGCCGGAGTTCAACGCGGGCGCGATGGAGAACGCGGGCGCGGTCACCCTCCGCGACCAGTACGTCTTCCGGTCGAAGGTGACGGACGCGGCGTACGAGATGCGCGCCTCGACGATCCTGCACGAGCTGGCGCACATGTGGTTCGGCGACCTCGTGACCATGGAGTGGTGGAACGACCTGTGGCTGAACGAGTCGTTCGCCACCTACGCCGAGGCCGCCTGCCAGGCGTACCACCCCGACAGCCGGTGGCCGCACTCGTGGACCACCTTTGCGAACCAGATGAAGACGTGGGCGTACCGCCAGGACCAGCTCCCGTCCACGCACCCGATCATGGCCGAGATCCGCGACCTGGACGACGTCCTCGTCAACTTCGACGGCATCACGTACGCGAAGGGCGCGAGCGTACTGAAGCAGCTCGTCGCGTACGTCGGGATGGACGAGTTCTTCCGGGGCGTGCAGGCGTACTTCAAGGCGCACGCGTACGGGAACACGCGGCTGTCCGACCTTCTCGGCGCGCTGGAGGAGACCAGCGGGCGTGACCTGGGGAACTGGTCCGAGAAGTGGCTCCAGACCGCCGGTATCAACATCCTCCGTCCCGAGATCGAGACCGACGCGAACGGCGTCATCACCTCCTTCGCCATCCGCCAGGAGGCCCCGGCCCTGCCCGCGGGCGCGAAGGGTGAGCCGACGCTGCGCCCGCACCGCATCGCGATCGGCCTCTACGACCTCGACGACGACAGCGGCAAGTTGCTGCGTGATGAGCGTGTCGAGCTGGACGTCGACGGTGAACTGACCGCCGTCCCGCAGCTGGTGGGCAAGCGCCGCCCGGCCGTCGTACTGCTCAACGACGACGACCTCTCGTACGCGAAGGTCCGCCTCGACGAGCAGTCGCTGGCCTTCGTCACGGAGCACCTGGGCGACTTCGAGGCGTCCCTCCCCCGCGCCCTGTGCTGGGCCTCGGCCTGGGACATGACGCGCGACGCGGAGCTCGCCACCCGCGACTACCTCTCGCTGGTGCTGTCCGGCATCGGCAAGGAGTCCGACATCGGCGTGGTGCAGTCGCTGCACCGCCAGGTGAAGCTGGCCCTCGACCTGTACGCGGACCCTGCCTGGCGCGAGAGCGGCCTGACCCGCTGGACCGTGGCCGCGCTGGAGCACCTGCGTGCGGCCGAGCCCGGCAGCGACCACCAGCTGGCCTGGGCGCGCGCCTTCGCGGCGACGGCCCGTACGCCCGAGCAGCTGGATCTCCTGGAGGGGCTGCTCAGCGGCAGCGAGACCATCGAGGGGCTGGCCGTGGACACCGAGCTGCGCTGGACGTTCGTGCAGCGGCTCGCGGCGGCGGGCCGGTTCGACGAGGCGGAGATCACCGCCGAGTACGAGCGGGACAAGACGGCCGCCGGTGAGCGCCACGCGACGACCGCGCGGGCCTCCCGTCCGACCGAGGCGGCGAAGGCGGAGGCCTGGGCCTCGGTCGTCGAGTCCGACAAGCTGCCGAACGCCGTGCAGGAAGCGGTGATCGGCGGCTTCGTGCAGACCGACCAGCGCGAACTGCTCGCCCCGTACACGGAGAAGTTCTTCGCGGCGGTCAAGGACGTCTGGGAGTCCCGCTCCCACGAGATGGCCCAGCAGATCGCGGTCGGCCTCTACCCGTCCATCCAGGTCTCCCAGGACACCCTGGACAAGACGGACGCCTGGCTCGCCTCCGCCGAGCCCAACGCGGCGCTGCGCCGGCTGGTCTCGGAGTCCCGCTCGGGCGTGGAGCGTGCGCTGAAGGCGCAGGCGGCGGACGCGGCTTCCGCGCAGGAGTAGTAGCCAGTAGTCCGTACGCGGTTGGGGGCGCTCGGTGCCGTACCGGGCGCCCCCTTCACGTCTCCAGGAGCTGCCCTGCCAGCCGGAGCATGGTGCGGGTGTGCAGCGCGGTCTGACGGTGGACCGGCACCCAGCGGGCGTCGAACGTGGCGTCCAGCTCGCGGCTCCAGTCGCTCACCAGGGCGTCGAGGGCCTCGATGGCGGCCGTACCCGTCGCCGCCTCGCCGAAGGCACCCCGCATCATCGCCGCCGCGCGCAGCGGGATGCGGCGGGCCGCGATGCCGAGGGAGACGGAATTGCCGACGGTGGTGGCGAGTCCGGCGTCGCCGAGGCCACGGGCGTCATGCGTGGTCCAGGTGTCGACCACGCCGGGGCTGATGTCCATGAGCTCGCGGGCGGCCGTGTAGAACGGCAGACGGGCGGGGTCCCGGGGCGGCCGGTCGGCCAACGGGCCGAGTACTTCCTCCAGTTGCTTGGAACGGCTGAGCAGGAGTTCCGAGGCACGGTCGATCTCCCGTCCGGGGTCGGCGACGCGGCTCGGGTCGCTCACGGCCGCCACGCTCCACAGGGGCGCCTCGACGACGGCCGACACGGTGCCGTGCCGCAACGGGTACGTCCAGGTGGAACGGGAGGTGTAGCCGGACGGGTCGCGTTCGTCGGCCGGGCTGCCGTCGGGTCGTACGAGCACGCCGGGGCTGTCGACGAACCAGCCCATACCGTCGAACGGCCGGTATTCCAGGGGTATTTCGAGCTCCGCCACTACGGCACGGAAGGCGTCCGGTGCGCCGGGCACGGGACGGGTGAGTTGCAGGAACGATCCGCCTGCTTCGACCCCGTGCAGCGAGAACTGCACGACGGGACACAGCTCGTCGAGGAGCCGGGTGAGCGCACGGGACTCCGGCAGGGCCGGACGCGGATCGGCCTCGACGGGCGGAAACTCCGGCTGCCCGGCGAAGGCGGGCCGGTAGAAACCCCGGTAGTACTCCTCCAGCGTGGGCCGCTCGGCGAACCGGCGCTCGACGAGGGCGGCACCGTCCGGATCCAGGCAGAGCAGGAAGTGCCAGGTGCAGTCCCACTCTTCGAGGACACGGGGGGCGCGTACGAACTCCTCGGCAAGGGCCAGCGCGGACACCCCGCCCACGGGCTCATTGGCATGCGCCCCGGCCACCGCGAGCACCTGCCGCTCGCCACGCCCGACGGACAGCACCCAGAGCGGCCGCCCGGCCCGCGACTCCCCGACGCTCCGCATCCGCACCACCCCGGGACGGGCCACCACCATCGCCCGCGCCGCCCGCGTCAGCTCGTCGACAGTGAGGATCACGCCCCCAACTCCTCACTTCCGCACGGATATCGAGCGTTCATGACGGCCACTGAGGATCCCCCCGCTCGAACGAAGTCGAGAGTGGGGGAGGTCCGAGGTCACCGCCTCGTCAAGGCTCAAGGTGCCGGGTCAGGGAGTCAAGGGCGCGGTGCGGGGGAGCGGAGGGGTCGTTGGGGCTGGTGCGACGCAAGCACCGAGCCACTCGGGGGCACTCCCACTCGCTCGCGGATCTTCGTACGCGGCCCGAGCTGACCCGCCACCGTTGCCGCGAACGCCAGTGCCATGCCCGCCAGTTGTACGGGACCGAGCGACTGACCGAGCGCGGCCCAGCCGACGACGGCCGCGGTCAGCGGTGAGAGCGGGCCGAGGAAGGTGACCTGGGTGGCGGCGAGGCGGCCTATGCCGCGGAACCAGAGCCAGTACGCCACCGCCGTGTTGGCCAGCGCGAGATAGAGGTAGCCGCCGATCGCCCGGCCGTCGAGCGCGGGCGGCGCCCCCTCGACGAGCAGCGCCACCGGCGCGATCAGCAGGCCGCCCGCGGTCAACTGCCAGCCGGTGAGCGCCAACGGGCCCACGCCCTCCGGCCGCCCCCACCTCTTGGTGAGCACCGTCCCGGCGGACATCGACGCGGTCGCGGCGAGCGCCGCCACGACCCCTATGACGTCCAGCGCACCCGTCGCCTTGAGCACGACGAGGCTGACGCCGAGGGCCGCCGCGATGCCGGTGAGGAGCGTACGGACAGTCGGGCGCTCGCCGAGCAGGACCGCCGCGAGGCCCGCGACGAACAGCGGGCCGACGGAGCCGACGACCGCCGCCAGTCCGCCGGGCAGGCGGTACGCGGAGAGGAAGAGCAGCGGGAAGAAGGCACCGATGTTCAGCGCGCCCAGGACCGCCGCCTTCCACCACCACACGCCGCTCGGCAGCTTGCGGGCGACGGCGAGCAGCACGAGCCCGGCGGGCAGGGCCCGCACCAGGCCGGTGAACAGGGGGCGGTCGGCCGGCAGGAACTCCGTGGTGACGGCGTAGGTGGTGCCCCAGGAGATGGGGGCCAGGGCGGTGAGGGCGATGGTGAGGGGAGCGGCGAGCGTGGTGGGGCGGTTCATGACCGGCTCCAGGGGGCGGCGGGCAGCGCGAGTGGCAGGGCAGGCTGAAGCAGCTTGGCCGTAAGTAGCTTAGCTCTAAGCTACTTTCCGTCAAGCTACTTTCTTGCGAGCGACCGACCCGGCACGGATACTCGCCCCATGAGCAGCACGCCCAAGACCCCCCGGGACGCCGTCGACGCGATCATCGACCAGTGGGCCGTCGTACGGCCCGATCTGGACACGGCCGCGATGGAGGTGTTCGGCCGCGTCTACCAGCTCTCGCGGACGATGGGCGACCGGATGGACAAGGCGTACGCCCGGTTCGGGATCTCGCGTGGCGAGTTCGACGTACTCGCCACGCTCCGGCGGTCCGGCGCCCCGTACACCCTCTCGCCCCGCCGGCTCTCGGACACGCTGATGCTGACCACCGGTGGCATGACGGGGCGGCTCGACAAGCTGGAACGGGCCGGCCTGCTGCGCCGGTCCCCCGACCCCCACGACCGCCGGGCCCTCCACGTCACGCTCACGAACAAGGGCCTGGCGATGGTCGACGAAGCGGTCGAGGCCGGGCTCGCCCTCCAGACGGAGGCGCTGTCGGCGCTCGACGAAGAACAGGCCGGCCAACTGGCCGACCTGTTGCGTCAGTTGCTCGCGGGCACGGTCAGCCCACGGCCTTAGCCATCGAAGAGGACCGAGGTCAGGAAGCCTGCACCTGATCCTCGCCCTGCATCCTGCCCTGCGCCTTGCCCCCGGGCTTCGGCTTCGGCTGCCGGTCCGTCGACTTGTCCAGGACCATGGTCAGCCCGGCGATGACCGCGAAGAGCGCGATCGGCGCCACGACAAAGAGGCCCAGCGTCTCGACGACGCTCAGGCCCGGGCCGGGGTCGTCGCCGTCGTCGCGGGCCAGCGCGAGGGCGGGGGACGACATGAGCAGCATCATCAGCGTCGTACCGGCTGCCACGGCGCCGGCTCGCAGGGCGTTCTTCTTGTCCACGGGGCCACGGTAACGAACGGTTCGGGCGGGCGCTTGCGCGGGGTGCCCGTCGGGGGGTTTCTTTCCCCAGGCCCGCCCCTTCCCGGCTGTATCAATGTGCGGCTCCGCCGCGTGAGGGGGCTGCGCCCCCAGGCCCCCGCCAGGGGGTGGTGGGTGACAGTCGTGTCGCGGCTGCGGGTTCGTGGGTGGTTGGTCGCGCAGTTCCCCGCGCCCCTTAAGGGCGCGGCTCGAACCCCGGCGTCACGCAGCACCCTCCGCACACGCCAGCCTTCACGCGCCACCCGGCGCCCGCCCTCGCACCACATCCAGCAAGGCATGCAGCCGAGGCGAAGCAGCCAGTTCCTCCAGCGTCACCGGGCGGCCCTCCGCGTCGGCGATCGGGAGGCGCCAGTTCGGGTACTGGTCCCAGGTGCCGGGGACGTTCTGGGGGCGGCGGTCGCCGACCGTGTCCGGGAGCCAGATGCCGATCATGCGGGCCGGGGTGCGGAGCAGGAAGCGGTGGACGGCCTGGATCTCGGCTTCTTCCGAGACGGCGGCTCCGCCGCCCAGGCCGTCGAGGAGGCCCAGGCGGGCCAGCAGGGTCAGCCACTCCCCCGCGTCCGCGGCGGCTTCGGCGCGTTCCTCCTCCAGGGGGCGGGTCAACAGGCCCAGGCTGTCGCGGAGTTCGACGTGGTCGCCGGTGAGGCGGGCCGCGGTGGACGGCAGGTCGTGGGTGGTGGCGGTGGCGAGGCAGTCGGCGCGCCAGCGTTCGGGCGGCAGGGGCAGACCGTCGCCCTCCCAGTCGCGCTCGAACCACAGCACGGACGTGCCGAGCACGCCTCGCTCGTGCAGCGTGTCGCGGACGCCCGGTTCGACGGTGCCGAGGTCCTCGCCGATCACCAGCGCTCCGGCGCGCGAGGCCTCCAGTACGAGAATCGCGAGCATGGCTTCAGCGTCGTAACGGACGTACGTCCCTTCCGTCGGCGCCTCGCCCTGCGGAACCCACCAGAGCCGGAACAGGCCCATGACGTGGTCGATGCGCAGGGCGCCGGCGTACCGGAACAGGGCGCGCAGCAGGTGGCGGTAGGGGGCGTAGCCGGAGTCGGCGAGCCGGTCGGGGCGCCAGGGGGGCAGGCCCCAGTCCTGGCCACGGGCGTTGAAGGCGTCGGGGGGCGCGCCGACGGACATGCCCGCCGCGAAGTACTCCTGTTGCGCCCAGGCGTCGGCGCCGCCGGGATGCACGCCGACCGCGAGGTCGTGCACGAGTCCGACGGGCATGCCCGCGTCGCGCGCGCTGCGCTGGGCGGTGGCGAGCTGGCTGTCGGTGAGCCAGACGAGACGGCTGTGGAAGTCGATGCGGTCGATCAACTCGGTCCGGGCGCGGGCGGTTTCGGGCGAGCGGGGATCACGCAGGCCGGCCGGCCAGTTGTGCCAGTCGGAGCCGTGTCTCTCCGCGAGCGCGCACCAGGTGGCGTGGTCCTCGAGGGCCTCGCCCTCCTCGGCGAGGAAGTCGCAGTAGGCGGCGCGCCGTCCGGGCCCGAGCGGCACGTCGCGTACGAGCTCCAGGGCTTCGCGCTTGAGTGCCCATACGGCGTCGCGGTCGATCAACGCGCCTTTGTGGAGCACGGATTCACGCAGCCGGTCGGCCCGCTCCAGCAGCGTACGAACCCGGTCGCGGTCCTCGACGTACGCGAATTCCGGGATGTCCTCGACGCGCAGATGCACCGGGTCGGGGAAGCGGCGCGAGGAGGGGCGGTACGGGGAGGGGTCGGTGGGCTCACCCGGCACGGCCACGTGCAGCGGGTTGACCTGCACGAATCCGGCGCCGAGCACCCGCCCTGCCCAGGCCGTCAGTTCGGCGAGGTCTCCGAGGTCGCCCATGCCCCAGGAGCGACGGGAGAGGAGGGAGTAGAGCTGGACGAGCAGTCCGTACGTACGTCCCGGAGGCGCCGGCAGCCGGGACGGGGCGACCACGAGGTGGGCGCGGGCGGTGCGGCCGTCGGGGGCGGTGGCCTCCAACTCGTGGATGCCGTATGGGAGTTGCTCGGCCGAGGCACGGGTCTCGCCCTGCTCGGTGCGGATCCGCAGGCGGGTACCCGCGGGCAGTGCGGTGAGCGCGGCCGGCAGCGGACCGCCCGGGCGCCCGGCCCGGGCGGTGGGCGCGGGGTCGTCCGCCGCGGGTTCCCGGTCGCCGATCACGGCCGGGGCTCCGCCCCAGCACACCACCGTCGGCGGCAGCAGCCGCTCCCGCAGCTCCGTCTCGCGGGCCGCGAGCGACCTCTGGACGGCGTCCGGAGTCCGGGCGTCCACGCCCAGCGCGCCGAGGACGGCGATCACCGCCGAGTCCGAGGCCTCGACCGTACGGTCCGGGGACGGGCTGTAGGAGGTGGCGACGCCGTGCAACGCGGCGAGCCGGGACAGCGGCATCAGACCCCCGGGAAGTCCAGGCCGGCGGCGGCGCCCGTGGAGGTGGGCTCGCTCGTCAGGGGGGCGGCGTCGGCGAGGGGCGGTTCGCTGGTGAGGGGTTCGGCGTCGGGCAGCGGCGGCTCACTGGTCAGTGGAGCCTCGGCGCAGGGGCCCTCGGCGCTGAAGGCGCAAAGGTGCAGGTCGGGGTCGGCGGGCAGGCCCGCCAGGCGTTTGGAGGGGTCCTCCAGGCGGTCTCCGGGGCGTTTGGACAGGGCCGAGAGCAGAAGCGGTGCCGGTGCGGCCACGAGGGCCTCCTTGGAGATGTCGAAAGTGCGGGGTCAGGGGCCCCATACCCAGCGGGCGCGGACACAGACGTAAACGAGTGGGCAACGTGTTGGTGTTCACATTCTCTCCCGGATCCGGGGTTACTACCGAGGATCTTTTTGTCGGGCCGAGTCTTGGGCGGATTTCCTGCCTGCTATTCACTCAGTACATATACCGGGTACATACTGGCCCCCATGAGCACCCGCCACATCCTGCTGGGGCTGCTCGCCGGTGGGCCGAGCCATGGCTACGACCTCAAGCGACGGCACGACGAACGTTTCCCGCAGGCCCGCCCGCTGGCCTACGGGCAGGTCTACACGACCCTGCAACGCCTGGTCCGCGACGGCCTCGCCGAGGTCGACGGCACCGACTCCGCCGGCGGCCCGGAGCGGACGCGGTACCGGTCGACCGACGAGGGAGCCCGTGAACTGGCCAAGTGGGCGGGCGAGATCACCCCGCCCGCCCCCTTCGTGACGAACGAGATCTTCGCCAAGGTCGTCTGCGCGATCCTCGCCTCGACGGACCCGGCCGACTACCTGCGCGCCCAGCGCGCCGCACACATGGAGCGGATGCGGCAGCTCACGGCGGTCAAGACCGCCACGGGCACCGATCTCGCGACGGTCCTCTCGGCCGACTACGCCCTGTCCCATCTCGACGCCGACCTGCGCTGGATGAACACCACCGCCGCCCGGCTCACCACACTGACCGCGGAGGTCGACGCAGCATGAGTAACGAAGTGCCGCTCCTGGCGGCCCGTGCCCTCACCAAGGCACACGGCAGAACGCAGGCGCTGCGCGGCGCCACGATCGAACTGCGCGCCGGCGAGATCCTCGCCGTCACCGGCACCAGCGGCAGCGGAAAGTCCACGCTCCTGCACTGCCTGGCCGGGATCGTCCGCCCCGACGAGGGCTCGGTGGTCTACGACGGGCGGCGCCTGGACCAACTGCCGGAGAAACAGCTCAGCGAGCTGCGGCGTACGGAGTTCGGGGTGGTGTTCCAGTTCGGGCAGCTCATCCCGGAGCTGACCGCGATCGACAACGTGGCGCTGCCGCTGATGCTCGCGGGAGTACGGCGGACCGAGGCGCACAAGCGGGCGGGCGAATGGCTGGAGCGGTTCGGCGTACGCGGCCAGGAGGAGCTGCGACCGGGCGAGATGAGCGGCGGTCAGGCCCAACGGGTGTCGATGGCACGGGCGTTGGTGACCGGCCCGAAGGTCGTCTTCGCCGACGAGCCGACCGGTGCTCTCGATTCCCTGGCGAGCGAGCAGGTGATGACGGCGCTGGTGCACACCGTCCGGGAGTCCGGCACGGCCGTGCTGCTCATCACGCACGACGCGCAGGTGGCGGCGTACGCGGACCGTGAGGTGGAGTTGCGGGACGGGACTGTCGTCTCCGAGGCCGGCGCCGACGGCCACGCCGTGGTGGAGGTGTCCCGATGAGGGCCGACCTGCGGCTTGCGTGGCTGCTGACACGGGGGTCGGACCGACAGGAGTGGTGGCGGGTCACGCTGACGGCGGTGGGGGCGCTGCTCGCGACGGGGTTCGCGCTCGGGGCCGTCGTGCTCGGCTCGCTCCAGGGGCAGTATTCGGTGTCGTTCGGCGGCGGGCTGCTGGGCAACCCCAGCAACCGTTCCGGTGTGATCATCGCGCTGGTGCTCCTGCTCGTGCCAGTACTCGGGTTCCTCGGGCAGTGCGCCCGCATCGGGGCCGTGCACCGCGACCGGCGGCTGGCGGCCCTGCGGCTCGCCGGGGCCACATCACGTCAGGTGCGGCGGATCACGGCGCTGGAGGCGGGCCTGACCTGCCTGGTCGGATCGGCGGTCGGGACGGTCTTCTGCGTGCTGATGATGCTGCGCGTGTGGACTGAGCCCACCGCCCTGGCCTGGGCGGGAATCACCCTGGTGACGTTCGCCGTGCCAGCGCTGGGTGCGCTGGTGAGCGCCCTGTCGCTGCGCCGCGTGGTGTCCTCGCCGCTCGGCTGGGTACGCAGGGTGAGGCCGACACGGCGCCCGGGGCGCTCGTTCCTGGTGGGGGCGCTGCTGATCATGGTCCTGACGCTTCCCGTCTTCGTCAGTCCGTACCTGGACATGGGCAGAGGCAGGCCGATCCAGATCGCCACGGCCCCGCTGCTGGTGTTCGCCCTAGTGCTGGTGACCGGCGTGGGCGCGGTGTGGCTCTCCGGTGCCTCGGCCCGCCTGGTGGGCCGGCGCCTCGCGGCCCGTACCGAGGACCCGGCGGTGCTGATCGCGGCGGAACGGCTGCGCGACGACCCCTGGGCCGGCGCCCGCACCCACGCGGCCGTGCTCCTGGTGACGGTGGTGGGTATGGGCTTCATGGGCATACAGCAGATGTTCCTTGACGCCGTGCACCATCCGCAGGAAGGCCTGCCCTACGACCCCGAGTACGTGGCCTTCTACACCACCGGCGTCAACCTCGCGGGCGCCGCCGTCCTGGTCGCGCTGGTGATCAGCCTGAGCGGTCTCGCCGTGGGCACCGCCGAGTCGCTCGCCACCCGGCGCCGGGGGCTCGCCGCGCAGGCCGCTGTCGGCGTACCGCAGAAGGTGCTCGGTCGGGCGCTGCTGCTCGAGACCGCGCTGCCGCTGGCCCCCGCGATGCTGCTCGCGGGCATCGGCGGTACGGCGGTGTACATCGCATACGGAGTGATCGTCGACGCCAGGGCCATCCCGATACTGCTGCCGCTGCTCGTACCCGTGGCCGTCTACACGGCCTGCCTGCTCGCCGCGGCGACCTCACTCCCGCTGCTGCGGCGCTCGGTCCGGCCGGGCGAGCTGCGCTACACGTAGCGCGGCGTGACCATACGGCTCGGCATGGCTCGGCTCTCCGGGAGGCACGAGGGGACTTCCCGGAGAGCCGTGACGCCGCGTGACGCGCCCCGAAGGGGCGCGGGGCTGTGACATATGCGGCTCCGCCGCGCGGGCGCGACCAGCCACGACGGACCTGCGGTCGCCCATGAACCGAACCCACCCTCCCGGTGGGCGCACCCGCGCGGCCCGGCGGAGCGCTTACGCAATACGAAGGCCCGGATTCGTCAGGCAGAAATGCCGTCGATCCGGGCCATCGCGTCCTCCGCGCCGTACGGCTGCAAGTACGGCAGCCAGCGCGGGTCCCTATGCCCGGTTCCGATGATGCGCCAGGCCAGTCCCGAGGGCGGGGCGGGTTTGTGGCGCAGCCGCCAGCCGATCTCGAAGAGATGGCGGTCGGCTTTGACGTGGTTGCAGCGGCGGCAGGACGCCACCACGTTGTCCCAGACGTGCTGACCCCCGCGGGAGCGCGGGACGACGTGGTCGACGCTGGTTGCGACGCCACCGCAGTACATGCACCGGCCGCCGTCGCGGGCGAACAGTGCCCGACGGGTCAGCGGAACGGGCCCCCGGTAAGGGACCCGTACGAACCTCTTCAGCCGGACCACGCTGGGTGCGGGGACAGTAACGGTCGCGCTGTGCATGAAGGCGCCGGATTCCTCGAGGCAGACAGCCTTGTTCTCGAGGACGAGGACGAGCGCGCGGCGGAGCGGTACGACGCCGAGTGGCTCGTACGACGCGTTGAGGACCAGGACATGCGGCACGGATGCCTCCTTGTACGCCGGCGGCGCGTGGCTCGCGCCGGGACGATCTGTAGTCAGTCTCCCCTCATGCCTGGTGGAAGCGCCACCATGTCCCGGTAACGGGCTGGGAGTGTTTTCGACCACACCGTCTTCACTTCCCCGTGTTCATCCCCAGGTGAGCACAGTCTCTCCCGCGAACTTTGCGGCGATCCACACATGGTGCCCCGTTAGTGTGTTGAGTCTGTCCGTCCGGTGACCCTCTTGTGACCCCCATGCCGCGGGCGGGCCGCTACGCCTGGAGGTACCTGCAGTGTTCTTGTCCGTCCTGTCGATCGCCGAGCCCTCGGACGAACCATCGGCGCCATCGCTCCAGGACGCCCAGGAAAGCGCGACCGAGGCCGCGAGCTGGGTGGAGCAGAACTGGTCGACGTGGCTCAGCATCGGGCTCAGAGTCCTGCTGATCATCGTGATCGCGGGCGTCCTGAGAGTGATGATCCGGCGGGCCATCACCAAGCTGATAGACCGCATGAACCGCACCGCCCAGGCTGTCGACGGCACCGCCCTTGGCGGTCTCCTCGTCAACGTCGAGCGCCGCCGTCAGCGTTCCCAGGCCATCGGTTCGGTACTGCGCTCGGTCGCGTCCTTCCTGATCCTGGGCACGGCCGGACTGATGATCCTCGGCACGTTCGAGATCAACCTGGCCCCACTGCTGGCGTCGGCGGGTGTGGCGGGCGTCGCGATCGGTTTCGGCGCGCGCAACCTCGTCACCGACTTCCTCTCCGGCGTCTTCATGATCTTGGAGGACCAGTACGGCGTCGGCGACACGGTCGACGCGGGCGTCGCCTCCGGCGAGGTCATCGAGGTGGGCCTGCGCGTGACGAAGCTCCGCGGCGACAACGGCGAGATCTGGTACGTCCGCAACGGCGAGGTCAAGCGCATCGGCAACCTCTCCCAGGGCTGGGCCACGGCCGGCGTCGACGTCACGGTCCGCCCCGACGAGGACCTCGACGTCGTCAAGGCCAAGATCCTCGAGGTCGGCGAGACGATGAGCAAGGAAGAGCCCTGGAACGAGCGCCTCTGGGGCCCGATCGAGGTCCTCGGCCTCGACAGCGTGCTCCTGGACTCCATGGTCGTCCGCGTCTCGGCGAAGACGATGCCCGGAAAGGCCCTGTCCGTGGAGCGCGAGCTGCGCTGGCGCATCAAGAAGGCCTTCGACGCGGCCGGCATCCAGATCGTGGGCGGCCTCCCACTCCAGCCGGACACCGAGGTCTCCGCCGGCGACCCGACGGCAGGCATGGCCCCTCCGTCGGCGTACGCGAACACGTCGTCCCCGCAGGCCCAGGCGGCTACGCCGCTCACGCCTGCACCGGCGGCTTCGGGTTCGCCGAACGTAGCGAAATAGCGGCCTGTACGAGGACGGCGGCGCCCGGAGGGTTCTGGGCGCCGCTTCGTCGTCTGCACGGCGACCGCGTAATGGCGAGGTCACTTCGGTCACGGGCGAAGGTCGGTGATCTCGGTCGGTTTCACCACGCCGGCGATGCGCCACAGCCCGATCCAGCTCTCCGGGAAGACGGACTCGTCGAGCAGCGCGGAATGGACCTGCGGGTCGGGGTCGGCGCAGGCGTCGGCGCAGACGGCGACCTCGTAGCCGACGTCGTACGCCCACCGGGCGGTGGACAGTACCGTCCCCGACGTCGCCACACCGGCGATGATGATCCGGCCGACGCCGGATGCGCGCAGCAGCTCGTGCAGGTTGGTGGTGGCGAACGCTCCGAGGGTGCTCTTGCCCAGCACGGGTTCGTCCCCGACGGGCGCCAGAAGCGGGTGGATCTGATCGCGCATCGCCTCGTGGAGGACATGGAACACGGGCAGCCCCGCGGCCCGGGCCAACGCCATGGCGTTCGACGCCTGCTCCGCGACGGCGGCGTCGTGGCTGAAGTTCTCGACGATGTAGGTCGCGAAGTCCAGCGCGAGGAAAGCCGTACGCGTCTTTACTTCTTGGTCGGCCAGGATCATCAGATCTCCAATGTGAGGGAGCGGGGTGCCGCGGACCGTAATCGGAGACTGCGCCCCGGTTACGGTGGCGCTAGCATAACCGGAGACATCGCCCCGCTTCGAGCGGACGGACCGACTGAGGAAGGAGCCCTACATGGCGGCGGAGAACCGCCCCTTGCGCGCCGACGCCCGCCGCAACCGGGACCGGCTCCTCGAGGTGGCGAGGCAGGCTTTCGCCACCGAGGGGCTGTCCGTCTCGTTGGATGAGCTCGCGCGCCGGGCCGGAGTGGGCCCGGGCACCCTCTACCGTCACTTCCCCACCAAAGAGGCGCTCTTCGAGGCCGTGGTCCACGAGCGCCTCCGGCGCCTTGTCGACGAGGCCCGAACCCTGTCGTCCCGCGCCGACGACCCCGGAGCGGCCCTGTTCACAATCCTCAACCGCATCGTGGCCGACGCCGCGGAGAAGGCCGACCTCATCGAGGCCCTGGCCGGCGCCGGCGTCGAGGTCCGGACAACGGTCTCCGCGACAGCCGCCGACCTCCGCCACGAGATCGGCCACATCCTCGCCCGCGCCCAGGACGACGGCACGGTCCGCGCCGACATCGACACCGCCGACCTCATGGCGGTCCTGGGCGGCGTACTCCTCGCCCTGCGCCACCCCGCCAACAAAGCCGCGGATCCACGGCGCTCCCTGGCGATCGTGCTCGACGGCTTGCGAGCCGCACCACGGGGAGACCAGGAGTCCGCCGACTGAGGGCCACGTCCTGTGGCGGCCCCAGCTAGTGCCCCGGCAGGCAACGTTCGCCCCGTCGCGACGCCCGGCACGCCCTCTCGCCGCACCGGGCACAAGCCCAAGTACGTCCAGTACGAGGGCTTG